>JAQBDA010000097.1:0-22228 GCA_032124675.1 Chloroflexota bacterium
CGGGATCCTGGAGGTCTCCACGGACGGCGGCACAATCTGGACGCAATCTACCGGCGCTGACCTGCTTACCGACCCGTACGATGGCCCCATCTCAGCCGGTTTCGGAAATCCACTGGCCAACTTGAACGCCTGGTGCGGTAACAACCCGCAGCCCTACCTGGATTCGGTCGTCGATATCAGCGCCTATGCCGGGCAGTCTGCGATGTTCCGCTTCCGACTGGGGACGGATAATTCCGTCTCTCGCCCCGGCTGGGATATCGATGATGTGACCGTCCAGAGCTGCCAGCCTGGTTTTTCTACCTTGCTCGGTCCTGACCAAAACCAGACCACGCTTCCCTCGACCGGGGTTGACTATGTCTTCACGCTGCTCAATCTGGGGCAGGCTGACAGCTACGACCTGACCGTGAGCGGGAACGCCTGGCCCACAACTATAGCAGGATCCTCGAACATCAATGTCGGTGCGGCGTCTTCTATGACGGTCACCGTGCACGTCGAGACCCCGGCTGTGATCCCGGACAACCTGGATGTTAGCGATACGTTCACGCTCAGTGCAGTATCCACCGGAGATCCCAGCCAGTCCCTGCAAGCGACAGGCACGACACGCTCCCTGGTTGCACCTGGAATGCAGCTTGCACCGCCTTCCCTGAGCAAGAACGGCATCCCAGGCGGTACGGTCGACTACAGCTATACGATCACCAATACCGGCAACTACACCGATACATTCGGATTAAATGTTGCGGGCAACAGCTGGTCTGCTACAGTTCCACCCAACCTTGCAATAGGTCCTGGGCAGGCAGATACGGCGACCGTGCAGGTGACCATCCCGCTGTTCCCGGCGGGAGAGGCGGCCATCTTCAGCGACACTTTCACCCTGACGGCGACTTCCGGGCTGGACAGCAGTATTTCAGAGCAAGCCAGCGGAACGACCAGCGCCAGCTTCCAGCTGCTCTATCTGCCGTTGATCAGGCGCTGACCGGGATCGACCCAGGATACCACTAGATCAAGCGGGCGAGCGGCAATGCCGCTCGCCCGCTTACTTTTCGAAACCAGCCTGATGGTTCAGGGTTATATCTTGTTGGGTACAATTTCTATATGGACAATCGCTCAGAAACCGACCGGATAACGGTATTCTCAATTGGCGCGCTGGCAGGCGTTGCTGTGGCAGTCTTCGCAGTGCTGTTACGCCGGCTAACTCCATCTGCGCCGGCAGCTATCCAGTCGCAGGAGGGCGAGCCGGACAGCACAGATATGGCAAATAAAACTGAGCGCCAACCCGAAAAATCACCCCGACCCACCCAAACCGGCGGGCAAACCAGGCACGAACCGGTCCTGCCACCCAACTCAGCCTGGACCACGCCCACCAAGTACATCGTAGGCGTCTTCCTGTTCCTGGCAGCGCTGGTGATCGTCTACATCGGGCGAGGGGTGATCCCGATGGTCATCACCGCCGCGGTGCTGGCTCTGTTCATCAATCCGCTCATCCACTATCTGAGCCGGCGCATGAGCTGGGGCCGGGCTGTTGCAGTTACTTACGTCCTGGTGATGCTGGCATTGGCAGCCGGTTTGCTGCTGGTCATCCCCAGCCTGCTGGATACCATCAACCTGTTCATCGATTTCGACTACCAGGGGCTGGCCGGCAATGCAGTCTCCGGTCTGGAGCGACTCATCGCAAGTCTGCAAGGCAACGTGGTGCTGCAAACAGCCCTGGGACCGGTTCTGGCTGCCGTGAGGAGCGCCCTGCTGAACTACGCCGAACAGGCACAGCTGCCCATCCCGGTGCAGGATATCACCCTGGCAACCCTGGTGCCGCAGCTCGCCGGGACGCTGGTAACCCTGGCAAACATCCTGGGACCTGTCGTCACGCTGCTGGTTAGCATCGTCATCACCTTATTGATCTCACTGCAGATGTCGCTGGCTGCCAGACATGTCGCCGGCTGGTATCCCGACCTGGTGCCGGATGTCTACAAGCCCGAGCTGATCTCGCTGATGGGGGAAATAAGCCAGACCTGGACATCCTTCCTGCGCGGGCAGCTTACTTTGATGCTGATCATCGGAACAGCCATCACGTTGGGCAACGCCGTGTTAGGCGTGCCGCAGGCGCTGTTCCTGGGTATCATCGCCGGGCTGTTGGAGCTGATCCCCAGCGTTGGGCCTACACTGGCGGCAATACCGGCGGTCCTGCTGGCGCTGCTCTTCGGATCGACACATTTTGCTATCAACCCTATCGTATTCGCCCTGCTGGTCCTGGGGCTTTACGTGCTGATCCAGTTCATCGAGAACCAGTTCCTTGTGCCGAAGGTGATGGGGGATGCGGTCAACCTGCCGCCGGTCATCGTTCTGGTCGGCACGATTGCCGGAGCGATGGCTTTCGGCGTGCTGGGAGCGCTGCTGGCAACGCCGGTGATCGCCACCGGGAATATCATCTTTCGCTACGCTTACCGTAAAATCCTGGAGCCGCCGCCCCTGCCCCCGGAGCCCGAATCAGAACCCTCCTACTGGGAATCGTTCAAAGGCTGGGCGAGGAACGTCCGCCTTCCCGGGCGGCGAGATAGAATAACCTAAAAAACCTTATGCCAACTTTATTCACCCAGCTGCCGGGCGTGCTGATGGCGCTGGCAGCTGCCGCCACCTGGAGCGGCAGTGATTTCAGCGGCGGGTTCGCCTCGCGGCGCAGCAACCCCTTCCTGGTGCTGGGGCTGGCGGCGATCTCCGGATTAGGTGTCACTATGCTGCTGGCGCTGCTGGCTGGAGAAGGGTTGCCCTCCCGCTCTGATGCCATCTGGGCAGCCGCAGCAGGCGTATCGGGCGGGTTAGGGCTGGTGTTCCTGTACCGCGGTTTGGCGCAGGGCAGCGCGGCCATCGTCTCCCCTACCGCGGGTGTTGTGGGTGCGGGTGTGCCGGTCGTTGTTGGGGCGTTCCTGGAAGGACTGCCTGACCCACAGCAGATGCTCGGTTTCCTGGTTGGGTTGGGGGGTATCTGGCTGGCATCCAGCAGCGGCAAGGTAGATGGTCAGGCGCGCCTGCGCAGTGTCGGGCTGGCTGTGACAGCCGGTCTGTTTTTCGGCGGCTTTTTCGTTCTCCTGGCTCAAGTCTCAGACGGTCACATTTTTGGCCCGCTGGCGGTCACCAAAGCTGTGCAGCTGGCACTGACATTCCTGATCGTATTCGCGGCACGTTTGAGAGCCGGCGCGCGGGCTGAGGTCTGGCTGGCGTTATTTGCCGGGCTGCTGGATGCGGGCGGCAACGCCTTCTACCTGGCGGCGCAGCAGCTCACCCGCCTGGATGTGGCGGCGGTGCTGTCCTCGATGTACCCGGCGGGCACGGTGCTGCTCTCCAGGATAATCAGCAAAGAGCAAGTCTCGCCCACCCAGTGGCTGGGGGTGGGGCTGTGTCTGGCAGCAGTGGCGTTGATCGCGATATAGGGTACGTAATAACCGTATGACGATTTACACTGGAATGTCCGAATTGTTTTCCGAAGGAAAGTGTCTTGTGGAAATAAAACTAGGGGACAAATTGGCAATTTGTCCTACACAGGTGCATTTAAGATGGAATGGAGAGGGTTGTTAATTTATCTACGAACACTGCGCCAGTGCCGTTCGAACATCTCGATCCTCTTTCGGATGTACCAGATATACGGGTCGGCGATGGGGCGTTTCTCCTTGACCTGCTGCATCGCCTGCCCGGCGGTCGACCCCATCCCTACCAGGACACAGCACGCCATCGCCGCGCTGCGGTGGATGCCGTACCGGCAGTGTGCCAGCACACCCCAGCCATCCTTGATGACAGGCAGAGCAGCCTCCACGCCCCGCTGAAGCGAGGCAACCGGCATGGGGGTGAGCGGGCTGTCGATTGTGGGCAGCCACAGCAAATGAAGCGGCGCCTCCCCCAGCGACCGGGAGGGCCTGCCCCAGTGCATAGAAAGGATCAGCCGCACGCCTAAACCGGTGATCTCATCAACGTGCTCGCCCTCCGGCCAGGCAGACAGATAGAGATAATCTGTGATCTGTGAGATGTCAGGTCTTGATTTAGCGGTTTCTGCGGTCACATTTCCTCTCAATCCACAAGAATTATACCGGATGAACGGTCTGGTGCGGTATCGCTGCGGAAACCGGCCAGCAGGATGTTATACTTCCCTTCCATGGAGAACCGATGACCGCCGTCCAGGCAGCCCCGGGAGGTATAGATACCCGGCGCATCTTCCCGATCCTGCTGGTCGTATTCACCAATATCCTCGGCGCAGGGGTGATCATACCCATCCTGCCGCTTTTCGCGGAGGGAGAGTTCAACGGGAGCATCCTGCAGATCACCCTGCTATCGACCGCCTATTTCGGGGCGCAGTTCCTGGCTGCACCCTGGCTGGGGCGGCTATCTGACCGCTACGGAAGGCGCCCGCTGCTGATCATCAGCCAGGCAGGCACCGTAGCAGCCTTCTTGCTATTTATTTTCGCCCGCCCGCTGGGGGCGGCAATCGACAGCCTCGGACTCGGGCTGGCAGTCAGCGGTGGGATGATCATACTGTACGCTGCACGCATCCTGGATGGCATCACCGGCGGGAACATCACCATCGCGCAGGCTTACGTCAGTGATATTACCGACCAGAAAGACCGCGCCCAGGGTCTGGGATTGGTGCAGGCAGCCTTTGGTATGGGCTTCATCTTCGGACCGGCATTCGGCGGTGTGCTCAGCAGCTACGGCGTGGTTGCGCCGTTCATCGGCGCGGCGCTGATCACCACCTTCACCCTGCTGCTGACCATCTTCACGCTGAAGGAATCGCTGCCGCCGGAGGAACGCCGCGAGACCCAATCCGGTCAAAGCCGCGGCATCCCCCTGGGCGAGCTGCTCAGCAACCGTCTGATCCTGCTGGTGCTGCTGGTTGCCTTCCTCAGCTCGCTGGCATTCTCGGCGCTGCCGGCGACCTTTTCGCTCTTCGCAGATAGGGTGCTATTCTCCGGCCCGCAGTACCAGGAGCGCGTGCAGCTGTATATCGGTCTGATGCTGACTTTCAACGGCATAATGCAGGTGGTCACCCAGCTTGCGCTGCTCAAGCCATTGGTCAAGCGCCTGGGGGAGCGCCGCCTGCTGGTGGTCGGGCAGGCTTCGGTGGTGGTCGCCTTCTTTGGGATCGCATCGATCGATTCTGCCATACTTATCACCCTGCTGTTCGCGCCCTACGCTTTCGGGCAGGGCGTCAGCCAACCGGCCATGCAGTCGATGCTGACGCTTTTCGGCGGGCAAGGGAGCCGCGGCCAGCTTTTGGGCACCTACCAGTCCGCCCGCAGCCTGGCGCTGATCGTCGGACCGCTGTGGGCCGGCTATGCCTTTATGAGCATCAGCCCGCAGGCGGTCTATTACACCGGCGGATTAATCTCACTGCTGGCTCTGTGCGCCGCCGTCATTCTGCTCCTCCAGCGGCTGCCGGAATTCGTGGGCCAGCCGCCCCGAGGGGAAGTCGCGGCAGAGAATTGACGCAGTGGGAAATCTCCTGTAGACTACACCTATGCCAAAAATAACCGACCCACCTCCACCCGATGTTGCCGCCGAGCTGGTTGAGCTGCGGGAGCTGCTGGATGAGACCATCCCGCGCAAAGTACTGGACCATAACGTCCTTGTCGCCACGTGGAATATCCGCGCTTTCAGCGACCTGACCGAGAAATGGGCCTCCGGTTCAGATGACTCACCCAAGCGTGACCTGCACTCGCTGCGCATCATCAGCGAGATCATCTCACGCTTCGATGTGATCGCATTGCAGGAAGTACGCGGCACGCTGAAGGCACTGCGCCATACTTTGAAGCTTTTGAACAACGGCGCTGACCACTGGGGCTTGATCCTGACCGATGAGACCAAAGGCAGCGCCGGGACATGGGAGCGGATGGCGTTCCTCTTCGACCAGCGTAAAGTGAATATCTCCGGGCTGGCGTGCGAGCTTGTGGTGCCGTCCGAGCAGTTAGATGTCATCAAACCGGCGGCGCTGCGCAGGCAGTTCGCCCGCACGCCGTACGCGGTCAGCTTTCGTTCTGCTACACGAACTTTTATCCTGGTTACGCTGCATGTGCTTTACGGCAAAAATGAGGAGGAACGCCTGCCGGAGGTACAGGCTATCGCCGATTGGCTGGCAGAGTGGGCACGCGATATGAATTCCTGGGATCACAACCTGATCGCCCTGGGTGACTTCAACATCGACCGCAAGGACGATTTGCTCTACCAGGCTTTCACGTCCACCGGGCTGTTCACCCCCGACGATCTGAACAAAGTACCGCGTACAATTTTCTCCGACCCTTTCGACCCGCAGAAAGACAAATTTTATGACCAGATCGCCTGGTTCATGGGAGATAGAGGTGTGCCGGCACTTTCGATGAAGTACAACCGCGGCGGCTCGTTCGATTTTCTGAAAGTGGCTTTGAAATCACGCGGCCTCGAGAAAGACCAGGTCTCGTGGCGCATCTCGGACCACTACCCGCTGTGGGCTGAGTTCCTGGTGAACGATTGATTATTCCACCACAGAGACACAGAGTTATCTAAAGAATCTGGTCGCGAATTGAGTCATTGCGCTCGAGGCGGTTATCCCCTGTTCTCTCCGCTCCTCCAAGGCACATCGAACCTGTCCAGCAGGGCGGTCAGGCGCTTGCGGTCGAAGAGCGGCTTGCCGACCGGACGTGGACCGCGTTGAGCCGCCAAATACGCCAGCTGGGCGATCTCGATGGCGGCCTGCGGGTGGGCAATGCTGCGGGCGTTGGCAGCCCGCTCGTTAAGCAGCGCGGCGCCATGCTCAAGCCAGTGGAAGAGCGTTTCCAGCGCGATCACCGGATCGGTTGCTAGCTCGCCGGCGCCTTGTTCAAGAATGTATTCGACGTTGCCCGTCTCTTGCCCCTGGATCACGTCCACATACAGCAGCGGCAGCCCGGCTGCCAGCGCCTCGGAGGTGATCAGCCCGCCAGCCTTGCACAGCAGTGCGTCCGCGGCGTGCAGCATGGTAGGTATATTGCTCACCTTGTTGTAGATATGCGCCGTATGGTGCCATTCGGTTGCCTGGAATGAGCTGAATAAGCTATCATTTCCGCCTGCCACCACAGCCAGCTGCAGCGGCAGACCGGAATGGTTAAGCACGTGCAGAGCTTCAGGCAGGTTGCGCACGCGTTTGCTGCCCACCGCCAGCAGGGTGAAGGTGTCTGCGTCCCAGCCCAACTCCTGGCGTATCTCCGCCTTCGAGCGTTTCTCATTGGCGATGGCCGGCATGACCGGTATGCCGGTGACGAGCACGCTCTCAGGGATCAGTCCCCGCTGCAGGGCGTGCTGGCGGGCGATCCCGGTCGGCACGGCGGTCAGCTCTGCCACCGAGTTGAACCACAGCTTGTTGACATCGGTGAAATCGGTGACCACGGTCAGGATCGGGATGTATTCGCCGGAGAGGGTGTAGATGCCGGATAGGGTCGGGAGGTAGAACGGGTAGGTGCACAAGATGGCGTGCGGGCGGAAAAGCTTGAGCGCCTTACGCACCGCATCGTGCAGCAAGACGATCATCGAGCTTTCGAGCAGATCGGCTGTCACAGCCATATCGCCGATCTCATAGCCCAGCTTGTAAAGCTGCGGGGTCTCGGTCACTCGCCGGTCGTAGCGCTGCTGCTCCTTGCGCAAGAAGCCGGGCGCGGTGGGGTCGTCTATCGGGTTGACCATCTCCACCACGACCTGCTCCCCATACAGCTGCTCCAGGGCGGCTTTGAGCGCCATAGCCGCCGCCCGGTGCCCAAAGCCATAGTCGGCGAACAGGATCAGGATGCGCAAGGGGTCACCAGCATTTGTTGATTTGGTCATGAGAGGTCCTCGATAATACAGATTCTTCTCTTGTGGGTATTATAGTCCTTACTACCACAGGACTCGGATATTTTTTTATCCTTGCCGGATATTTCGAGACTCACCAGAGAGTCGATGCACAGCATGGCTGGATATCCGATAATTTGTTATAGATTAACCCCGCAGAACACAAAGATCCACCAAGTCATAAATTTCCATTAGTGGCTTGTTGGCTTCGTATTCAATACAACTCAGATCTGAATACGTTGGTAGATTATCTTATCGTACCCGCTGCCGAAAGGCGTCTGCCAGGGGTAGCCGCGCTCGTACACACCCATACCTGCACTGGCGGCCAGCTCCAGGTAGCTGTTGCTGACCCCCGGCTGGCTGGAGCCGCGCTCTTCTTTGAGCAGGTCGTGCATCACGCAATCGATGGCGACCGGGTCGGTGGACAGGAACAGGCTGCACGGGGAGGCGTCCCCGAAGGTATACCAGGGTTGGGGTGGCGTGTTCTGGTTGCGGCGGCTGCCATAGATGCCGTCACCGACGGTCAAGACGGTCTTGTAGCGGATGTGCGGGTTGGCGAACAAGTCCACCAGGGCATCGTACTGGTCGATGTTTGCATAGGATGTCGAGACGTAATCGTGCATGCCGCCGGGGTTGTTGGTGGAGCCAAAATGGTTCTTGAAGCCCAGAGTTACGCCTGCCAGCGGGTGACCCTTCAAGATCGGCATGTTGACCAGGTATTTCGCTTCAATGAGCGCATCGCACAGGCGCACAGCAGGAAGACCGCCTGAGGGCGGGAAGAACTGCACCACGGCATTAGGATCGCTGCTGTTGAAGGTAGCCTTATAACCTCGGCAGCCCTCGTCGTGGATCTGCACGCCTTTGTAGATCAGCTCCTGATATACCCGCTCTGAAAAGGAGCGGATGGCATCGTAGACGACGATATCTGCCTCACGCACGCCGCGCTGCATGAGCCCGCGCACAACCGCGTTGACCGGTTGGGCGATGGCATCCACAGCCGTGGTGGTGGTGTCGCAGTCAAAGGAGTTGTTCAAGTTGACTTTTATCGCCACCCGATCTCCGAGGACGTAGTCAGGCGTCAGGCGGCGCCATGCCTCCCCTACCGCGCCTAACGGCAGCCCGAGCAGCTCGCACAGGCCGCGGTCAAGCATGGCGTCCACCACAGGCTGGCTCACCCCGGGCACACCGGGCGCCTGCGTGCGCCCATAGTACTGGTCAGAATAGAAGAACCAGTCGGTGACAGCAGGCGCGTGCACGTGGAGGACACGCCCTTGGGCACCGTTATTCAGCGCCCGGTTTGCCACCATAGGCAGGTAGACAGGGGAGGGGATTGCAGGGGATGAGGGCGGGCTGCCTGCTGCACCGGCAGCCCGGCTGCTCAATCCGATCGCGCCGCCCAGCCCGTACGCCAGCAGTGACTTGATGAAACTGCGGCGCGTCAGGCGTTGGAGAGGTTTCTTATCCTTGCTATTCATGCTTACCATTATGGCAGATTCAACCACCGCTGTCTAATGTCGATTGTCACATTGCGGCTTAAGAACCAGTTAATCCAGATGCAAAAATATGAAATTACAGATGCTATAATTATCTTATTGAGATGATACGACCAACTTTTGATAATTCGATAGGATGTAATTTATGGCAAACCGATTTCACGACTGGTTCCGCCAATCTGAAGCAGACCTGCAGGATGCCCGCAATGCCCTTGAGGATGGCGATTTTGAGTGGAGCTGCTTCGCAATCCGGCGCGCCAACCGATTATTACACCCACGAAGAAGCCAAAAACGCCATCCTTCAAGCGGAGGCTATCATTGAGTTCTGTCGTCATCAAATCGATTGACCGTGAAAAGGTCGAGCAGGCCGTTCGGGAGTATGCAAAATGGATTCGTGCTGAACACCCCGAAATCCTACGCATCATCTGGTTCGGTTCCTGGGTGACCGGCTGCCATCTCCGGGGAGTGATGTCGACTTGTGCTTGATACTGTCCGCCTCGGATAAGCGGCCGCGCGATCGCCTGCCAGATTATCTCCGGTAAGGATATCTAACCACATCCGCCAACGCTCCCGATGATCGCTCTTGCCTACGCCATCCCCTTAAACCCCATACCAAACAGGCAATGACCATCATCACGTTCACATCAAGCGATGCCGCTCTCGAAAACGCCGGTGGCAAGGGTGCCAACCTTGCGCGCCTGACGCGCGCCGGATTTCCAGTCCCGCGCGGCTTCATCATCTCGACGGATGCTTACCGCTCCTTTGTAGCTAAGAACCACCTGGGGGATATTATTGCGACCTCCATCTCAGGCATCACACCAGATGACCCAGATCAGCTCGACCAAGCATCCACCCGAATACGGGCTGCTTTTTCGGAAGGGCAGATGCCTTCTGAGACGGAAGCCGCCATCCTGAGTGCCTACACCGAGTTCAATGGCGTACCCGTGGCTGTGCGCTCATCTGCCACTACGGAAGACCTGCCCGATCTCTCATTCGCCGGTCAGCAGGACACTTATCTAAACGTCACCGGTGAGGACGACCTGCTCCAGGCAGTCATCAAATGCTGGAGCAGCCTGTGGACAGCGCGCGCTATTGGCTACCGCACCCGTAATGGAATAAACCACGACGAAGCTGCCCTGGCGGTGGTCGTACAGGAGATGGTGCAGAGCGAGGTCTCGGGCGTGCTGTTCACCGCCAACCCAGTGACGGGACAGCTCGGCGAATCGGTCATCGATGCCACCTTTGGGCTTGGAGAGGCGCTGGTATCCGGGCAGGTCGAGCCGGACCATTTTGTGGCAGATACGCTGAGTGGTAAGATCGGCAGCATGACCCTGGGCGGGAAGAGCATATCGACCCGCAGCGTAGAAGGCGGCGGGGTAGAAACGATCCTAGAACAGGCAGGTGCACGGCAAACGCTGTCCGATCAGGAAGTCCAGCAGCTCTCAGCGCTCGGTCAGCAGGTCCAGAACGAATACGGCACGCCTCAGGACATCGAATGGGCGATAGCCGGCGGTTCGATCTTCCTGCTCCAATCGCGCGCCATCACCTCCCTCTTCCCGGTGCCCGAAGTGTCCTTCGACCCGCTGCTGGTCTGGGTTTCATTTGGCAGTATTCAGGGGCTGGTCGGCCCAATCACCCCGCTGGGTCGGGATGTCATCAAGCACATCGTCACCGGCGCAGGGCCCTTGTTCGGGCTGAAGCTCAACCCCGACGAAGTGAAGGTGTTCGCCTCGGCTGGTGAGCGCATTTGGGTCAAATTCAGCGACGTGATCCGCAACCCAATCGGTATCCGTATACTCCTTCCTACCCTGAGTGTTATCGAACCGAGCGCGAGACAGATCATCAATACGCTCCTCGGCGAGCCGAACATCGGTGCAGGCAAAGGTAAGACCAAGCTCAGCACGCTGGCCCGCCTGGCTGGCTTTGGACTGCCGCTAGCAGCCCGAATGGTTCGCATCACGCTGCGACCAGATACAGCCCGCGCTGATTTCGACGCCGAGATCGAATCATACCTCGCCGCAGTGCGCATCGCCCCCGGCGCCGACCGTTTCGAGCGGCTGGCGAACATCGTGACCTTTATCCACCAGAGGATTGGCAGCTTCTTCGCCCTGGCGCTGCCAAAATTTGTCCCTATGTTTGGACCGAGCATGGCTGGGCTTAACCTGCTCAACAAGATCGCTGGTGAAGATCGATCCCAGGTGCTGGAAGTGACGCGCAGCCTGCCGCGCAACGTGACAATCCAGATGGACCTGGCGCTGTGGGCTACTGCGGTTGAAATCCGCAAGGACAGAGAGTCTGAGCGTGTATTTCTCGCTCTGGACGCCGCAGCGCTGGCGAGCGAATATTTGGACGGAAAACTACCCGCAGCCGCCCAGCAGGCCATCGCCGGATTCATGGAGCGGTACGGGATGCGCGGCCTGGGCGAGATCGACATCGGGCAGCCGCGCTGGCGAGATGATCCCACGCCTGTGATGCACACCCTGCAGAGCTACTTGAGCCGAGATACCGAGTCAGCTCTCGACGCGCAGTTTGCGCGCGGCGAAGGTGCCGCGCACGCCGCCATTGAACAGCTAGCCGCCGAAGCGCGCCGCCAGCACGGCGGCTGGCTGAAGGAAAAAATTGTCCGCGCAGCCGCACGGCGCATCCGCCTGCTGATGGGGGCGCGAGAAAGCCCTAAGTTCTTCATGATCCGCATGATGGGTATCGCACGCCCGGCATTATTAGATGTGGGCGAGGAATTCGTCGAAACGGGCACGATCACCCACCCAGACGATCTGTTCTACCTGACGCTTCTCGAACTGGATTCCCTGTCTCGAAACGAACCCCGCGATTGGCAGGCACTGGTCTCCGAAAGACGCCATACATACCAGCGTGAGCTGCGCCGGAGGCAGGTGCCGCGCTTGCTGGTCAGCGATGGGCGCGCCTTTTACGAAGGTCTTGGCTCGGAGACGGACAGCGCAGACCTTATCACCGGCAGCCCGGTCTCGCCGGGGGTGGTAGAAGGCGTCGTGCACGTGGTCCTGGACCCGCAAGGAGCGCAGCTCGCAGCGGGTGAGATCCTGGTCTGCCCCGGTACCGATCCGGGTTGGACACCGCTGATGATGTCTGCCAGCGGGCTGATCACCGAGGTCGGTGGGATGATGACCCACGGCTCGGTCGTGGCGCGTGAATTCGGCATCCCGGCGGTGGTGGGCGTCCACCAGGCGACGGAGAGATTGGTGGACGGGCAGAGAATCCAGCTCGACGGGACGACGGGTAAGATCGTGGTATTGAGTCAGTGAATCATGCGGTGATGCAGAGATAAATAAAAGACCCCGGTAAATGCAGGGTCTTTTACTTATTATTCTGGTCTTTGGGGGAAAGCTACTGTGACAGGTAGCCGTCGGCGTAGATGACTTTGTTCATCAGGACCTGCAGCGTCTTCCAGATAGCGACCTGCTCGGGGTCTGACATGTCCACGTCTGCCACAGTCGGCTCTTCCATGTTGGTGACGCGGTCTGCGATCTTGAGATAAAGCCGCCCTACCGGCGTAGAGTCGTCGCGCGTCTCAATGATGCGGATCACCTCTTTCAGATCATCTTCCAGCGGGTTGGCGATCATCATCTGCAAGCCGACCCCCATCAACATGGCGCAGTAGACGCGGTTGATCAGCGGGCGGTTTTCAGCCGGCACAGCGTTGGAGACGTTTGACAGACCGATAGAGATCGCCGGCGGCGGATCCCAGGCGTACTGCAGTGTGCGCACGGCTTCGAGCAGGTGCGGGCAGTACTCCTGGCAGCCGGAAACGATCAGCACCAGCGGGTCGATGATCAGATCGCTGATCGGGAAATCGATCTCCAGCATGCGCGGGATGAGCGCTTCAAGGGCGATGGTCACGCGGTCATCCGCCGCCACAGGGATGCCCGAGCTGCCCATAGTCAGGGCGATCAGTTTTGTGTTGTATTTCTTTGCCAGCAGGGGCACCTTTTCCAGACGCTCCGGCTCGGCAGAGGTGGAGTTGATGATCGGTTGGGCTTTGGTGATCTTTTTCAGCCCGGCCTCGATGCCCAGGATGTTGGTGGTATCGAAGCTGAGCGGCACGTCTACCACCTGCTCGATCACTTCGACCATCCAGGGAAAGACTTCTTCGCCGTCTTTCTTGCGCGGCCCCAGGTTGATGTCCAGAGCCTGCGCGCCGGCTTCGACCTGCTGGACGGCCACCTCCTGGAAGAATTTTGCATCGCGCTCTTTCAGTCCAGCTTTGACTTTCTCGGATATGATGTGGATATTCTCGCCAATGATATACATGGGGTAACCCTTCCTTTTTTTTATTTCATCACAGAGACACAGAGTACACTGAGATTTCTGGATACAATCGTCTTTGATTAATCCTGGTGAAACTTTCTTATAGGCCTTCTTTCATGGTCATAGCCAACAACCCTGCGGATGATGCCGTCTTTGAGAACTGGGACGTTGAAATTTAGCAATAAGCCAATTGGCCAACCACCGAGTTTAAGGTATGTGAGCAGCTGTGCTTCGTGAAGTGGTGTAACTATTTTCCATTACTCTGGACTATCACTCATCGCCTGGGCAACGGATGGAAATTTGGACAGGTCGGTATGCGGTAGGAACAAGGCCGAGGTGAAAGCCTCATAAAAGCTATTATCGGCCGAGAGCTCGATATAGGTCATGCGGTCGGCGATTCCCTGGATGCCCTGGCGGGCGCGGCGGTCGATCAGGGCATGGTATGCGCCGCGCACCGAAGTATTGCCCAGGAAATGAAATCGTTCCCAATCCATATCCGGCAGCAGCCCGATCTGCACCGCATTCTCAACATTGATGTACTTCCCGAACGAACCACCGATCAGAACCTGCTCCACCCCCTCCAGCGGAACGCCAACCCGGTCAGCCAGGATGGTGAAGCCGGCATAGATGGCTGCCTTGGCACGCAGCAGGTTATCGATATCCACCGTGTTGATGGCGACATCCCGGTCGTGGGAGGTCTCGGACTCCCAGGCAACGATATACTCCAAACCGTGCTCGCCCTCCCGGATGCGGTTGGTATCCAGGTGGGCGTTCAGGTTGCCGCCCTTATCGATCACCCCGGTGGTGAACATCTCCGCCAGCAGAGAGATCAACCCGCTGCCGCACAAGCCGCGCGGTTTGACGCCGCCGATAACACGGAAGGTCGGCTCGTAGGTGCGGCTGTTGATCCATACCTCCTCGATCGCCCCGCGGGTGGCGCGCATCCCGTCCATCACACCTGCTCCTTCGAAAGCCGGTCCGGCAGAACAGGCACAGGTGACCAGCCAATCGCGCGTACCGAGCACCGTCTCCCCATTGGTGCCCACATCCAGGAACAGGGTCAGTCTGTCGGTGACCTGCATGCCGGAGGAGAGCACGCCGGAGGTGATATCGGCGCCCACATAGCTGGCGACACCCGGCAGGCAGTCCACGCGGGCTTCGGGATTGACCGCCAACCCGACCTCCCCCGCCAGCAGGCTGGGGATATGGTTGACGGCGGTGACAAAAGGCGACAGCCGGATGCTGGCGGCCGGGATGCCCAAGAGCAGGTGAAGCATGGTGCTGTTGCCGGCAATCGTGGCTTTGCTGATCGCACCCGGGTCGGCCAGGACGCGTTTACACGCCCGCTCGACCAGGGCATTGATCGACTCCAGCACACGCTGGCGCAGCTCTTCGCCCCCACCGTTTTTGCCGGTATAGATGATGCGCGAGATCACATCCTCGCCGCGAGCGATCTGCCCGTTGTATTCGGCTACCTGGGCACACGCCTGCCCGCTTACCAGATCGACCAGCCACAGGGAGACGGTCGTGGTGCCGATATCGATTGCCGCCGCCCATAAGGGATCTTCGTTCGATTGGTGCCCGGGCAGCAAGTCGATCAGCCGGGGGACGCAGTCGGTACAGTCCCAGGTATCGGTCTCATAGATCGCGGTCACCTGCCACTCGCCCTGGCGCAGCACGCTGCCTATCCGCTGCAGCAGGTTGAGCGAGATGCGCATGTCCGGGATATCCGCCTGCTTGCGTAAGGCGGTGCGCAGGCGACCCCAGTCATCGGTCTGGTCGTCCATGCTGGGTGGTGTCAGGGTTAGAGCTACGCGCTGGATGGGCTGCCAGCTCAGCCGGTCGTAGCCTACCGGAACGCTCACCTCTGCGGCGACACGATCGGTGGTCAGACGGCGCTCGATCTTCTCCTGCGCTGGGATAGTGACCTGCACATCCGCCTCGACCACAGACTGGCATGCCAGCGCATAACCTGCCGCAACGTCGTTTTCTGACAGGCGCAGCGTGCTGCGGCGGCGCACAGTCCCCTGTTCTACCTGAACTGCACACCGCCCGCAGCGTCCCTGCCCTCCGCAAGGTTGCAAGATTTCCACACCTGCCAGGCGCGCGGCTTCCGAGAGCAGCGTGCCGGTAGGCACGCGCACCGGACCTCCAGCGCTATCGAAACTGACCAGGTGATCGGCCATTTTTGATCACCCCTCACCCCTGCCCCTCTCCCCTGTGGGGTGAGCGGTTTGGGGGTGAGGGATATATTACCCTAAGACCTGTTTGAAAAATTTGGGGATATCGACTGCTTCGCGGGGGCCGACGCGCACCTCCCAGTCAGGCAGCTCGGCTTCCAGCTCACCGGAGAGCACCGCCACGTGCCCGGGCAGCACCACACGGCGTCTGGTCACCTTATCAGCAGCTTTGAACTCTTTGACCGCTTTGGCAATACGCTCGGCGTCGAACTTGCCCGCCGCCCAGGCGGTCAGCACGCTCATCCCTTCAGCGTCGGTCACCAGCAGCCAGGCAGGCAGACCGGAGCTTTCGACCTCGTTGGCTACCGAGAAATAGGTGATGCTGAAATTGGTGGTCACCAGCACCGGCTCTTCGGGACCTGGTTTGTTGATCTCGTAAAGCCCCGGCTGCACCTGGATGGGTTTCTGTGGGTCGGTGTAGATATTCTGGCGCAGCACCAACAGCGGGTAGACCAGCTCGGGTGAGAACGCATCCAGCACGATGAACCCGGTGTACTTTGTGATCGCCTGGACTGCTTCGGCGGAGTTGCGCGGCAGGCGGATCGTGGGGTAGCCCAGGGCGCGGAAATTCTTCTTCAGCGCCAGGCGCCTGATCTGTGTCTCGAGCATCAAGGACTTGCTCAGGCTTTCTGCAGCAGGATCCAGGACCAGGTCTTCGACCCCTTTCGCCTTGATCTTCTCGGTCAGATCTGCCAATTCATCCAGCGTCTCTGCACGGACTGCCAGGGCTGCTTTCTGCGCTTTGGCGAGGTCTGCCATTGCCTCCCAGTTACCGGCGTCGGCGGCATACAGCAGGGCAGTCTCATCAGACAGAGCATTCAACCCGGCCTGTGCGACCGCGGGGTCGCTTGCCAGCAGGATCAGCGGGCGCTGGCTGGCAGCCCGCACTGCCTGCACCGCGCTGGCAAATGCCTGCGCTGAACCGCTGTCCGCAGCGACCGCAAAGCCGTCCACCGCCAGCTCGATTCCGACGTAGTTCACCAGATATTGATCCGCCAGTTCGACACCGGCCTTGATCTCAGCAGCATCCTGTTTGTCGCTGACTCTGATGAAGAGACCCGGCTTGTGGTAGAAGGTTTTCTCGTGGCGGAACAGCACCACCTCATTACCGGCTTTGACCTCGTAGCCATCTGATTTGAGCGTCACCAACCGGATGGGTGGTGCAGACGACTCGGCCAATTGTGATTTGGATTCCTCACTGACGTACGGGCAGGAAGCCAGTTCCACCTGTTTGGCAGCCAGCTTCATGGCGAACGCCAGGCAGGTCGGGAAGCCGCATTCCTTGCAGTTGGTTTGCGGCAGTAGTTTGTAGATCTGTATTCCGGAGAGAGCCATATATATTTCTCCTTTTTCTTCACCACTGAGACACAAAGATCACGGAGTAAATCTTATAACTCACTATACGATCCCAATCTCACTTGTAACCCAGTCAGGCAGCACGGTTTAATATAAAAACTCTGTGCACTCCGTGTCTCTGTGGTGCTATTTACGCAGTTTCCGGTACAGCCATCAGGTCTGCGATGGCGGCTTTCACCTGGCCGACGCTTTCGGGGTGGCGCAGCACGACGATATCGGCACCCGATTCGAGCAGCGTCACCGTAGTGAGCACTTCCCAGTTGATCGCCCGCTGCAGCCAGTCGCCCCAGGCTTCCGGAACACCTTCTCCAACCTTGGATTCCTTGGTCTTCCAGGTTTCGAAGCCAGGGGTGACGATCATCGGGAACTGGGTCATGCTGTCGCCCTGCAGAGCTGCCAGGCGCAGACGCTCCATCGCTGAGAAGCCGTACTCGATGCCGTAGCCCAACGCGCCGGTAGTGGGGTCCATCAGGATGCGGTCGAGCGGCATGCCCATATCGCTGATCAAGATGTTGAGCTGCTTGGCAAGATTGACATCCATCGGGGACCTGGCGGTAACCAGGTGGTCGTTTGCCATGGCAGTGGCGACGATGGTGCGGTAGTTCTTGTCCTCGCAGATACCCAGCACGATACGCTCGCCTTTTGTCGCTTCGGCAACCGGGACCAGCAGGGCGTTATCCAGGTCTGCCTGCCCAGCTCCGAAGACCAGTAAGGGCAGCCCGCTGGCAGCCAGTACATCTTTGACCGATTTGACCGCCTGGTCTGGCGTGGTGGGGTTCCCGTCCGCATCGGTCGGGCTGAGCGCCAGCACGATCAGGTCGGCACCGGCTGCTTCGGCTGCTTTAGCCCACAGGGAAGGGTCATCGACCACATCCCTCCAGGTCTCCAGCAGCAGCGGCGACCAATCATCCGGGCGGCGGTCTTTGATCTCCAGCGCCACTTTAGGTGGGTTCGGCACCTGGCTCTCGAAATGCATGAAAGGCAGCGCCGTCTCTCCGCCGACCGTTACAACCTGCGAGCGGCTGCCGCCATTGGCAGACGTTGCGCCGATAGTAACGGTGCGCACGGATCCGGGCCATTGTTCTTTGGGGATTTCAACGGGCATAGGCTGTTACTCCTTGGTCCTGTATCCAGGATACTGGTACAGGTTATCGTTTGATTTTAGAGGACAGTGCCTCCTGATTACTTTATGGTGTACTACCACCGGCACGCCGGCGAGCCTCATCCCGGCGTTGGATAAATTCCCGCAGCGGGGGCTGGCGGTCGGCGTAGATGCCCAGATCGCTCAGGTCCTCGTCAGATTCGGAAGCCAGCAGGCGGAGGTAATGCCGGTACGAGATATAGGCAGCCGGATATTCAATGCCTCCGGCATGGTGCATCAGGAATAAGGTCTGTATGCCCAGGTCACCCATCACCAGCGCAGCCGCAGACAGGGGGATATCCGGCGGCACCTGCGGCACACCTTCGCGCATGATTTGCTCAGCCTTCAAGGTATGTGCCCCTTCACAAGTGCTGCCTGCCACCAGCTCGCGCGCTCCGATTACGCCCAGGGCGTGACCGTCCCTCATCACTACAAATGCCTCGTACCCTTTTTCCAACGAAAGGCGCGCCAGGTCAGTGATCAGAGTATCCGGCGCACAGGTTGGCACGCCGACCGTCATCAAATCCCGAACTAACCTGTGCGAAGTGGGAGCCATCTATAGCATTCTGCAGAGGAACAAATTGAGCATCCGGGGTTGGGGATGGGGAGAAGGAGATTGGGGATAAGGGTTAGCCATGCTATGGAGCATCAGTGTAGGTGCTATCCCTTATCCCATTTTCCTTATCCCCTTTCCCCGGAATTAGAACATCGGATCCATGACCAGTGCCGGATGGTTCTGCTGTTCCATCCACGCCAGCAGCTCATCTACGCTGGTGGCATTGCGCTCGTCAGCGATCTTATCCAGCATGTCGGGGTCACCTTCTCGCTCGGCAACCGCCCTGAATTCCTCTGCCATGCTCTCTTTGAGCACGCTGCTCATCCACACCACGCGCTTGAAGCCGCCATCGGCATAGATGAACTTGGGGCTGACCAGGTAGAACTTGCCGACTCCCATTACACCAGGCGTCTGCAGACCGCCACCGGCAATGCCTGCCAGCGTGCTGAAGGTCATCCCGGCCGGGGTCATACTGGTATCCTCACGGCTGACCACCATCACACCATTGGCCTCCGGGATGAGCATCACGATACACTCAAAGCAGCCGCAGGCGGTCATCGGGTTCTCCATGATGGAGTACATGGAAACCTCTTCCACCACACCGTGCGAGCCGATCTTGGCGTACTCATTGGTGCCCGACCAGTAGCCTTTGGATGGGTCGAGCATCTTACCCAGCTTGATCGGCTGGTTGGGACCGGTGGGATTGATGTTGAAAGATGCCTTGCAGTCCAGCCAGTTGTATGCGCCGCACAACCCTAATCTCTCCGGGCTGACCACGCACACATGGTTGGGGGCGAATGACTGGCACAGGGTGCAGGAGTAAAATTCTTCCACCCGGTCATCGGTCAGGTCTGCCAGGCGCTTGTTGCGGTGATCGTATGCCTGGCGGGCCTCGGAGAGCTTTTCGGCGTGCTTCTCCGGCTTTGTGTAGATGGTGACCTGCACCTTGTCTACGATAGCGCCGAAGTCGGAATGGAAGCGGGCATGCAGGATCTTGCCGAAGTGCTCCAGATCGAAGCCCTTATCGGCAGCTGCATTCGAGATGCGGATCCAGGCGATATCACGCTGACCGATGTGCTGGATGCCGGATGCGCCGTTGATAAAGTAGTGTATCTGTCGCTCCAGCACCGGCTCGAAGTCTTCCTGCATCTGCCGTCCGGCGACCTTGACTACGATGCCGACATCCATGCTGCCCTGGGACTCGATCTCCGAGAAATCCGGACCGACCAGCTCCACCTTACCGTCTGTGACTTCCTCCAGTGGAGCCATATACAGGTATTCGAAGCAGCGCGAGCGTTTACCGCCGAACTCGACGCGCATATCCGCTTTACGAACCACCTCGCCCTCGAATGCCGAGCCATAAGGCACTGGCACCGGGACATCGGAAACTTTAACTTTCACGCCGCGCACTTCGATGCACTTCTGCACCAACTGTTCGGCGCGCTCCAGGTCATCCTTGCCATCAATCTCGTTGAAGGGCATGCTCACCACGTGCTCGTAGCGGGTCACACCGGTGGGCAGGATCTCTGGGATGACCGTATCAGCGATGACCGGGAAGCCGAAATTGATCGCTCCGGCTGCCGCGGCATACTTGAGGTCATCTACTTCGCCCAATGCGAGGACGAATGCGAAGACGCGCTCCTTGTTATACATCAGGATCTCGCGCGCCTGCCCGGCTTTCAGCCCGCCGAAGGTCAGCGCCGAGCGGGTGGCGAAGCCCAAGGCGTAGATCGCGCTGAGGGTGTCGGTTCCAAATGGAACCGTATAGGTATCGTAGCCCAGTTCAACGCCTTCTTCGACGAGCTGGTGGATGATGCTGCGCCCGTTGACGTTGCCGGACAGGAAGGTCAGGATGTTGCGGCGCTGCAGCTCGCGCACGATCTTTACCGCCACCTCGTTGGATTTGGCCGCACCGACGATAGCCGCAAACCCAGGCATACGCCCATCGACGAGCTGGATGCCCCACGAACGGAGCTGGATGTCGTCTATGGGGCCATTGAGGTGCCCATCTAACCCGTTGCCGCCTGCGCCGTTGCCGTTATCCGGGCTGGTGAATGCGGTGCCGCCTGCCAGGCTGAATCCGGGCATGATCTCAGGCTGCAGGTTATATACGTAGCGCACAGCTTCGATCGTCTCGGCTGCCAGCAGGGTTGCCATGCCCGAGTCGAGCGTCTCGCCCAGATAGGGCGTCCAGTGGCGACCGGATGGCATGGGGTGCAGCAATTGGCGGGCGTGCTCGAGGACCGGCAACAGCTGGCCCAGGTTCTCGACCGGTTTATTGGTCATACCGTAGATCAGCGGCAGGTAGTACGCTGTGTTGGGAAATGCGACCGGGGTCTCAGATCCTTTCTCCAGCAGGGCTTTGTTGAGCATCAGCTCGGCTTCGGAAACCAGGGCGTTAGCGCCCCGGATCGCTCTTGTTGCAATATATCGGGACATTGTTCCTCCAGTCCTGCTGTCAGTCGGCTGCTACGCCGTAGAGTGACTCGCGGCGCGCTTCTAACGGCAGCTCTTCCAGCTCCAGCATGCGCCAGTCGCCGCTGCGCCCGAACTTATCCGGGCTGTATTCCGGCAGACCCAGGGCAGCGCGTTTCTTATCGATATGCTCCAGGGTCGCTTCGATCATCTCATCTACATCGTTGATGAATTCCAGCTTCCCGCCCCACAGGTTCTCCCAGCCTTCGCTGATGTACTTCAGCACCAGGTCGCTGTCGGAGACCCGGTCGGGCATGCCGCTGATGGGTGAAGCACCGCCGAAGATGACGTATGCACCTGAGGCAACGCAGTAGGTAGCGATTGCCAGCGCTTTCTCGCTCATCCATTCCGGCGCCAGTCCGACGGCAGGCACCTGGTCGATATCATCGCCCAGCCCGCCTTCTTCTACCATCTGGGTCAGCACGGTCAGGATGCGGCTGTTGTCCACGCAGGAGCCCATGTGCAGCACCGGTGGGATGCCAACAGTCTCGCAGACTTCCTTCAGACCCGGGCCGACCTGATCCAGTCCGGCCTCGCCCAACAGCAGACCCAGCTTGGCGGCGGCAATCGCGCCGCAGCCTGTCTCTACGATCAGCACATCCTGTTTGAGCAGCTCCTTGGTGACATAGTTGTGCAGGTAGTCCTGGCGACTGCGCGGGTTGTTACAGCCCACAATAGCTGCCACGCCGCGTATACGCCCGGATATGATGGCATCATTCAGCGGGCGGAACGAAGCCCGGTAGGTGCCGCCGAGCATGTAGTTGATATATTCGTGGGAAAAGCCGGGCACCAAGTCTTCCTTGATCTGTGGGATGTGCGTGGCGCCGCGGTTCTTGTAATTGTCGATAGCGGATTTGAGGATCTGCTT
>JAQBDA010000098.1:0-3850 GCA_032124675.1 Chloroflexota bacterium
TTGTGGAATTCAGGCACCTCGACGCGCACGCACTCATAATCAGCGCCTTCGGGCATTTCCACGAAGCATTCGTCCACTGGCTCCACGCGTGGCAGTGCGTCGGCCGAAGCAGTTTCTTCTACGGGCATGTCCGTTGGCGCCACGGTTGCCTCAGGTGCCCCTCCCTGACAGGCCGTGACCAAAAACACCAATAAAACCAATAGGTAAATTGCTTTATTTTTCATGATATAACTAATCCTACGATTGTCTGAATGAATCCAAACTTTTTTGATGAACTCCAAGTCCAATTGACAAAATCAGGCGCGGGGCTTGCCCCGCGCCACAAATGACCCAAGTAAAACTAAACAACCAGGCCGACGACCCAGGTGATCAGCCAGGCCACCACTGCCAGCGCGATGGCTGCCACAATAGCGCCGCCAAAGCCTTTGACAACCAGGCCCTTGACCATATTGCCGGCGACCATCAAAACGACCGCCGCAATGATCAGATGGACGATGGCGCCCAAAAGCCCGGCGTCTAAGGTCAGGCCTACCAAGCCCAGCAGCCAGGTGACCAGCCAGCTAACTACCGCGATCACGATAGCGGCAATGTATGCAGGCCCAAAACCAGATACTTCCAGGCCAAGGCCCAATTTACCAACGATCCAGATGACCAGGCCCGAGACGAGCGCGCCAAGCAGGATACCAATGATTGCTCCTATGATTGTCATTTTAAATCTCCTTATCGATTCTTATATGAATTTGAATTTTTAGATTTCCAATTGCGACGTTTACTCTTTTATATTGATATTTGAAATGATGGTCACCTCCTACGTGCTTGACTGTTTAAAGCTGGAAATAAATCCCGCGCTTTTGACAGTCAAGCCAGTGTAAATGTGCAACACATAACGATGCTGTTTTTTGCCTCATATGCGCATTTACTACTGAATCAATTCCAATAACTTTGGATAGATTATATCAACTCGTCCATCCGGCCGGTTAAAAGTAATCATATCGTGAGGAATGCCCAACTCTTTCTCAAACTGATATGTTTGTAAAAACTCTTCGCCATGTTCGAGCCAGAGCTGTTCAAATTCGGCTACCACTTCATTGTTGACCGATTCATCGTTGGCATTCGTAATCACAAGGATGCTACCAACCGCAGGTTTAACTTTTTTGGCATCCTCTTCGGCGGCAAAGCCCAGACGTAGATTCTCAAATAAAGCATGCATCTGGTAACCGCGATAAGAATAAGGCGCCGATAAAGGATTGCTCAGCTGATGCACCGGATCCCACCATTGATGGAAATCGGGAATTAATAGAATCAGGTTTGTTAGGGGACGGGTGAGGGGGCGCGGAATAAAGCCAATCCCCAAGAAAGGTGCAACAGGCACAGCCAGATCAATATCGGCGCGTTCCTGCGCCAACCAGGTAGCGACTGCACCTCCACCCGAGAGACCGACAACCACGACGCGTTCACCCAATCCCTGGGCGATATCAGTTACCTCGGTGCCAAAGGCGGCCAACTCTTCCGCGGTCAGTCCTTTGAGTGGGGCGCCATCATATTCCTGTAACCCATGCCGGGGTTGGCGGGGGATGAACACGTTATATCCCTGGTTGAAGTATTCTTCACCTAGGGATTCAAATTGGTCCGGGCAGCTAGTGAAACCATGCAGGAAGACGATCACATTTTGGACCTTCTCTTCATGGGTCATCAAAATGCTGGCACACTCCGGGCTAAGATCGGGGATTTCAGCTTCGGCTGCCTGCATTTCTTCAATGCGCGCTACAGCTTCTGCGTAATTCTCTGCCGGGTCTGGCGTAAAGCTTTCCCGCAGAGAAAAAGGCTTAAGCGCCAGGACCACTAATAAAATGATAATTGCGGCCAAAACCCCCAGAAAAATGCTTGTTTTTGGATGAGAACGGAACCAATTTGCCATAAGTAACTCTCGATTTCTGGTTAAATCAGACGAATAATTCCACTTGAGGGCCTGGTAGTGGTCTGCCAGGCCCTGTGACTAAAAAACTTATCAGGCTGTTGTATCAGTCTCTTTATTTTTACTTGATATGGCTTGCAGATCGCTGCTCATCTTGTCCATGCGAGTGTGCAGTTCACTCATACCTTTCTGCCACTCCACCTGCAGTTTGGCACTCTGGGTGTCTGCCTGCGTTTTGATGTTCGTTCGCAGTTCTTCCCCGGTTGATGGTGCATACAGCAAAGCCAGCGCGGCGCCTACGAAAGCCCCCCAAATAAATCCTATGATAAATTTCATCTTCTTTTCTCCTGTTTATACAAAGAAGGTTTTTTTACCGTAGCCACATGAGACTTCCGAGGTATCGATAAACTTCGGAAATCTGCGCTACAAAAATTGCAGACTAATTTCGTGGCAATCTAGAAATACATGTAGACAAAAAGGTTTAGCATTCCGAGTAGCCTGGGGCTTAATCCAGGCGTATCGAGGGGTGCGCCTAGAGGAGAATCACCCCTCGATACGGTCTGCAGCCTACTCGGAATGAATTCTCCTTGCATAACTTCATTCAATCAGTTTTGAGGTTCAACTGCTCGATCCTGAGCTGACATAGGTGGTCTGCTTGGGGAGGTGTGGGATCAGCCACGACAGGAAAGAATCCTGGCTGCGACTTTGCAGGTTGATTTTTCCTGGGCCGGTCAATTCTGCTACCAGTCCTTCGCCGCTGAACAGGGTGCTCTTCCAGCCAGCAACCTTTTTGACATCATAACGGACCTGCTCTTCAAAGGTCACCAGGTGTCCGGTATCCACCACGAACTTCTCACCGGCACCCAGCTCCATTGGATGGATGGCGCCGTAGCTGGAGACGATCAGGATGCCGCTGCCGCTGACCTTGAGCATGATCAGGCCTTCACTGCCGAAAAAGGTCTTGGCACCCGACCACTTGGTATCCACCTGGATGCCTTCGGATGAAGCCAGATAAGAGCCAGACTGCACCAGCAGGGATTGATTTTGCATTTCGACCACGGCAACATCACCAGGCAAGGGCGGCGCCAGCAAGATGCGGTCGCCATCTTTTTCCCCTGTATAGGTATTCATAAAGAAACTCTCGCCGCCAAACATCGAGCGTGATATCGATTTCAGCAAGCCACCTTTAGCTTGGGTTTCCATCTGCATATCAGGCGACATCCCCAGCATGGCGCCGCTTTCAACCTGGATCTTTTCCTTACGGTCCAGCACAACCCGAGCCACTGAATCAGAAGGTTGATATAAAATTTCTACTTGCATGATTTACTCCTTTTTTATAAACTTAGATGTAACTGCTCAGGCATAAAGCCTGTTGAACATTAACATTGTCAAAATCGCAAAAGCCAGCGACAATATAGGACATGGAACCACAACACCTGCCATCTGAGGATGAAGTGCGTACTGCATATCAGCAGGGTGAAGAGGCAGTCATCGCCCTGATCAAGCAGCTAATTGAAACTATCGCCGTATTGGCAGCCGAAGTACAGGCATTGAGAGACCAACTGGCGAAGAACAGTGGCAACAGCAGCAAGCCGCCGTCGAGCGACGGGTTGAAGAAGAAGCCGACCAAGCGTGGCTTGCGAAAGCCGAGCGGGAAGAAGAGCGGCGGACAGCCAGGACATGAAGGGCACACACTGAAGGCAGTAGCCGACCCGGATCGGGTGCAGGTGCATCGGGTGGAGCGGTGTAAAGGCTGCCAAGCTTCGTTGGAGCTGGTCGAAGCAGATCGGGTAGAGAAACGCCAGGTATTCGATCTGCCGCCGGTGCGGTTGGAAGTAATCGAGCATCAGGCGGAAATCAAGATCTGTCCGCAGTGCCAGGAGGTAAACAAAGCCGAGTTTCCCTCTGGTGTGAGCCAACCGGTGCAGTACGGGC
>JAQBDA010000099.1:0-27210 GCA_032124675.1 Chloroflexota bacterium
TGGGTAAGCGATCTCCGGCGGCTCTTTGTAGGCTCCTTTGCAGAGCCTTATTTGGGCACCCTCTTCCCCAAGCCTGCGGATATCATCTTCACTGCGATATAAGTATGTCTGGATGACGACACCCACATTACGAAAACCATACGTTTCCCGCATCTCGCGGAATAGGACCAGAGTCTTATCCACCCAGGATGAATCCTCCATGTCAATACGGACAAAACTGCCGGTCTCTTTTGCCCGCAGAAGGATGCGCTGCAAGTTCGCCTGGCAGAGTTCCTCATCCACTGAAAGACCGATCTGGGTCAGCTTAATTGAGACGTTCGAGCGAACGCCGGCCAGATGGATGCAGTCCAAGATATCCGCGATATCCTGTGCTGCCCGAAGAGCATTTTCCGGGCTGGTGGTGTGCTCGCCAAGATGATCCAATGTGGTATTGATCCCCTTCTGGTTGAGATTTCTTACCACATCGATAGCATCTTCTAACTTCTCTCCGGCTATGAACCTGGAAGCAGCCCGCCAGGCGAAGGACCAGCGTGTCACAATCTGACGTGCCCAATCTGCCTTGGATAGATAAATCAGCGATGAGCGCAGCATATGAGCATTTTAGCATAAAACATTAAAGACTTCCGCAGTTGGTGGGTTAGGCGGAGGAGTTTGTGTGGCACAAATCTTGCAACAGGATATAATCATAATATCGATGTGAGGCAATCTGATGATCCTTCAATCCCAATCCCAATCAGTTTCTCTGCGACCGATAACTACTGCCCATCTGGCGCAGACCATGACCCTGATGAGCCTGACAGCAATAGAGCTGCACCAGAAGGTTGAGGCTGAACTGGCCTCCAACCCCGCCCTGGAACTCATCGAAGACCATTACTGCCCCTCTTGCCACCGCCCACAGCCTTACTCAGGTCCCTGCCCAATTTGCAGCCGTCCGCAGGGGCTATCAAACGAAGAACCGATCGTATTCGTCTCCTCTCGGGAAGATTTTTACACCTCCAGAGGGAAGCTGCAGCCTGATGACTTGCCGGATGATGAGATTGGAGCGGTCGTAGACGACCTGCCTACCTATGTGCTGCGCCAGATCGCTCCAGAGCTGCCTGCGGACGACCGCCAAATTGCGGCCCATATCCTAACCAGCCTGAACGAAGATGGCCTGCTCGAAATCCCCATTATTGAGATTGCGCGCTACCACCATGTGCTGCCCTCCCGTGTCCTGGAGGTGCTGCACCTGATCCAGCGCGCTGAACCGGTAGGTGTCGGCTCACCATCCCCGCAGGAGGCTATGCTTGTTCAACTGGAGGTGCTGGCAGAGCATAACCCGATCCCTCCACTCACCGCCAAGGCCATCCAGGAAGGCCTGGATTTGCTCAGCCGGCGCCAATACTTAGAGCTCGGGCGGCGTCTGGGGATCACGACCGCAAAAGCCCGCCAGATCGCCCAATTTATCAGCGATAACCTCAACCCCTATCCTGGGCGAGCACATTGGGGGGATATCCACCAGGCGACCGAACCTACCCAGGACAGGTACCATACCCCAGACGTGATCATCTCCAGGCTGAACGACAAGCCAGAGTCTCCCCTGGTGGTAGAGGTAATCTCACCTCTCATCGGGAAACTGCGCATCAACCCGCTCTTTCGCCAATCGCTGAGCCAGGCACCCTCGGAAAAGATGGACGAGTGGCAGAAGCACCTGGAACAGGCCCAACTTCTGATAAAATGCATACAACAGCGGGATAACACCATCGTCAGGCTGATGCAGCGCCTGGCTGTGCTGCAGCGCAAATTCATCCTGGGTGGTGATGCACATCTCGATCCAATCACCCGCGCCAGCCTGGCACGGGAATTAGAAGTTCATGAGTCAACCGTTTCCCGCGCGGTTTCGAATAAAGCAGTACAATTGCCTCGCGGAAGAATAATCCCGCTCTCGAAATTCTTCGACCGCAGCCTGCATATACGGACTGCATTGCGTGAGATCATCGCCCAGGAGAACAAGCCTTTGACAGACACCCAACTGGCGAAGATGTTGAAGAAAATGGGCTACCCCATCGCTCGCCGAACAGTTGCCAAGTACCGGGCAATGGAGGGCATCCTGCCAGCCCATTTGAGGTCCAATTGTCGATCGACAGCTCCGGCGCCTGCCTCAATTGAGGTGAGATGAGACTTGCTGCTTCCCTTCCATCGTTATCGCGACTCAAACGCAGCTCCAACCTTGACGAAATCAACAGCATACTAGATTTATTCCCCGTCGCGGCAGTATACGTAGATGGCAGGAGTAAACAGATAGCCCTGGCGAATACCCGCGCCTCAGAGTTAAGCGCCTACACGCGCAACGAGCTGACAGATTTATATCTCGAAGACCTTTTCGTCAGCCTTGATTTGGACTCTATTCTGCAAGGGGACATGCTCGAGCTTAACCCTCTCCAGCAAACCCTGGTCAAACGAAACAGCACCTTGCTGGAGGTGCTCATCGATATTCAGGAGGTCGCCTCCCCAGGACATTGGCTGCTGGTCAGCATACAACCATCCAGCGAACTCCACCACCGCCAGACTGAGCAGCAGCGCCTGAGACTGCTCCTGCAGGGATTGCGGTCATTAACCACTGCCCCGCAGATGGCAGACCTGCAATCCGCCTTACAAATGGTGATCGATTCCGGATCGGAACTGACCGGCTCAACAAGCATGGCAGTATACCAGGCAGATGGACAGAATCTGAAACTCAATCGGAGCGCAGCCCGGGGTGAGAACCTCCCGGAGCAGCTGCCTTCCAAAGACCTGATCCAGCTTCAGGAACCAGAGGTATGGGAGCCGGGAATTCGTACGCGCGCTGCCCTGCACAGCCTGGCACGGGCGAGCGGTTTCACCTATCTGGCGACCGCTCCAATTGGCGACCCTCATGCCACGATCGGGCTGCTCGTCGCCGCCAACTCCCAGGCACCCCCGGGTGTCGACATCCTGCCTGTACTGCAGATCCTTGCCAGGATCATACACAGTGTGCTCCAACATTTCTACCAGGTAGGGAATTTGACAGGTGAGCTCGAAGTGCAAAGGCGCTTCCGCCGGTTCACTGAGACCGTCCAGGATGCCATCCAGGATACATTAATAGTCACATCGGCAGATATCAAGGTTGTGATGATCAACCGCGCTGCAGAGGTAGCCCTGGGTTACAGCGCCCTGGAAGCCAGGAACAAACCGTTGAACGATGTGCTGATCGGTCCGGAAAGTCTGCATTCCGCACTGGAGATGGCAAGAAAGGGTATTCCCACCCTCAATCAAGATAATTTGCGGCTTTACCGCCGCTCTGGCGAGACCTTCCAGGCGCGGGTGAGCACGATGCCTGTGATCCATAATGACGGTGTCGAGGGTATCATCATCCTGATACAGGACCTGAGCGAGCAGGAGAACGCCAAGACCCATGCCGAGCAGCTGCAGCAGCAGGCTTTCCTCGGCACAGTTACGGCAATTTTCGCTCACGAAGTACGCAACCCGATTAACAGCATCAGCACCGGTTTGCAATTAATGGCTTACAACCTGCAGCCGGATGATCCGCAGCAGGAGCTGATCGACCGGCTGCAGCAAGACTGCAACCGGCTGGAAGAAATGATGAAGTCGGTGCTGGCCTTCTCCCGTTCCACTGAGTATGAATTAGAGCCAGTTGACCTGGGCTTGCTGGTCAGCCGAATGCTGGATCGGAAGCGCCCGCGCATGACTGCCGTCAATGTCAAACACCATGTGAAAGTGGAACCTGACGCGCCTCTGGTGATGGGCAACCCGCTTGCTCTGGAGCAGGTGTTGGACAACCTGTTTAACAATGCGATCCAGGCGATGGAAAGCAGCGGTGGGTTATTGGCGGTCAAAGTGCAGGCATCTGAAAATACCGGTAAACGCAAACATGCACAGGTAATCGTTGCAGATAGCGGTCCAGGCATCCCCAAAGATATCCTGGAAAAAATATTCACCCCCTTCTTTACTACAAAACCTACTGGCACAGGGCTGGGTCTGGCAATCACACAGCGCATCCTGACGGCGCATAAAGGTCTTATCCAGGTCGAGAGCTTCCCGGGCGGCACGGTCTTTACTGTATTGATACCTGCCCTGCAGCCGGATATAGATAATATCTGATTGAGGTGAGTATGAGCTTCAGTGTGTTAATCGTAGACGATGAAGAGAATGCCCGCAGCAATATCAAGACATTCCTGTCATCAAAGGGATATGAGGTATTCGATACTGCAACCCTAGATAAGGCGAAAGGGCATATCGAAAACGGTGAGGCCGACATCATCGTGCTCGACGTCCAGCTGCCGGACGGTTATGGTCCCAGCCTGCTGGAGGATACCGCGCGCATGCCGGTACGACCGCCGATCATCCTTATCACTGCCTATGGTGAGATCGAAATGGCAGTCGATGCTATGAAGAATGGGGCTCACGACTTCCTGACAAAACCGCTCCAGCTCTCCCAGTTAGAGAATTCGATCAGCCGTGCCGCAGAGAATCTTGCTATGCGCCGCGAGCTGGCACACTTGCGAAAATCCCAATACCAGTCGAACGACCACATCATCGGCAACAGCCCGGCGATGAAATCCGTCTTCGACCAGGCGCAGCGAGCGGCAGCCGCTTCGGCTTCGGTATTGATCACTGGGGAGACCGGCACCGGCAAAGAGGTGCTGGCTAAAGCAATTAAGAGTATGGGGCCCCGTGCAAATAAGCCGTTCATTGCCGAAAACTGCGCTGCCATCCAGAGCAACCTTCTCGAATCAGAGCTTTTCGGTTATGAGAAGGGAGCCTTTACGGGTGCGGAGAAGCGGAAACCCGGGTTGATGGAAATTGCTGACGGTGGGATCCTCTTCCTTGACGAGATCTCATCCATGCCTATAGATATGCAGGCCAAGCTCTTTCGGGTGCTGGAGGACAGATCGTTCCGACGTGTTGGAGGCGAGAATACAATCCGCGTTGATGTGCAGATCATCGCAGCTTCTAACCGCGACCTGAAGGCGCTGATGAAGGATGGGAAGTTCCGTGATGATCTCTACTACCGGTTGAAGGTCGTCGATCTCCACCTGCCGCCGCTGCGAGAGCGCAAAGAAGTTATCCCCATGCTGGTCGGGCTCTTTCTACGAACGCTCAACCTGCAAATGGGCCAGAATATCACCGATGTAACCCCGCAAGCCATGCAGGCATTGATGAAGCATAATTGGCCAGGAAATATCCGTGAGCTCCGCAACGTGATCGAGCGTGCGATACTGTTTTGTGACGATGCAGCCATCGACATCTGCCACCTGCCCAATGAGATAACCCAACAAAATGGGGATTGTGATTAACCTGGCTCGTTGTTAATCGAAGACCGCCCGTCTGATCAGACGGGCGGTCGCTTGATCTATCCGGGCTTATGGAGCCTGCCAGATCAGGTAGCTCTCTTTCACACACAGCTTCTGTTCCTCCACCAAATAAACGCAAACTTCATAGGGAACAAGCGTGCCGGATTGGGCTTCGACTGGCTCCACAACCAGGCGAGAATAGCCATCACTGTGAGTGATAGCCATCCGATATGGGCGAACTGTGTTATCCGGCAAAGTAAGATATATGTCCGGTGCAACACCACTGAGGGGAGCATCGTTCTGATAAACGGTTACGTTGATTTCCTGGTATTCATCCGCTCCTACCATAGGATAAGATTCCCAGACCTGGATGCTCAGTTGGGGGACAGGCGTCGGAGGAGCAACCCCCTCCGGCAGATCGGAGGAAGGTATGAATGATGTGATTGAATCCTGGTCTCCCACTGATGGTTGTGGGACTGCCTGCCCTGTATCTCCGGACTGACCGATCGGGGCTGGATAAACAGGCAGCACCGCCAGCACTTTATACGGATAACCTAAAGGTGATGGCCTTACTCGCAGCGATCCCTCTACATCGGTATGCTCTTCCAGACATACGTTCTGGTAGCACTGGCGGAAGACATTATTTTTTATCAGCCTGTATTGGTCGATAGGCTGTCCGGCTATCTCTTGACCACCGTGTTGGGCAATATACTCGCTAAATATTGCCGGGATATGGAATCCTTTGCCATCTACCCGGGTTGGGAAAAATATCATCCCCTTGACATCCTGGGGCTCTACCGGGGATTCAGGGAGATAACCCAAACGTTCTGGTACCGCCCGCAAGATCACCCCTCCAGGCTGGTTAGGGTCAGCCACCAATACGAGGTTCTCGAAGACCTGCTCCCGATAGCCGTCCGGAGTGAGATATTCGTCGCTGATAGGGAAGCCTGTGAATGTAGGGCTAAGCCGGCTGACCGCAATTGCAAATTCCGGTGAAGTAGAGTGAGACAGAATCACATTACCCGGAGCTTCGGGTGGCAGCTTCGTGCAATCATGCGGGCAGTACCACGCGCCGTATGAGAGCAGCCGAACTGCACCCGTGGAATCCTGTTCCATGATAAATAAGCCAATATTCTCGAAATACTGCTCGTAGCGTCGCTTTGTCGGGTTGAAATGCAGTTCGGTAAGTGGTTTACCTGCAACCAGCCCGCCGCCTATCTGCTCGTAGAAGGGCAAGAATTTCTCATAGATGACATGCCCGTCGATATACTTTATATTTTGGTTGTCCGGTGGTGCTACTGGGGGTTCGATGAGATTCATCTGCAACCCAATCGGCGCTAACCGGAAGCGCTGTAGATCGACACCCTGCGGATCGTGGACCATCAGCGCAGCAGTCGTGAACTGGCAATCCAATCCTTCGTAAGGGAATCGCGCCGATATCGCCGGGCCTAATACTTCAAGCCCGCCGATTTGATCGTAATACTCCCTGAATAATGGGTCAACTGGCGGGTAATCTGCAGTGACTGGAACAACAGGAGGATCGCCTCCTTCCAGTCGATTGCAGGATACCAGCAGGGCTGCTAGGATCGCCAGTAAAAAGAAAAAGGAATAACTACGCATCTCTTCCCGAGCTTATCATTTCCACCCTTGGTCTTGAATCAATCGATGCAGCCGCCCCACCTGGTCATGGATCATCATATTCCTAATCTACCATTCTGGTGGGCCGCCTGCGCTTTCCCTGGATATCCCTCCTGTAAGCTACAGCCCTCAAGTTTAAATGATTGCCTGCTAGAGGGCAAAAGATTCTGAAGCAGACAGTGATGACAGCAATTTTTACACCTTTGCGATTATACCAAAAGATTGTACATAATGGCACACCTCTTGCACGAAAAACCTAACAGTTTCTTAAGGTTTAAGCGTAGATTCGTTAACAATTAGCCGCGGGGTTAGCCACCCGCTTGGCTTTGGGGTTGTATTTTGGCGGCAGAACCGCCAAAATACAACCCCAAAGTTCTCTTTTTCCGAATTCAGGTTTGTTTTAAAAGGAAGAGACAGGTCGTTGAGCAATTGCCAGGCAACCTGTCCATCATTTATAGTTGAGTCCCTACTCAGACTCAATATTAATAGAATTTCCGCAGTTAAAGGGAAACAGGGGGTGCTCTAGAGATTGATTATGGGGATTCGGCTGCGAGAGTTTTGATAGTAACTGGTGATCTCAGCCGATTACATTCATTTACCAACGAAGGGCATGTAGGTCAGATAGTGGTTGAGAAAGGCTGGCAAATACAGGTGCAGATTCCTCATAACAAACGGCAGATAGCTGGTTTGGTATGGCGGCAGTGTGGGGGTGATCTCAACCCTGCCTATATCCCAGATTACAAAGCTGTCTATAACGCAGAACCGCTGCTGGTTCTTTAGCTGCGCGCAGGCTTTATATGGCACCAGCGTCCCACTTTTGGCGTTCATTGGATCGAGTTTGAGCTTAGACTCGCCCCGTTCATCCGTTGGCGGCAGTTGGTATATCCGCTCATCTCCGTCTGGCTGGTGCACTCCCAACTCTATCGCCACCCCCGCTGCAGGCACGCCGCCGCTCAACACGATCACCCCAAGCTCTTGCTCTTCATGCGGCGCGACCAGAGGTTTGCTTTCCCAGGTTCGGATAGTTACATCGTCGACCTGGGTGAGGCTATCGTTGTCGTAGCCCAACGGGACAGGGGATACAGCCAGCGTTCCATCCACCTGTAAATCTCCCTGAAGGCACATATTGACAAAACACTGTTCCAGTCTGCTGCCATTCATGCGTGAGACATGGCTGATCGGCAAGCCCACCAGTTCATATCCACCATGCGATTTGATGTACTCGTCAATTGGGACCGGGACGTTATAACCAAGGTTCTCTTCTATGGGAACGAAAAGCATTCCTGGTTTAGGATCTGGGCTGCTCGGTGCTTCTCGCAGTCTGCCAACCAGTTCGGGAAGTGGGATCAGCCGGACATCAGCCGGTGCCTGGATATCTGATGCCAGGAGTACATTCTCGTAGAGCTGCTCCACCCGACCATCCTCCCCCAGGGACGGAGCAGTAAGGGGAAGGCCGGTAAACTCCAGACCCAGAGAAAGGGCTTTCGTACGGATCGGAGTTACATAGCTGATAGGGATATCGATGCTCGCATCGATCCTTTCACGATTTTGACACTGCTGCCCGCATTTCCAATCACCATAAGCCAGCAGGTAGACCGCGCTCTCCGCATCTCCATCGATCCAGAAAAAACCCACATTCTCAAAGTACTGCTCATAGCGATTCTTACCTGTGTTCCAGTGCACCTCGCCGAGCGGTCGCCCAACCACGCTTACCCCTCCCAGACGGTCGAAGAGCGGCACAAATTTATCGTAAACCAGGAAGTCCTCGACAAACCGCCCATTTACACCAGGTGGGTATACACGCGGATTATCACCCACGCCCATCTCAAGACCAAGCGGATACAGCCGGGCGCGTTTGGCCTCAGGCATTTGTGGATCGTACTCCATCAGAGATGCAGAGGTGTATTGGTAGTAGTTGCCATTCTCACTGAGCAGCGGCGATATCGCCGGACCCAGCGTGGCCTGTCCCCCTAGCTGATTGTATAGACCCTGGAAGAGGGGTTCGACCGGATATGTGCCTTCAGCTGTCGGGACTGCCTGTCGCTCCCCCTTGCAGGCTGTGATGAGGAACACTACGGCTGTGATGAGAACAAGCAGACTAATCCGTTCGGTCTTCATCAATCAAATCACCGTCCATTCATATTTTCCCTGAAAATTATATCACGAAACCCGATGGTATGTTTCTTGCATCAACCTACAAACCACCCTACGGAGAAGCCGATGGAAGAGACGAATATACCACGATCGAGCACGAGATTGGGATTTCATTATTTCAACGACAGCCTGCATTACCGTGAGAGTGATCTGCTCTGCTGGCTGCCAGAGATCAAGGCCTGCGGCGCATCCTGGCTGACCCTCATCACGCCCCACGACCGGGCGATCCCGGAGGGATTTATCCGTACCCTGATCATGGAAGGCATCCAGCCGCTGCTGCACTTCAAACCTCCCCTGCCTCATCTTCCCGACATAGACAGTCTGAAGCTGCTGTTCAATGTCTATTCTGAATGGGGGGTTCGCTATGTGGTGCTGTATGATCGTCCAAACCGGCGTCAATCCTGGCCGGGGAACAGCTGGGCACAGAATAATCTGGTCGAGCGCTTCTTGGACCTCTTTCTGCCAGTCGCTGACCTCGCCTTACAAGTGGGTCTGGCACCGGTTTTCCCTCCCCTCCAGCCAGGAGGAGATTATTGGGATACCGCATTCTTGCGCGCTGCTCTGGTAGGGATCAAGCGTCGCGGGCAAGAAAGGCTGGTAGAAAACCTGATCCTTGGTGCATATGCATGGGTGGACAGTCACGATCTAGGCTGGGGAGCTGGCGGACCTGAACGCTGGCCAAAGGCAAGACCATACAATACACCGGCGGGACAACAAGACCAGCTTGGTTTCTATATTACAGACTGGTACCAGGCTATCGCCGAGGCAGAGCTAGGCAGCCCGCGACCTATGCTCGTTTTGGCAGCTGGCTACCCTCCGGAGCGTGCAGAAGGCAGTGAAGACCGCGCACTCGATCTTGCGCACCATACAGAGGCACATGCAACAATTGCCAGGTTGATGGCTGGGCAGACCGTGGAGAACCCACCTTCAGGCAGCACGCTGACCCCACCATCCGCTTATGTGCTGAGTTGTAACTTCTGGCTGCTGGCAGCCGATGCCGGCAGTCCAGAATCCGCTCTGGCATGGTTCCGACCCCAGACCAACGGCGCTCCGGAGATCAACCTGCCCATCGTCACAGCCATGCGCCAGCTGCAGGAAAACCCCGGAGCACGGGATTATCCTCTCAATCATGACATACAGACCATCTCCCACCGTCCCATCGACCATTACCTGCTGCTGCCTGAGGCATATCTGGGTGGTTGGGGTCAGGTCCCGGATGATCTGTGGGCTTATATCCGGCAATACCAACCTACCACTGGCTTTTCCAAAGAGGAGGCGGCATTGGCAGCCAGAGTCACAGTACTCGGGGACGAGGAGATTTTCCCTGACAGCTTGCTGGAGAGCATCCACAGTGCAGGAGCCATCGTCGAGCGTCTGAACAGAGATGGCATAAGTATTGCACCACAATCTGCAACCCACGATACCGAAAAAATGCGAGGCGAACCATGAGCGAATTACTTCAAACCACAGATGTTCAAATTAGACCAACTGCAATACACCAGCCCGTGCTGAAAGTATTAGGCTTGGGAGGCGGCGGCAGCAATGCTGTCACCCGGATGATCGAGCTTGGTATGGGCAACGTTGAATTCATTGCCGCCAATACCGATCTCCAGGTGCTGAAATCCAACCCTGCTCCAAATAAAATATTACTCGGACCACACGTTACCCGCGGCCTCGGCGCGGGCGGTGACCCGCGTCTGGGCAGAGCCGCAGCAGAAGAGAGCAGCCGAGAGATCGCTGCCGCCCTCACTGGTGCAGATATGGTGTTTCTGACCGCCGGCATGGGAGGTGGGACCGGCACCGGTGCAATTCCTGTGGCAGCAGAGATCGCCAGCAAACTGGGAGCCGTGACAATCGCCATCGTCACAATGCCATTTTCATTTGAAATGGGCCGCCGCCAGAAAAATGCTTCGGATGGGATTGGAAAGCTGCAGACCAAGACCGACACCCTGATCTCGATCCCCAATGACCGGCTGCTGTATGTTGCTCACAGGGACCTGCCCCTGGAGCTTGCATTTCGGCTGGCAGACGATGTTCTCCGCCAGGCTGTTCAGGGTATCTCTGAATTGATTACCGAACCCGGATTGATCAACGTAGATTTTGCTCACGTTCGCCGGTTGATGAAGCTGGGTGGTGGAGCATTGATGGCAATCGGTTATGGGCAAGGTGAGGAAAAAGCCAGCCAGGCGATCGATCAGGCGCTGCACCACCCATTGTTGGAGGAGATTGAACTGGAGCAGGCTGCTGGCATAATTGCCAATTTCACCGGTGGATCGGACCTGACATTGTTCGAAGTCCAGGCTGCCTTGACTCAGCTTCAGGAGCAGGCATCCGCCCACACGGAGATTGTCCTCGGCGTGATCAATGACGACCGCATGGAAGACAGGGTCCAGGTCACGCTGATCATCACTGGTCTGGGAGCTCCGACATTGGAGGAGACACTCTCCAGAGTTGTCCGACCTGCACCCGCCGAGCCGGTTCGAGAGCAGCCAGTGATCAGCCAGGTGGTTCAAGAGATGCCGTCTGCAGAAATCAACGCTGCCCCACTCACCGCGACGCCAAGCACCGCCGATATCGATTTACCAGCCTTCCTGCGCCGCCGTGTCCGTTATGCTGGATGATATGGACCAAAAGCTGCTCAAACAGGTGGTAGCTGGTGTATACGATCGCTACCCGGAATTTGCTGGCTGCCGGCCGAAAGTACGCCTCCAGACCACCGCACAGGGCAAACCTGCTGATGACCCGCCAAACTACCTGCTGACGTTCAAGGGAACAGCCTCAGCCAGGTCCGCAACCGGCACCAAGTCCATTTCCCGGTATCTGCGAGTCGTAGTGGATCAACAGGGCAAAATCATAAAAGTGACCACCTCGAGGTAAGTGCTCAAGCTGCCCCAGAAAGAAGGAAGGCTGAATATGTCCAATCTTAAACAGCTTACGATGCAATTGGAACTGTCATTCTGGTCACTCACCATCCGACTGCTGAGCGAGTCCAAACTGCTGCGCGCCATCCTGCCCGCGATCGCCAGCCTGTTCCGCTGGAGAAGCTTCCAACCTGGGATGCGGATAACCCTTCTATGCTCGCTCACTGGGTTCCTGGTTGGCCTGATCGTTGGCGTACTATCCATAATATAAACAATGCAGAACTCTAACCGCCGCTCTATCCGCTTGGTACAAATCAGCTTATGCTTGCTGTGCCAGTTGGCATTTCTCACAGCTGCGACCCTTCACACCTATGCCAAGAACGGTCTGCCGCAATCCGCGAATTTCGGTTTTGGGGCACGCATCGATCCCTGGGGGGAACAGGTTGACATTGCCCTGGATGCGGCGGCAGCCAACGGTCTGCACTGGATTGGAGTGGATTTCGATTGGAACAGGCATTGGCCAGAATCGAATAGCACGCTCGATCTGACCGGCATGGACCACGTCATGCAGTTCGCCGTTCAGCATGACCTGGCCGTCCTGCTCTCTATCACCAATGCGCCAGCCTGGGCGAAATCGACTACTGGACCTGACCCGGAGACCACCGCCGGGCTGGTAACCCAGTTCATGCGCTTATATCCAGAAACGCTGAAGGCCATCGAGCTATTCCCGGCAGCCAACACCGAGGCAGGCTGGGGTGCTCCACCTGACCCGGCTGCATATAATCGGCTATTCCAGGCCACATCCGCTGTCACTCTTGGCGCCGACAGGGGTCCAGTGCTTATTGCAGCAGGGTTGGTCCCGGTCAACTCTTCAAATTCGAAGCAGGATATTGATGATCTTGAATACCTCCAGCAGCTATACGACGAGGGGGCTGACGAGATTATGCCTGTTGTCAGCGTGCGGTTCACGGAGTTGAGCGGCGACGCGCTGGCTTTCCCAAGAGCTGATGGTGAAACCGTGCTGCGCAGATACGAGCTGGTCCGCAACCAGATGCTGCGGAACGGGCACAAGGCAGGCTATATCTGGATCACCGGGTTTTCCTGGCCTTCAGGGGACCGCAGTCAGAATGTAAATACTATCCTGGATACACAGAGCGCAAGAGAGAGCATCGAGAACAACCAATCTCATTGGCTTAGCCACGCCCTCCAGATCATGAAATCCCAGCTTTACCTGGGAGCAGCCTTCCATGAATGTCTGAACCCCCCAGCAGGATCCGGAAAACAAATATCCGAGCAGGGCTGCCTGATCCGCACGGATGACGGAAAACCCCACATCCATCCAGCCCTAACTTCGATTGGTTATTTGAATGCGCTGGTGGAAAAACAGCAGTCACTTGGATCCAGTTCTGGGCGTGATAACGCTGCCACCAGGTTCGACTTGATCGCTTTCTGGAAAGCTATATCACCATGAAATCCAAGGATCTGATCACACCCCTGCTGATTTTTGGCGCATTCCTGCTGATGGGCCTATGGATGGGTCGATTGTTAGGACATACTTTCGAAGCGGATCAACTGGCAGCCAGCAGTGGACGGCTGCCAGCGATTGTAGACATGGCCATGGTTGACATGGCCATGGTTGACATGGGAACTGGCTACCAGCAAGGAGAGCATTCCAATGCCCCGCTGCCAGTCGAAGCGTTGGCAAGGGTGATAAATCCCAACCAGAAGCCGCCCACCCTGATGGAGCAGCGCAATGTGCTCTTGATTGGGGTTGACAACCTGGGATCTCTCTCCCCCACCCTGGAAAGCGTCTGGTTGATCCTCTACATCCCGGACCTGCCCCAGATAACATGGATGCCGATCTACCCTCAAGTCCTGCGCCGCCAGGATGGTATACGCATCGAGGCAAGAGCAAAGGTGAGAGGAGCGTTTGAAATTACGAATGGAGCTTACCCAACCCAGGGCTTTCTGAACACCATCGAAGAGGAAGGGATATGGTGGGACTACTATATTATGGTGGACCAGACGGCTGTGATTGAGCTGATCGATACCCTGGGCGGTATCGACAGCCTCACCCCCGGAAAATTAGCGGAGACCAGTAAGTCCAGCGGCTCACAGGCATTCTCTAACCTGCGTACGACAAGCGGCAACCTGCAGGAGGCTCTGATATCACAGGCAGATCTGATCCAACAGTTATGCCGCATACCGCCTGAATCGTATCTCAAATTAGACCAGGCACTCAGCATTTACCAGAGGCTGGATGACCACATCAAGACTGACATGACGCCGCAACAGATTATCGAAGGACTCCAGGGCATGGTAGGTAATGGAGGCAGATTCGTCTGCGATTTTCCATCATTGTTGATGCTTTCATCTACTCAATAGGGTCAGCCTATTCCATCACAGGAAATAAACTGTAATTACCGGGAGAGCTAACAATGGAAATCATTTCAACCAACGAGATTTTGATGATCATGGCCATCGTCCTCTTTTTAATGGGCCTGATATTCACCTTCATCGGCATCCTGATCCTTACTGTGCGTGTATCCGGGAAGGACGTGCGTGCCCTGGCACTGCAGACAACCCGGCTGGCTCAAAAAGGACTTGCCGAGGACATTGCCGGGCTGGTCGGGAATGCATCCAGCCTGCTGACCGCCTTGAATGACATGGTGCGGACGACAGCCGGCATTGGTGTGTTTATCACTTTGATCGGCCTGATATTAATGGTCTCCGCCAGCGTTCTGGCACTGAAAATCCCCTGACCTTCTACCCCTCCAGCTGAGTGGAGCGATTATGGCACAGATACCTTTTATCATCGAGCTAAAGCGCTTATTCCCTGAATCGGACTGGACCTGGATTCTGTCTGGGCTGCACCAGGACCGCCGGGTCTGGGATGGACTGCAGGGAGATTTAGGCAGAAACTTCCTGAGTAAATACCAGACACAGATCGAGGCTTACCGGCCGGGGGTTTTTTGTCTCATGGAACTGGGACATCCCGACCCACTGGAGAAACTACAGCTTCTCGATACAAAACCGGCAGCAGAAGTTTATCACCTGCTGACCGAGGAGATATCGCCAGATACTGAGCTTACCCCGCTTGGCGAAGCAGGGCTACAGACATTGGAGCTGCTTGAACTGTGGGGAGTAGCCAGCTCATGGGATGGGCTGGAGCACAAACTGGGCAGAATGACCCCCAGCACCGCAGCGTGCATATTCAGCCTGCTCAATGACCCTGTTGAGTTCCTGGCTGCACTGGTCTCCAATGGTCAATCCGTCCTGGCAGTCCATGCTCTACTGAGCAGCCCTACCCCCCATCAATCCCAGGCCGAACTCCTGGGCAAGATCCTGGATCATACCAGCCCAATTGAAGTACTGCCGCTGCTGCGGCATCTGTTTGTGCAGCGACCGGTGCTGGCTGTCAGCCTGGGTCAGAAAATCCTTCAAAGCCCCTGGTGGGAGCAAAGCAAGACTCAAAAGATAGCCAGCCCAGACATCACCCTGCTGAATGATAAATACAACCACATCATGAATTTATTGTTCCGGGCGGAAATCTACCGACTGGCTGCACAACCTAACTTGTCAATCCCTATCCTGTACGAGACAATCCGCCTGTCACGCCACCTGCAAGCCGAAGTCGCCGCCCAACTGGCACAGGCAGCTGCCGAGGATGATGACTGGAAGAGCGCTCTATCTGCCTGGGAACAGGCAAACCATCTCGATCCCGATTCACTCGAACATCTTGGCGGTTTCTTGATGGCGCTGGTCGACGGCAATCAATCCGATAAAGCCGCATCCCGGATAAATGAACACCCCTTTGCCCTTGAATATGTGAACGAAAAACCGGTAAGCCTGCTGATCGCCCAGGCAGAGCTGGCACTGCAATCCGGTCAATTGGGGAAAGCCCAGAGATATGCAAGTGAAGCGCTTGAGTTCCTAAACACATCCCTGGGCAGCGGCTCACCTTCAGCGGATATCGACCCAGGCTCACCCGTCGCACTCGCCCGCCTGTTCCTGGAGGCAGCCATGCCCCAGGATGCTGTCCAATCCGCAACGACTGCACTGCTTCTCAAACCCGATCACGTCGAGGCATGCAGTGTGCTGGCAGGCTCTCTTGCTGCTACCGGGCGGCTGGAGGAAGCCATTGAGTATTCACATCTGGCGGTTGGTCTGGCTCCCGACCGCATGGACCTGCGTTTGTCGCTGGTTGATATGATGGAAGCCGCTCAAGATTGGCATTCCGCGTTCGAGCAGCGCAGCATCATCATCGAGCGCACATCCAATCCTCCGACAGCAGACCTGCGCAAGTATGCAGAAACCGCGTTACATGCAGGAGAGTTCAGACGAGCTGCTGATATTTGCGAACAGCTGCTTGGAGAGGACAACCAGGATGGAGCCGCGATCGCGATCTTAGCACAGGCTGTCGCCCAGCAGGGACAAAAATCTGACGCCTTGGCGCTGCTGTCTCAGGTAACTCAAGAGCTCCCCTCCAGCCCTTATCCCTGGCTGGCCTTAGCACGAATCCAGCTAGATAGCGGTGAACATTCCAAAGCAATGGAGACTCTGCGCGCTGCCTCACAGGCAGCTCAAGATGAACCTGATCTCCTGCTTGAGTTGGGAAGGGCACATCTACACGAGAACGCCCCCACCCTGGCTCTCGTCCCCCTGCGACAGGCGTTCCATATCATGCAAACCGAGCAGTCAGACCAATGGGATAAACACCTGCACAGCAAGGTGGCTTTCCTGCTTGGGCAAACCCTGTACCAGCTTGGGCATATTGAAGAAGCCCGCCATGCATTGGAAATCGCCTACTTGACTGCGCCATACGATGTCGAGATAGCCTATGTCTACGCGCAGCTATTGCTCGATCTGGATGAGACGCAAATTGCGCCGGACGCTGTCGCACTCTCTGCGCCGCATACCGCCCTACAGCCGCTGGAGACGGTCATAGCTTCCAACCCCAACAATCCCCAACCATATCTTGATTACGCCCGCTGTGTACTGCGAATGGATGGCCTTGTACAGGATGAAAATTATCGCCATGCACTCGATTACCTGGGTTTGGCAGCAGAGGTCGCACCGAACCTGCCAGAGATCAAGGCATACAGCGCAGAGATCATGGCAGCCAGCGGTGATCTGGTGCCTGCCGTCAGCGCCTACCGCAAAGCCCTGGAAACCCCTCTCGCCAAGGAACCCCCCTGGCAAATCCGCTTATGGCTTGGGCTGGGCAAAGTAGCCCTTGACCTCGGTCAGATCGAAACCGCTGTCGCCGCCTTGCAGGAGGCCAGCCTGGCAGGTCCGGAAAGCCCGGATGTATTTCGCTTTCTCTCCGAAGCATATGATGCTGCCGGATTGGTCGAGAACGCCTTTGAAGCTGCACAATCTGCTCGCGATCTGGCTATTGAGGACATCGATTTCCTTATCTGGTTTGCACAAAAAGCACATCACTTACAAGGACGCTCCGGCGTATTTCTGCCCAATGCCCGCGAAGAAGCTGTACACGCTCTGGAACAGGCAACCCGCCAGGCCACCCTCCAGCCTGAAACACTCACCCGGCTGGGCGAGATCCAGCTGCAGCTTGGGGTGACTGAGGCAGCCCACAATACATTCCGGCGGCTGATCGGTCAAGGGGATGAGGAGATCCCTGGCTTCCCATTGGATCCATCGCCTACAGACCTGCACAAAGCTGCCCTGGGGTTGTTGGAGATCGGGGATTCCATCGCCGCAGTCGCATGTCTGGAGAGGGCACTGCAGCACGACCTGGAGGTATATCCCAAAGTGGATCAAAACCGCCAGTCAAAAACTCCATTGCGTATCCACATCCTTACCGATTTGGCATCCGCGCTGCAGCTATCTGGGCAGTCGCTGGCAAGTTTACAGGCCTTAGAACAGGCGATCCAACTTGATCCCGCACGGGTTGAACTGTATATGCTAAAAGCCGACCTGCTGGCCAATCTCGAAGACGGCGACAGCGGGCAAGAATTAGGCAGTCTGGATCGATACGGGATTGCCTGTGATGCACTCGAAGCTGCACTTGACATCGAACCCCAAAATGCCAGCCTGCATATCCGGATTGCGTTGGTGCTGCGGAAGATGGGTGAGATATTACGGGCTGTGGAGCACGCACAGCAGGCAGTTGATCTGGCAGGAGAGACTCAGTCGGGGGAGGAGCATCCCGATAGGCTGCTCACAAGCCACCTGTTGGCGGCTGACCTGGCCTATACCGTGCTACAGTATGACCGTGCTGCTAAGATACTCGGAGACTTAACTGCTGAGATTGATGGGTGTGCTATCAACCACAAGCTCGAGTACTACTGCTTGCGGGCTGAACTGTTGATGGAGGAACACGAATTTGATCGAGCGGCTGTCGAGATCGCCCGGGCTGTGGAGCTCAACCCGGAGGATCCAGGTCTGCTCGCCCTTCAAGTCCGCCTCGGGTCGCTGAAGATCTCAACATTAACCGATGGCGGAGCCGCGACCACAGCCTCTTCTACCAGAGATATCTTCGACCTAGCAATGGAGAAATATAGCAGCCCACCATCCAAGAAGAGTCGAGGTCGGGAGAGTGATAACCTGCCGGATATAGTGTGGGACCATGCCGCCAGGCGCAGACTGGCAAGGGCAGCACAAGAACTGCATCACTGGGATATCGCCCTGGAGATAGCTCACCAGAACGCCAAATCCGTCCCTGATGAACCCTCCCCACACCTGGAGCTGGCACGCATCCAGGTGCTGCGGGCCGAGTTCCAACGCAGCTGCCAGGCATTGGAAGTTATTAATCATGCTCCGGGGGATGTGGCGCTCAGTGAGGAAGCATTCGCTGAATATCAGTTTGCCATCCAGATCACTGAAGACCTGATCCACCAGTGGCAGAAGCCATCCAGGCACCGAAAGACCGATGCTGGACCCGATGCTGCCAGCCTGCACGCGCTCAGCTTATTAAAGCAGTGGCAGGTGCGAGGCACAGCGATATTCTGCCCGAATAAACAGTGTACAGATGAACTAGCTGCCCTGCCCCCCAATCCGGAAAACGTCGTCGCCCAAATCGGCTGTCTGCAAACCGCCGGGGATATCAACTCGGCAGGGAAAGTTGCCAGCCAGTACGCACACAGTCCTGCAGTGCTGGCACAATTGGCGATTGCTCTGACTGAATCTAAACCCCGCCAGGCACTTGTCGCAGCACAAGGCGCTCTGGAAGCGCTGTTCTCTACGGATAGCTCCATTGGTGGGAAACCAGCCCCGGCACATGGTGCCGAGCAGCACAATCGACTGCTATCCAGTATTGACGTACCTATGATATTCGCCCTCCTCGGTAAACTGCTGCATATTCAGAATGAGCCTTCCGATGATCCCTCAACTGCTATCCAGGCCATTCAGAAGGCGTTGGCATCCTGGCCGGATGAACCCAGGTGGCAGTACCTGGCGGCAGAGATGTATCTCAGGCATCCATTAATGGATAAAACCGAGGCTGCTGAAGCCGCTATCGCCCATCTGGAGCAGGCCATCCAGCTTGACCCGGAGCATGCCGATTCATATAAAGTGCTTGGCACGCTGTATGAGAAAAGAGGCGAGCACGGAAAAGCTGTCCACCTGCTCAAAATGGCTGCCAGTTTGGAACCGCGCGATACGGAGATCTGGATGAAGCTCGCCGAGGTGCACCATGAGTTGGGGAACCTGGAGGATGCAGTCTTCTGCGCCGAGAAAGCAGCCGCGCTTTCACCAAAGCACACCAAACCGCTGATCTTGCTGGCAGACATGGAGCTGGAAGGCAATAAACCCGAAAAAGCCAAAGCACGCGCACAGACGGCTTTGGATATCGAGCCAGACAATCCTGAAGCACTGGTGCTGACTGCCAAGGCTTTGAAAGCCCTGGAACAGCCCGCAGAAGCGATAGATCTATTGGAGAAAGCGCTGCCAGTCGTCTCAGAGCCGCTGCCGCTGCATCTGGAATATATCCAGCTCATTCAGAAGGCAAGGGGCGTGAAGGTTGCTCTTGATGCGGCAAAGGATTTATCCGACAGCTATCCCGAAGACTCACGGGTGCTTTCCCTGCTGGCAGAGATCCTGGAAAGTGATGGGCAGATCCAGACCGCAGTACAGACCGCGCAAAAAGCCCTGCGCTGCAGGAATTGTCTGGATACCTTGTCCAAGGAAGAGCTTGCCTTCCTGCACTATAACCTGGGGCGCTTGCTGGGCCAGACAGGCCAGTTGGACCAGTCGATACACCAGTTGGTAGAGGCGCTCGACAACCATCCTGATTATATTGAAGCCTATCTTGAGCTCGGTCACGTCCACCAGCAGCGCAGGCAGCACGCCCAGGCACTCCAGGCATTCAGCCAAGCGATCGATGTCGCGCCCTCCGATTCCCGTCCATATTACTACGCCGGGCTGGCATTGAAGGAGAGCAAGGACTACCTGAAGGCGGAGAGGATGCTGCGCAAGGCGTCGGAGCTGGCACCGGAAGATGTCAGTATCCACCGGCTGCTGGGTGCTGTCGTGGCACTGAACCTGGTGCACAACCGCCACCAACCCTCTATCGCCGGCTGACTGGAATTGATAATACAGCAGGGAAAGAGATACTGCAAGGAAGGCAAAATTCGGCTCCAGGGATATCATCGATGATAACTACGCACAAAGCTCCTGTGGTGGGAGAAAAACTCAACCGCAACCAGTTCGAAACTATCCTGCGCACAGCTCTCCTGTTGGAGGAAAACCGCTTCGCACGCCAGGCAGCCCTGGCATGGCTGGCCCAATACCCCGGTGATTTACCGGTCAGCCTGCTGTATGCTCAGGCCCTGATCAAAGCCGGTTTGTCCGATCAAGCCGTAGCTGTCTTAGAAAAAGTCTGCCAGTATGATCCCGAATATCTGGAGGCTGTAGAGAGCCTCGTCCAGGCCGATTCGAACCAGCAGCTTAGTCAGCCTGCGCGCCCGGAGAAATCAGCCTCACCGTCCTCACGGGATGTCTTCTCAGACCGGGTGGGATGGCTGCTCGCTCTCGGCGGCAACCTGAATCTGATCCGCAATGCCGGACTGAGTCACTCGATCTTGCGGGAGAAGACTTTCTCAGCCTGGAGCAGATCGTTGGCTAAATCTCGCCTGGCACTGCAGCAAGGAGATATTGGGGCAGCCGAAGCAGATATCCAGGCTGCCCTGGGTGCTAACCCGGATTGCCCGCTGGTGGTCGTGGTCCATTTGAAAATTCTGCTCGCTCGCATGGCTGAAAATGGGACCGGCTCGCATATGATCCGCAGCCTGGCAGCCTTCTATCGCCAGCGTTGGCCCGATTGTGTGATCTGTAATCTTTCCTTGGCGGAAGCACTGATGGACAGTGGTGAGCCCGACCGGGCAGTGTCGTTGATACACGAGGCTGTCACTAAAGATATCACCGGGCAGGTAGCCGACCGGTTATGGGGCAGAGACCATGCTTACTGCGACCTGTGGCCTGCGAAACTGGATGTAGAGCTGGATATCCCAATCCCGGCTTCGGTATCTTCAGCACTTGGGTGGAATGCGCTGCCCCACCGTGTGGATGTCGTCCTGGCAGCGCCGCAAGCTGTCCAGATCGATGAGCAAAAACAATCAACCCCTGTTACACACATCTCACTGCCTGCGGTAGAAGAGAGCCTGCCCCCACAGCGGACTCCTGAAGCAGCTGAGACGATCCGCTCCGTGCAGGCGGAACTCGACCGGATCAGCTCACGTCTAAACCGACCAGGACTGACACATGCTGATGGGCGCTTCCCTGTGTATGTCGTCATGACCACCCGCCGGGGCATGGAAAAACGTTTCGGAAAACAAACGACCGAGGTCCTTCAGAACGAAATCCTGCGGCTGGTGGACACGATACAGCAGCAGCGAGAGTGGGGAGCGCTGCTCTATTATGCAGATGATGCCACTTATCTGCGCAGCGACAGACACCGCCCGCAGCAGCTGGAGCGGCCTGCAGCACGCCAGGACGACCCCTGGGCGCTCAAGCTGGCTTTGATGGACCTGGATGCCGCCTTAAGAAAGAGGGGGGAACGGATTGGAGCGGTGCTGATTGTCGGGGGACCAGATGTGGTGCCATTCCACCACCTTCCTAACCCTGTGGATGATGGGGATGCAGATGTGCCATCGGACAATCCGTACGGCACCTCCGATGAGAATTACTTCATACCGGAATGGCCGGTAGGCCGCCTGCCGGAAAGCAGCGGGCAGAGCCCTGCCAACCCGCAGGCGCTGCTCTACACGCTGAGCGGCGTGACAGCCCACCACCTCAGCCAGAGAGCTGAAAACCCACCCACAGCCTGGTACCGGCACTGGATCGTACGACTGGTTACCTGGATGAAACGCAAGGCCCAGCTCCCCAGCTTCGTCAGACCCAGCTACGGCTATACGGCTGCGATCTGGCGCCAGGCGTCGATGAATGTTTTCCGCCCCATCGGAGAGCCTGGATCAATGTACATCTCTCCACCCGACGGCGGCTCTCCGAATGCCAGGCCGGCCAGGGACGGCACCCTCCTGCCTGCTGCACGACTGGGGTACTTTAACCTGCACGGGCTGCCAGACGCGCCGGAGTGGTTCGGTCAACGCGACCCGGGCCGCGGGGGCTTGCCAGGGATCATCGGTGACGGGGAAGATTACCCGGTTGCACTCCACCCGCTGGACATCATGAATTCAGGTCGTGCGCCTCAGATCGTATTCAGCGAAGCCTGCTACGGCGCAAACATTATCGACAAAACCGCAGACGATGCGCTGGCATTGAAATTCTTACAGGTAGGCACAGGGGCGGTTATCGGCTCGACATGCATCAGCTATGGTGCAATCAGGTCACCGCTGATTGCGGCAGATTTCCTGGGGCACGCTTTCTGGAGCTACCTGCGTGATGGATTGCCAGCAGGCGAAGCACTGCGCCGGGCTAAAATTTCGCTGGCGCGCGAAATGCACAATCGCCAGGGCTATCTGGACGGCGAGGATCAGAAGACATTGATCTCATTTGTCCTGTACGGCGACCCACTGGCAATTCCGGTGGGATTGGAATTCTCCCCCAAGAAGTTCCAGCGCCCTGCCAAACCCCCTGCCTACATCAAAACTGTCTGCGATCTCGCCCACGAGGATGATGCGCATAAGCAGGTCCCGCAGGAGATCCTGGAGTACGTGAAGAGCGTGGTTGAGCAGTACCTGCCGGGTATGACCGGATCTGACCTGACGCTCAGCTACGAGCACGTAGACTGTGATGCCTCGCATGCAAAACATTCCGCTGGTCTGTCCAGTCAGTTCAACTCGCATGCGGTCGATCACCTGACCGGTCACCAGCCTTATCCCCTGGCCCGGAAAGTTGTAACCTTGAGTAAAGGCATACCCAACGCAACCCGCATGCACCATCATTATGCACGCCTGACCCTGGACGCCCAGGGAAAGCTCGTCAAGCTGGCCGTCTCACGTTGATGTGTGCCATATTGATATGTGCCACATTGATGTGGGTCACATTGATGTATGGTATGATTTCAACTCGTGAGAGATCGAGGTATCTTTTCGCCATTGCGCTGGTTGTCAGTGTTCTTGCTGCTGGCAGCCCTGATATTAACTACCCTGCAGCTGGTTCGCTACAGCCGTGTGCGCGCCAGCCTGCCGACCGGCATGGTGGTCGCGGGAGTCCCGGTGGGTGGTCTCGACCGCCAGCAAGCTGCACAACGCCTGCTTGAAGCCTATTCGATCCCGGTTGAAATCCTCTACAACAATGCAGTAATCCATATCAGCCCGTCGGTGGTCGATTTCCAGCTCGACCTGGATAGCATGCTGGCTGCAGCCGATCTGGAGCGCACGCTGGAGCCGTTCTGGCTGGGATTCTGGGACTTTTTATGGGGACGCTCATCGACACCCCACGAGGTCCCACTGCGGTCCACGTACTCCGAACAACGGCTGCGTACCTACCTGGATGATGAGGTCGCCCAACGCTATGACCAGCTGCCAATAGCCGCCAGCCCGGTGGTTGGAACGGTCAACTTCCAACCCGGCGCCCAAGGCACGGAACTGGACACCGATGGCTCCCTGCTGCTGATCGAAAATGCCATGCGCTCTCTCGAAAACCGCCAGGTAGTCCTGCCTCTTTTGCGCACAAACCCGCCCCGACCGGCATTTCAAAATCTGCGCGTCCTGCTCGAACAGACCATCGGTCTCTCCGGATTCGACGGCGTTGCAGATATCTACCTGCTGGACCTGCAAACTGCTCAAGAACTGCACTTCGCAAAACGGGAGGGCGAAGAGCTGCCTGTCCAACCCGATATCGCTTATACGGCATCCAGCATTATCAAGATACCGATCATGGTGTCCACCTTCCGCCGGATTGGAGAGAACGCGGATGCAGAAACCCAGCGCCTGATGAGCGAGATGATCACAAAATCGGGGAACGAGACCGCCGACTGGCTGATGGACAGGGTCATTGATCCCAACCGTGCCCCGCTCCAGGTGAGCGAGGATATGCAGGCGCTCGGTTTAGAAAACACCTTCCTGGCTGGCTATTTCTCCTTGGGATCGCCCATTCTGGCGCTGATCGAGACTCCCGCCAACCAGCGCAGCGACATCGATACCGATCCGGACCCCTACAGTCAGACAACCGCTTCGGATATCGGTATGCTGTTGGAAGATATCTATCACTGCGCCCAGAGCAGCGGGGGAACATTGAATGCCGTCTTCCCGGGTGATTTCACCCAGGTCGAGTGCCAGACAATGATCAGCTTACTGATCAACAACAAGCTGCCATCTCTGCTTACCGCCGGCATCCCTGAGGGCACACAAATCGCCCACAAACACGGCTGGGTGTCGTACAACGGTATAATCAACACCATTGGGGACGCCGGCATCGTCTACACACCGGGCGGCAACTACGTCCTGGTGGTTTTTCTGCATCACCCGGAGCAGCTGGTCTGGGAGCCAGCCTCCGATCTCATTGCAGACCTTTCAAGGGCAGTGTATAACTATTACAACATCCCCCAGCAATAAACCAGCCTGCCGAGAATCATGACTTCCATAAAACTATTTCTTACGGACCTGTTAGCTACCTGGAATAAGAGCAGGACGCCCCGTCTGGCAGCGGCCCTCTCATATTACAGTCTGTTCTCGCTCGTCCCCATGCTGTTCATCGCCGTGACTGTAGGGAGCCTGTTCTTCGAGAACCTTAATATTGGGCAGCGCTTATTCGAGCAGCTGGCTGAGATATTAGGAGTCGAGACGGTTGAATTTTTAAAGGATGCAATAATTAGTCTGGGCGATGTGAATTCTGGCGGGAGCTGGTTGAGCACTTTGATCGGCTTAGGCGCCATCATCTACGCATCGACCGGGCTGTTTGCCAGCCTGAAAGACGCCATCAACACCATCTGGGAGATCCCAATAGCTGAACGAAATGCACCCAAACAGATCGTCCTGGACCGCCTGCTGGCATTCCTGCTTGTATTGGGTGCAGGTCTGTTGTTTGTGATATCGTCATTTGCCAACCTGATCATTAACATGGCAGCCTCCATCGTCAGGTTCGATCTGCCCCTGACCATATCGAATAATTTACTGCTGCTCATCCTGGCGATGCTGTCGTTTTCATTGCTTTACAAGATCCTTCCGGAGGTCAAAGTATCCTGGGGCGATGTCTGGCTGGGAGCAGCCATTACATCCATGCTGTTGTTCATCGCCGGGCGCATATTAGGGATATATTTCAGCATCAGCAATTTAACTTCAGCGTTTGGCGCTGCCAGTGCGCTGGCAGTGATCCTGGTCAGCGTATATTACATGTCCCAGATATTTCTCTTTGGTGCAGTCTTTACAAAGGTATATGCCAGGCGCTTCGGGTCGCAGCGCGATCTACCCGTGGCTGATACGCCAGAAGGGTAAAGCCCGAATATAGGTTCAGACCTCCCCTCCCTGCCGCACACGCTCGAAGAAATCGATCTCCCCCAGCTGCCCCCCCTTTAGCGAGATCTCCAGACTATCAAAGACTGGGTCATGCGAGCCTGCCCGGCAAAGCGGCGTCGCCGCGCCCAGCGGCACCAGGAATTCCAGCACATAAGCCTCCAGCCTGGATAGCACGTTGCCGGATGTATCGCCACCCGCAACGGCACAGCGCCGTATCCCGGTCTTCAATAATATCTCTTTCAGGATCAGCCCCTGCTGCACTCCTAAGACACCCCCGACGCTTCCCGGCGGAATGCCGAGCGCGGCCATGCGTTCCTTCGTGCAGCTGATCTCAGCATCATCCGGGCCAAGCGCTGAATATAGGATCACACTGCGCCCATCCGCGACCGCCGCCAGCGCCTGCCGAACCGCGGAGTCCCGCGCCGTATCCACCTGGCTTGGATCAACCAGGGCAATGCTGTCCAGCCGGATCCCTGCGAAGCCGTGAGCCAGCGCGTGACGAATTTGGGCGGCTGTCCTTGGTGACGCGCTGCCGGATACCGCCACAATCTGCTCAACCGGTCCGGGAGCAGGCAGGCTGCCCGGGGGCTGCACCAAGCCAGCCGAACCCCAATATGCAGCCAAAGCGAACTCAACCCCGGACGATCCAATGACAAATGCAGCTGCCTCCATGCCCAAGGACCAGAGCAGCCGCCCGGCTTTGAGCAGGTGGCCTTCGTCCAGGGTATCCAGGATGGCAGCTTGGATGCCTGCCTCCACCATCTGCTTAAGCCGGATCCAGACTTGCTCATCGGATTCAGCCAGATGGCGCAGATCGACCAATCCGATAGGTAGGTCGGTTTGCCTGCCCAGGTGCAGCCGCAAGTCAGCCTCGTCCATCGGCGTGACGGGATGCACGCTCATCGTTGGATGGCGGTCCAGGCGGAAGGTAATATCATCCACGGTGGCGAAGTGGTTGCCGAAGACCACGTAACGCTTCAGCTTGGGCGCTCCGACCAGCACCGGGACGATGGGACTATCGAAAACCTGCCTGCCGATCTCCATCGCCCGCCCGATACTACCGATCTCCGGGGAAGAATCGAAAGTCGAGCAGACCTTGTAGTGGGTTAGCGGCGCACCTAGCGACTTCACCCCCATAAAGGCATCCGGGAGTGTCTCCTCCATCTCATCCGGTGTCATGGTCCGGCTTACACCCGCCAGCCCGACAGCACGCACCCCGGGAAAGCGGGAGAGCTGCTCGACCGATGGCCGCTCCAGGAACAATACCGTTGGCACCCCACCCAATACTAGGGCTTCCATCGAGTCCGTCGAGCCGGTCAAGTCGTCCCCGTAAAATGTCAGCAGCAGGTCGTTTACTTTTGCCAC
>JAQBDA010000100.1:0-21541 GCA_032124675.1 Chloroflexota bacterium
AGCCAGTGACACTCTCCTCTCCCAAACATGCAATCAATGAAGGGATAGGCATGGTACACCAGCACTTCATGCTGGTGCCGTCTCAGACAGTTACCGAAAACATCCTGCTCGGGTTGGGAGAACCTCGTTTCCGCATGCGGCTCCCCTTGTATGACCGGCGTATTGCTGAGTTTGGTGAGCGATATGGTATGAAGGTCGATCCGGCTGCCAAGATATGGCAGATCTCAGTTGGTGAACAGCAGCGAGTTGAGATCTTGAAGATGCTCTATCGTGGTGCGAATGTATTGATCATGGATGAGCCTACCGCAGTGCTTGCACCCCAGGAGATTGAGACCCTGTTTACCACACTACGAGCGATGGTGACCGAGGGGAAATCGATTATCTTTATCAGCCATAAACTACAGGAAGTATCAGAAATTGCCGACCGGATCACAGTCCTCCGAAAGGGTGTCGCTACGGCCTCCGGTTTGGATGCCCGAGGTCTCAGCCGGGATGAGCTGGCTCAGCTGATGGTTGGCAGAGAGGTGCTCTTCCAAATGAAAAAAAAGGAGCAGAAGGCTGGCAAACTGGTACTTTCGGTCCAGGATGTGCACGCAGAGAACGATAAGGGTCTGCCTGCTCTGCAAGGTATATCATTTGAAATCCGGTCAGGAGAGGTTGTGGGTCTGGCTGGAGTAGCAGGCAACGGGCAGCGGGAGCTCTCTCAGGTGATTACCGGGTTACGCAAAACCACAAGTGGCAGGATCGAGTTAAATGGGGAAGATATCAATAACCGTTCTGCCAGTTTCACGATCCAACGTGGGGTAGCGTACGTGCCTGAAGATCGTCATCACGTTGGATCCGCACCCAATCTTAGTGTTACAGATAACGTGATCATGAAGAAATACCGCTCTGCACCGATCGCTCGCGGCTGGATCCTGGATATGGGTGTTGCGACCGATTTCGCCAAAGAGCTGAAGGAAGCTTACGAAATTATCGTTCCCAGCGTTGAGACCCCGGCCCGGCTGCTCTCGGGGGGTAATTTACAACGGGTGATCCTGGCGCGGGAGACATCGGGCGAGCCCGATCTGATGATCGCCGTTCAACCGACCCGCGGCCTGGATGTGGGTGCAATCGAAGGTGTACAGCGATTGCTATTAGCACAGCGCGAGCGGGGAGCAGCCATTCTATTGATGTCAGAAGAACTCGAGGAATTAATTTCTTTGAGCGATCGCATCCTGGTCATTTACGAAGGTCAGGTCATGGGTGAGACAAGAGATGGGGATGTAGAAAAAATTGGATTGATGATGATTGGTACTCGATTGGAGGATATTCAACAAGGAGAGAAGCGTGACTGAGAATATTACCACTACGGAGTACAAACAGCGCGGCCTATTGCCGTTCACTATTCGTTTCGAGCCTCGGCTTACAGAGCCACCGCGCTGGTATCCACCTTTGGTCTCTCTTGGGGCGATCGTGGTCGCACTCATTATTGGTGGTGTGCTCATCGCCCAGGCGGGTGGCGATCCATTCCGCTCCTACGCGCACATCGCCAGGGCATCATTTGGCAGTCTTGGAGTGTTTTCCGATACGCTGGTCAAGGCCACACCACTGATCCTGGTAGGGTTGGCTTGCTCGGTCGCCTTCCGGATGAAACTCTGGAATATCGGTGCAGAAGGGCAATTTTTCCTGGGGGCATTTGGTGCCAGCGCGGTGGTCCTCAGCGGAGTGCTCCCCGAAGGAACTTCTCCCTGGCTGTTCCTGCCGCTGATGATGATCGCGGGTTTCGCCGGAGGTGCGATATGGGGGTTCATTCCCGGGTTCTTGAAGGCGCGCTTGAATGTCAATGAGATCATCACAACATTGATGATGAACTATATAGCCATTGCGTGGAACAATTTTTTTATTTTTGGTGTCTGGAGTGAAGGTGGTTTCCAGATGAGCCCAATGTTCCCACGCGGTGCCTGGCTGCCCAGACTGGCGGACTATGCCAAACAGATTCCCACCTTTCGGGGGTTGACCGTACACATGGGATTCATAATCGCGGTAGGAGCGGCAGTTGTCGTTTGGTTTATCCTCTATCGCAGCAAATGGGGTTATGAGATTCGGCTGATTGGCGACAACCCGCGCGCCGCTGAATATGCTGGAATTAATATCAAAAGAAATATTATCCTTGTGATGATGCTCTCTGGTGGATTGGCAGGCCTGGCAGGCGCATCCGAAATCTCTGGGGTTGTCCACCGGCTGCAAGGGGCAATTTCACCGGGCTATGGCTTTACCGGCATTATTATCGCCTGGCTGGCGAAACTGAATCCGTTTGCTGTGATCCTCGTGTCGATCCTCTTTGGAGCGTTGATCCTCGCGGGGCGGGAGATCCAGCCCTCCGGCATCCCGAAAATGATCCAGGGCATTATCCTGGTGTGTCTGATTGCGAGCGATTATCTGCTCCGCTACCGGGTGCGCATCGTACGCCGCGCTGAGGAGGCTTGATATGGACCCCATCATAATCCTGCACGCAGGTGTAGCCAGTGGGACGGTGCTGCTATTTGCAACGATCGGCGAGATCTTCGCAGAGAGATCTGGAATACTGAACCTGGGTGTGGAAGGGATGATGCTGATTGGTGCGATGAGCGCATTCAGCGTTGCAGTGGCAACCGGGAACCCCTGGCTGGGTTTGTTGGTAGCCATGCTCGCTGCCGGACTGCTCAGCCAGGTGCATGCCTTTATTACAATCACCCTTCAGGCAGATCAGGTCGTCAGCGGTCTGGCGCTTACCTTCCTGGGGGCGGGCATCAGCCTGGTGCTTGGTGAGGGTCTAAGCAAAGCTGGCACGATCTCATTGATGCCATCCTTCTCTATTCCGCTGCTGTCACAAATACCGTTTATCGGGCCGATTTTTTTCGCCGACCAGAGCGTGCTGGTGTATGCTGGTTACCTGCTGCTCCCACTCTCCTGGTACTACATCAACCACACACGCCCTGGCATGGAACTGCGTGCAGTAGGAGAGCAGCCCTCGGCGGCTGATTCTTTGGGAATTAATGTCTACCGACTACGCTATTTCTATGTATTTGTCGGAGGATTGCTTGCTGGACTCGCCGGTGCTACGATCAGTCTGGCGATATCACCGGGTTGGTTCAGTGAGCTGACCACAGCCGGCCAGGGATGGATCGCTGTCGGTCTGGTGATCTTCGCTCAATGGGACCCGCTGCGGGCTGCTTTTGGTGCATATGCCTTCGGCGCTCTGCGTCGGTTAATCCTGGATATTCAGGGACCAACCGTCATTCTCGGTCTTGCCAACCCGTTCTACTACAATCCATATTGGGGGTTCTTCCTGCAAATGCTGCCATACGCATTTACCATAATCGTCCTGGTGATAGGCTCCAGGGAAGCAGTCCGCAAGCGTTTAGGCGCGCCTGCCGCATTGGGGACCCCATATATTCGGGGAGAACGAGGTCTGTAGCGCGGTCTGGTCGATCTTATCAATCCGGATGACAACCCCAGCCAATATAACAATGCCCTGCATTTCTGTATGCCTGGACGGCGGGTTGAATATACTCGTCAGGCGGTCAAATAGCTTATCCGGGACTGAACTGGAATGGATATGAAAAGTAAATTCATCGGTTATCAATGCAGTATATGTGGTGCTGAGTACACACCTGGAGAGGTGACGTATGTATGCCCTGCGGATGGTGGAAACCTGGATGTCCACCTGGATTACGATCACATCCGCAGTTCGCAGGCTCGGAAGGAAATCTTGGCGTCCACTGAACCGTCTCTTTGGCGCTATATGCCTCTGCTCCCGGTGGCTTACCCGGGAGGCTCAGGCACTCCTCTGAGGGCAGCAGGATATACACCGGTTTATTCACCAGCACGGTTAGCAGAAGATATTGGATTACGGCAGTTCTGGGTTAAGGACGAGAGCCGCAACCCAACTGCATCCTTTAAGGATCGTGCCAGTGCGCTGGTCGTGGCACGGGCACAGCAGATCGGGGCCGAGGTGGTCGTTACAGCCTCAACAGGCAATGCCGGAGCCGCTCTGGCAGGCATGTCAGCCGCGGTGGGACAAAAGGCGGTGATATTCGCCCCAAAGACAGCCCCACCGGCGAAAGTTGCTCAGCTGCTGGTCTATGGAGCACAGGTGCTCCTGGTTGATGGCACGTACGATGATGCATTCGATCTGACCATTTTAGCTGCCCAGGAATTCGGTTGGTACTGCAGGAATACTGGTTACAATCCTTTCACCGCAGAGGGGAAAAAGACCGCCGCGTTTGAGATCTGGGAGTGGATGAATTCCGGAACATCTTCAGATGGAAATTCTGGCATGTGGTTCTCAAAAAATCCCGCCCGGCTGGCAATTTTCGTTTCGGTAGGTGATGGGAATATCATCTCTGGAATCCACAAAGGATTCAAAGATTTAGCAGCCCTGGGTTGGATGGATGGTACACCCAGGATCTTCGGTGTCCAATCGGCAGGATCAGCGTCAGTTGCGAATGCATTCAATTCGGGCTCAGAGAAGATCGCTCCAGTCAGCGCCAGCACCCTGGCTGACAGTATCTCGGTTGACCTGCCGCGCGATGGGGTGCGGGCGGTCAGGGCGGCGCGACAGACCGGAGGCAGCTATATCATCGTCAGCGACGAGGATATCCTTGGTGCTATCGCCGCGTTGGGGAAAGCGGGTATATTTGCAGAACCAGCCGGTGCTGCTTCTTATGCGGGTCTGATAAGGGCTGTGGAGGCAGGATTGATCGAGCGGGATGATCCAGTGATGGTGATCAACACCGGCAGCGGGCTGAAAGATACCCGGGCAGCTGTGCAGGCAGTACCTGAAGCGCTAATCATCGAGCCCAATATCGATAGTGTCAGGCGAATGATAAAATAGCTCATATGGGTCACCCTACTTTTTCAATCATCGCCCCAATTTTTAACGAGAGCCAGACCGTACATGAGCTGCACCGCCGCATCTCGGAGGTCATGGAGTCAACCACAGAGGACTGGGAGCTTGTCCTGGTCGATGATGGCTCAACCGACGGTTCTTCCGATATCATCCGCACAATCTCGAGTCAGGACGATCGAGTCCGTCCGGTGATTTTTGCCCGGAATTTTGGTCACCAACTCGCGGTGACTGCAGGTTTAGATTACTCGCGTGGTCAGGCCGTGGTTATAATCGATGCTGACCTGCAGGACCCTCCGGAGGTGATCTTAGACCTGATCGCGAAATGGCGCGAGGGCTATGAAGTGGTGTATGCTATCCGTGCAGAAAGAGAGGGTGAGAGCTGGTTTAAGCTGTTAACCGCTGCCACGTTCTACCGTATTATCTATAAAATCACTGATGTAAAAATACCAATGGATACCGGCGATTTCCGCTTGCTGGATCGGAAAGTTGTCGATGTGATTAAAAAGATGCGCGAGCGCCACAGGTTCTTGCGCGGAATGTCCGTTTGGGTGGGATTCAAACAGACTGGGGTCGAGTACCGGAGAGCTGCCCGGTACGCAGGGGAGACAAAATACCCTTTCCGGAAGATGTTTAAATTTGCCTGGGATGCCGTCACCAGCTTCTCTTACCTTCCATTGCAGGTCGCCACGTACCTGGGGTTCTTCTTCGCCGGTTTGAGCATTCTAGCTATCCCTGTGGTCGTTGGTATGCGTATATCTGGATCGCAGGAAGCATTTGCAGGGCAAGCAACAACGCTGATCGCAGTGCTGCTGCTGGGGGGTGTACAGTTGATTTCGCTGGGCATTCTGGGTGAGTATATCGGGCGCTTATACGATGAAGCCAAAGGACGCCCTCTGTATATTGTGACTGAAGCACCAGATGATAAGATATGATATTGATTTGCGGTATTCGTAACATATAAAAAATAAACTACACAGGAGTATTTACCAATAATGACTACGATTGACCTTACAAAGATTTCAGATCGCCGGCAGCGTGCCCTTGAACGAGTACGCGAGCGCAGTATCATCATTCCGACATTCGCTCAAATGAAGGATCCATCACTCGTCCCGATGAGTGTAAAAGAGAAGTTGGCAAGTGTCGGATTGTGGGATGTCAACCCGCTCAATCTATTTCGAATCACATGGAAAAACGAAGCCGTACCCCAGGGGGGTGGTTTTGGGGGCGTAAATTATATGGAACTGCCCAGCAGCCTGACTGGCACGAGCGCCCGTATCATCGTGTTGGTTGGAAAGTGGTTCCCAACGGGTGCACATAAAGTGGGTGCGGCATTTGGCTGCCTTGTGCCAAGGCTTATCACCGGGCAGTTCGATCCCACCACCCAGAAAGCAGTGTGGCCGTCTACAGGTAATTACTGCCGGGGAGGTGCCTATGACTCAGCTCTGCTGGCATGTGAGTCAATCGCTATCTTACCGGAAGGTATGAGCCGGGAACGTTTCGACTGGCTTTCGCAAATCGCCGGCGAGGTGATTTCAACTCCGGGCAGCGAGTCCAATGTAAAGGAAATCTTCGATAAGTGCTGGGAGCTGCGCCAATCGGGTCAGGACCTGATGATCTTCAACCAGTTCGAGGAATTCGGAAATTACTTGTGGCATTATGAAGTCACTGGTCATGCGATGGAAGAGGTACTGCAAGCGGCAATGGGTCCACGTGATGAATACCGGGGATATGCATCGGCAACTGGCTCGGCAGGAACGATTGCCGCAGGTGATTATATGAAACAGCTTTTCCCTGCAAGCAAGATCGCCGCTAGCGAGGCTCTCCAGTGCCCGACCTTGCTCGAGAACGGCTTCGGTGCGCACCGCATTGAGGGCATCGGCGACAAACACGTCCCTTGGATACACAACGTCAAGAACACCGATATTGTGGTCGCCATCGACGATAACGCTGTGGTCAGCCTGGCACGCCTGTTCAATGAGCCGGCTGGTCACGCACATCTGTCGAGACAGGGAGTGCCGCCAGCTATCCTCGATAAGTTGGACCTGTTTGGCTTCTCCGGAATATCCAATATGCTCTCCGCGATCAAGATGGCGAAGTATTACGAAATGGGTGAAAATGATATTGTCCTGACTGTCCTGACGGATTCAATGGATCTGTATGGCAGTCGGTTGAAGGAGATGCATCAGGAATTTGGAGATTATTCTGAAGTAAATGCTGCAGCTCATTTTGCACGATATCTGCAAGGGCAGTCCGTAGACAATATGATCGAGTTGACTTATGCAGATCGACGTCGCGTCCATAACCTGAAGTACTTTACGTGGGTTGAGCAGCAGGGGAAAACATACGAAGAAATCATGGACCAATGGTATGTGCCTGATTATTGGACCGGCGTCCAGCAGCAGGTGGGAGCGATCGACGAATTAATCGATGAATTCAATTCTGAAGCAGGGGTGGCTTAAAGATTGCATCCTGTACCATTGCACAGCGGCAATCACAGCATGCATATGTAGCTTCACCCACATGAAAGGATAATTCTCGGTATGCCCCAACTGCCATCCCCTTCTGCGCTGATCCTGGTGGCAGTGGTCAACCATCCACGTGACCTTGAGATAGCACGATTGCTGGGCTGGTATCGCATCCCCCTGCGCAGCGCACCCAAAGTGGTTGTTGTTGACTATATAGCTTTTTACCAGACGGGAGCATTTGGGGAGGAGAAATGGCGCATTCAGTACGTAGCCCCGGTGCGTGGTCATGAGCTCACAACGCGGGCGGAGCTGCTGAAGGATGAATCTAACCATCCCTCAGCCAGGCTGGAGTATTATAAGATCCAGCTGGGTCCGGTTATTCCATTACCGCATCCCATCTATGCGACGACCTGGCGCCGGATCACGTTTTTCTATACGACGGGTGAAAATTTATTATCATCCGATACGGTCAACGACCTGATCGTAAGCGGAGATGAACGGCAGTTGTTGTGGCAGGCTTTACGCGAGCGCTCCAGCCTTGCAGAACCATATAGGAACGAGGCCCTGCCAGAGATCGATATCGATCCTGCCTTATTGGCTGCTCTTCTCGGTATATCAGATGCTGAATAATCTGCTATGAACTTGTAACAGCTCCACACGGTAATTCTTATGGCATTATATTAGTCCTGCCAGTCTGGTTCGTGCGAACATGATGCGATTTGTAATTCAGCGCTTGTTAATTATGCCGGTGGCGTTGCTGCTTGCAAATTTCCTTGGCTTCGCATATGCATATTACATCGGTCCAATTCAGGCGGCACGCAACCCCTACGCTTTTCGCGGCATCCAGGTGCCCCCATTAATTCCAGAGTATTTCAACTATCTAAAACAATTCATTCGCCTTGATTTCGGTTCGATGCCGAATGGCAAGCCGATCATGGATGTCGTGTGGAGTGCGTTCGCAGCAAGCTCCTGGCTGATTGTGCTGGCATTGCTGCTCAGTATTGTTATCGGGCTGCTGTTGGGGTTTGGCTCCGTTCGCCTGTCACCGATCAAGGTCTCCTCTTGGTTGACCGGCATCGTTACCATCGGTCTGGCATCACCAAGCTATTTTATTGGCGTCATATTAATTGCGCTTTCCATCGCTTACGTTATCTGGGGACCTGGATCTGGTGTAACGCCTCTGGTTCCATTCCAGGGATACGGCATTGATACACATCTGGTGCTGCCAACGCTCACCTTGATGGTGCTCCCGATGGTGAAAATTGCCCAGATCACTTCTGGGATGCTTGTAGGAGAGATGGGGAAGCAGTATGTGATTGCCGCGCTCAGTTTCGGTCACCAGATGCGAAAAATACGAAACCGGCTTGCATTCCGTAACATACTGGCAGCAGTTGTAATCACCACCGCTGCCGCCTTGCGTTTGATGATTGCCGAGCTGATCATAGTTGAGCGGCTGTTTGACTGGCCAGGGTTTGGTCGCCTGTTCTCAACAACGATAGTCTTGACCTCGCGCTCTGATAATTTTCTCTTCCCGCCACTTGTTGCTGCTCTGCTGACTGTGTTGGCGCTGGTATTCTTGCTCACCGATATCATTTCTGGTGTACTGGTCAGACGATTCGACCCAAGGCAGGTCTGATGGCTTCGAAGGCATATCCAGCAGGAAATTCCACCGCCAGCCTGGAGTATCAATATACCTCCCACACGGAGAATAAAATAGTTAGATTTATAAAGCGCATCAATTGGCCGCTGCTTCTGGGTGCGTTGATCACCATATTTGTCCTGATGTTGGTGATCTTCGGATCCGATTGGGCTCGCAATGATCCGATGCAAGAGAACTATGCCCTGAGGATCGACGGCAAGATCATCAGGCCTCCCTATTCCCCATTTGCAATCCCGGAATACCCGCTCGGCACTGACCAGTTTGGTCGTGATCTGCTCAGCCGGCTGCTCTATGCAGTACGCCCAACAATGATGCTGGTTGTCACGGTTGCGGCGGTACGCTTGGTTTTGGGATTATCGTTGGGGTATTTAATTGGCTGGTCTACCGGTTTTTGGGGGAAGATCCTGGATTTATTCCTCTCGATGGCTCTGGCGATCCCGATCCTGATTATTGCGTTGATGGGTGTCTCTGCAATCGGTATCCATAAAGGGATATGGGCATTTATTTTCGGTTTGGCGATTACTGGCTGGGCAGAGACGGCGCGTATTGTATCTTCACAAACCCGAACGATAAAGAGCCAGGTATTCATCGAAGCATCCCAGGCGCTGGGAGCATCCGAGGCACGCTTATTATTCAAGCATGTGTTGCCTCAAATTTCACCCCTGATCTGGATGCTGATGGCGTTTGAAGTCAGCGCTACATTGTTCGTGATATCCGAGTTGGGCTTCCTCGGCTACTATATCGGTGGAGGGGTATGGATCGAGGTGTCTGATTTCCTGGCTGTGAATGCCACTGGACTTCCAGAACTGGGTCAGATGTTATCAACGGCATTGATCTCATTTGTAAAACCTATCCCCTTGATCATCGTGAGCGGCTTTGTTTTCCTCACGATCATGGGGTTTAATCTGCTAGGTGAAGGGCTTCGCTTACGAATTACCCAGCAGATGCAGACTGGCTACCGCAGGCCATTATTTGCCGGCACAAAATTCGAAGAATGGTTCGAACAAACCCTCTCACCTCTGGCATCGGATTGGCTGGAATCGAATGCTGTACGTGTTGGACTGTTCACCGCGGCAGTGATCCTCGTCGGAGGCTGGTCGATCTGGTGGCGAGAACAGCCATCCCGCACACCACCAGGCGCGCAGCAGCGCCTGGTGGTGCCGGGAGGGCATTACTGGGCAACCGAGCGGCATGATGCGCAGGGCACTCTCTATGCACCATTCAATGGTCCGGCAAGCTCAAATCTTGCCTGGATGTATGCCGAGGAGGGTGGGTTTACTGGTGGTCCTGCAGTATCAAGTGACGGGATCGTTTATATAAATACTGCAGACAGAAAGTTGATCGCACTCACACCAGCGGGGGAGGTGTTATGGCAGGTGGAGCTCAGCGTTACTCCAGTAAAATCTCCCGCGCTTGGACCCGAAGGAGAGATATACATCACGGATGCGGCGGGTGGTCTGTCCGTCTATACTCCAAAAGGAGAGCTTGTCTGGCGGTTTGCGCCTACCGGTGGTTGGGAGGCGACCTCTGGTCCTGTCGTTGCTTCAGATGGATCGATCTACTACACGCGAGTGGAAGATATTCAAGCTGTCTCTAAAGATGGGGAGCCTCTGTGGCAGTCGTTCGCTTACGATGGCTACGTAGAAACACCGCCAGTACTGAGCGGAGGGGAATCGTATATATTCCTGCGTGATGGCGCACTGGCGTCCGCCAGTGGTGGAGAATTGGTCCTGGATGGGCTGCCAGTCGAGGAGCTCAAATTCACTGTCCCGGCATTTTTTATTGGTGCTAACGGGAAGTCCTATTTCCGCACCGGTCATGAAGTCTATTCCTGGTGGGCAACGGAGGATGGAATTGAAGTTGACCCGAAGATCACCTGGGATTATGAAGGCCAATCACTCATATCTCCTATTGACCAGGGTGCTACCGCAGAGGACCTGATCTGGCTGTTTTATGCGGGGGAATTCTTTGATACGCGTCTGGTATGGCTGGATAAGAATAGTAATCTGGTATCGAACTATCGACCACCCGACCGGCAGAGTAAGCTGATCGCTGTCGATGATGAGTCTGTATCCTATGTCTGTTCAGATAATTTCAACCTTGGGGTTAACTGCAAGGCTTATCGATTGAACTCGAACAACCCTCTGTGGGTCTTGGAACTTGGTGACCACCTGAGTGTTGTAGGTGGTGCATTGGCCCCAGACCGCTTTTATATCGCTGTGGATAGGGGAATGCTGTACGCGGTCGGTGCTGGGGAAGAGCAGACCTCCCAAACCGCTGTACCGCCTGACCAGCCCGAGGAATCCAGCACTATAGTGCCTACTCAGAGACAAACGCCTACCCTGGTCATCGCCGCCCCGACAGCTTCCGCCACCCCGGAAGAACAGGCCATCATAACCTCTATCCCTGAGGTTACGTCCGAGACTAAGTATATATTACTGATGCCTATCATAATCAGGTAGATAATGTCCTCTGGTAGTTTAATCGCATCTCTTGATCCCCACTGCCAGCCCGATTGTGTAGAAGAAGCTAACCCTGAATTCCCCCTCCCCTGATAGTAGATTATAAAATCTCATCATTGAGATATATAATAAGTGCAAGTTATGGCTGGATGGTATGGTACGACAGCTCGAATATTCAATATCACTAGATCAGGAGCCTGTTTATGTCTCGAATTGTAATCAAGGGTGGGCAAATAATCACTGCCAGCGATACTTATACAGCGGATATTCTGATAGAAGGGGAGAGGATCATCAAGATTGGTCTCGATCTGGTAGGTGATTCTGATAATGTCATTGATGCGAGCGGGAAATTGGTCATGCCCGGGGGGATCGATCCACATACACATCTCGATTTGCCGATGTTCGAGACGGTGTCATCGGATGACCATTACACTGGTCATAAGGCTGCCGCTTTTGGCGGTACGACAACCGTGATGGATTTTATCCCCCAAGATTTCGACACACTTGAAGAGAATGTAGCAGCCTGGCACGCCAAAGCTGACTCCAAGGCTGCGATAGATTTCGGGTTTCACATGAATATCACGCGCTTTGATGCGCGCATTGCGACCGAGATACCGTATCTGCTCAAAATGGGGATCGCTACTGTAAAAGTGTTCACTGCTTATAACAACCGTCTGCGCCTGGCGGATGGAGAAATTTTCCAGGTAATGCGCATCGCATCCGAAAATGATATGCTGGTCATGCTGCATGCTGAAAACGGTGATGTGATTGACATTCTTGTTGCTGAAGCTGTTTCTGCCGGGCATACGTCACCGGAATGGCATGCGTATACTCGCCCAGCATGGGGTGCGGTGGAAGCGGGTCTGCGTGCTGCCGCCCTGGCAGAACAAGCAAATGCTACATTGTATATCGTACATTTGAATGTGGCCGGAGAAGTCGATCAGCTCAGATATGTCAGGGATCGCGGTTTGAGGGTTATGGGTGAAACATGCCCGCCATACCTGTTCTTTACTGAGGATCACCTGCGCCGGGCGGATGGAGCGAAATGGGTTTGTTCTCCCCCGGTGCGTACCGCCATAGACAACAACAGGCTCTGGGAGGGGCTGGCAGACGGTACGATCCAGGTTATCGGCACTGATCACTGCCCGTTCTTCTTCGATGGGACAAGAGAGATCATGTATGAAAACTCTCCCGTTGCCATTCCAGGGAAGGAGTTAGGCAAAGATGATTTCACAAAGATTCCCAATGGCCTGCCGGGTGTTGGCGATAGACTGCCCGTTCTGTGGACTTATGGTGTCCGGGCGGGAAAACTATCGCCAAATCGTTTCGTTGCATTGACAAGCACCAACCCCGCGAAAATCTTCGGGTTGTATCCCAAAAAAGGCGCCATCGTCCCTGGAGCGGATGCTGACCTGGTGATCTGGGACCCTGATCAACGTCTTACCTATGGAGCTGCACATGCACATCACCGCACCGATTACAATCTGTACGAGGGGTGGGAGCTGGTAGGTTTTCCGGAGAAAGTATTCTTACGTGGGAACTTGATCGTAGATAAAGGGGAATGGTTCGGTAGAGCTGGCATGGGTAGGTATCTGCCTCGCCAGGCTGGAACCGTGTTGATCTGATGACGGGCTATCTTCGTTCTCAGCCGTGTTCTCTCCTGGCATGATGGCTTATCTGTCTTTGATCCCAATACTATTGCTGCTGATCGCCGCTGCAGCCCTGATAATCGTCCGGATTATACGTCCGGCAAACGCATATTTCTGGTTGATAGCGGCGGTGGCTGCCCTGCTGGCCTGGCTGCTGGTATTGCTTGCGTATAGCAGCCTGCCGCAATCGATCACCTTATTCCAGTGGCAGCCAGACTGGCTCTTCTCGCAATCGCCAAGCTTGCTGTCTGACAGTTTTTCATGGGCTTTCGCTTTTTCTCTGTCTTCGCTGGCACTGGCTGCCATCTTGACTGATGCTGCCCGGTCAGAAAGCACAGACTGGTTTGTATGGGCTGCCATCCTTGTTCTATGTGCGCTTGGAATAGCAGGTGTCCAGGCCGGCAATTACTTAACTCTGCTGCTGATTTGGACTGCGATCGATTTTACAGATATCGTAATCTATCTATATACTGAGACGAGCTCCACAACCGGCACCAGATACCTCACATCGATCTCTGTGAGAGCGGCAGGCACTATTTTGCTCATCTGGGCAATCCTTTATTCTGGAGGCAATGGTACGCCGTTTGAAGGCTTTCCACTTTCCAATCAGATGGGGCTGTTGTTATTAGCAGCTGCAATCCTGCGTACAGGGGTAATCCCACTGCGCGGCACATACCAGGCTGAAAGTAACGTGAGCCGCAGCCTGGGAACGGTTTCCCGGCTTACTACGGCAGCGACAGGATTGATCTTGGTGACCCGGGCAGCGAGTGTGGGTTTTTCAAGTCCACAAACACCGATCCTGGTTGTCCTAGCAGGGTTGGCGGCGGTATATTGTGCATTATCCTGGGCGCTCTCCAGGGATGAATTGGACGGACAGGCATATTGGATCCTTGGGATGGCTGCATTTGCGATCGCGTCTGCCCTGCGTTCACAGCCGGAAGCCAGCAATACCTGGGGTGTGGCAGCCATCCTGGCAGGTGGATTATTGGCCCTGATTACGGCTCGTCACCGGTTTTTGTTCGTTATATCGCTGATCGGCTTATTAGGAATAACTGCTCTGCCGTTCACTCCTGCATGGAATGGCGTTTTATTATATGCACCGGATTTCAATCCGCCGCTGGTGTTGTTCATGTTCTCTCAATCGATATTTATGATTGGTTACTGGCGTTATGCAGTACGCCTGGAACCGGCCCAAAGAAGTCTGGAACGGTGGGTCTGGGTCATCTACCCATGGGGTCTGGCGATGCTCCCGGTTTCTCACTACATCACCGGCTGGCTGGGTTGGTCAGTGAAACTGAGCTTATCCACAGTCCTTCCAGGTTTGCTGGTATCACTGCTGACAGTAGCAGTGCTGGTGATTACTTACCGGCTGAAGGAGCCTCCTCGAATATATCTGCTGGTAAGGCAAGCATTCTCAGGGATCAATAACCGAGTAACAATGGACTGGATATATCAAGGACTGGGGAGGATATATAATTCAATCGGTCGCTCGATATCGTTCGTTACCGCTGTATTGGAGGGCGATGGTGGGGTATTATGGGCGTTATTCTTCCTGGTGCTGTTTATCGCCATTCTGACACAGATCCGTCTCGGGGTGTGACTATTTGAATTTAGAGTTTTTAGCCTATCCGTTTGTATTTCTTCTGGCTGGGACTTCCATCGGGATACTGGTCGTACATTCCTGGCGATGGGCAATCATCCTGCTAGTCATACAATATGCTGGGGCATTCGTCTTGACGGCTTCATCATGGCCGGTTCAACTGGCGATGGCGAAAGTTATTGCAGGCGGGATTGCAGCAGCAGTGTTGTGGATGGCTCAATCTGGCCTTCCGGAACAAACGCCGGATAATGATGCTCTGAGTCCGAATACAGCAGCATCTGCAATCCGGCCGCACTACTCCGGATGGATCTTCCGTTTATTTGCAGCAAGTATTGTCGGCATGGTAGTCATCTCGATCGCGGCCGCAATCCCCCGGTGGCTGCCCCAATTAAGCGATGCACAGATTCTTGGGTCACTGGTGCTGATTGGTATGGGTCTGCTGCAGCTTGGGTTAACGTCAAATCCATTTTGGGTGATCCTTGGCCTTTTGACGGTCCTTTCGGGATTCGAGATCGTTTATGCTGGAGTGGAGTTATCAGCTCTTGTACAAGGGTTATTGTCCGGTGTAAATCTTGGATTAGGTCTGGTTGGCGCATATCTCATCTTATCAAATGTTGGAGATGTAGAGTGAGTTCGCCAATCGTCTGGATCATCTTCCCGGGGGTGGTATCGATAATTCTGCTGATCATGCAGCGCAGCAAAATGGCAGTGTATATCAGCGGCACCCTGGTGGCCGTGGTGCTGGGAGGCCTGGCATGGCTTCTCCCAATCGGGGAGAGCATAAACATTGCTTCGATTTCAGTCCCATTTGGTGACACATTAGTGGTTCTCGGTCGACGATTTGTCCTGGATGCCAATGACCGTACCATGCTGCTCTTGATTTACATGGGGTTGGCATTCTGGCTGGCAGGATCATGGGCAGCCCAGGCAGGTCGTTTATTTGTGCCTTTAGGAATTGCGATTGCCGGATTACTAACCGCTGCCCTCACAGTAGAACCCTTCTTGTATGCGGCACTGATCTTACAGATCGTCGTGTTGGTGAGCATCCCACTCATTAATCCACCGGGATCGCATGCCGGTGGCGGTGTTGTGCGCTACCTGACCTACCAGACATTAGGGTTCCCGTTTATCCTGTTCACCGGGTGGCTGATATCAGGGGTTGAGTCGACTATTCCCAACGTTGATCAATCGCTGCTGGCCTTTGTAATGTTGGGTATTGGTTTCTGGCTGCTGTTAGGAATTATTCCTTTCCACACATGGATTCCATTGATAGCTGAACAATCTCACCCGTACGCTGCGGCATTCCTGTTTTATGAACTGCCGCTGGCGATCTTGTTATTCGGTCTGGGATTTCTGGATCGTTATCCCTGGCTGCGGGATGCTGAAGGCTTATTTACGATCCTGGAAATTGCCGGAGCAATGATGATCGTTATTGCTGGACTGATTGCCGCTTTCCAGACGCACCTGGGTAGGTTGTTTGGCTATGCAGTCCTGGTCGAGATTGGAGTATCCCTCATCGCGGTGCGATTAGGACTACAGCCCGGGGAGACTGAGAACTTGCTGGGATTATTCTTCGCAATACTGTTTCCCAGGGCATTAAGCCTTGGTGTGTGGGCGCTTGCCCTCGTCGCTCTGATCCGGTACGCGGCCATTGATCAGAATAACCCACCTATGAATTCAACGGAATTGACCTTTCGAAATATACGCGGCTACGCCAGACGGGTTCCCGTAGCTGCATTTTCGTTGTTATTAGCCCATTTCTCTCTCGCGGGGCTCCCATTACTGGTCGGATTTCCGGTACGTCTGGAGATATGGCAGGGTACTGCCCAAATATCAGTTTTATTGGCTGGTATCGTCCTGGCGGGTTATACTGGCCTGGTGATTGGTGGGATCAGGTCGTTGGCAGCTCTGATTGCTGGCGCAGCGGATAACCCCTGGGAGATCAATGAGACCAGGATTGAGGCAGTACTTCTGGTTCTCGGCAGTTTTGTCTTGCTTCTTATGGGATTGCTGCCACAATTGTTTACACCCGCTCTGGCACAAATGGCGGATATTTTCCTACAGAACAGCCCCTGAACTCTTCTTTACCGGCCCAGATCCGGATGATACCCCTCATGCTATAATCTCCGAACTTATGTATGATCATTTGGACTATCTCATCCAAGGAGCATAAATATGGAATTGGAACAGATTGGAAAACGAGTAGATTGGCTGGATGAGGAACGCCGCAAAGATAAAACACAGCTGGCAGGCGTTCTGGATAGGATCGCAAGCTTGGAAGGCAACGTGCCCTCCATCACCAAGCAGTTGAAGGATATGGACAGTGAAGTAACTCGCCTGGCTACCAAACTTGCCCGGATGGATTATTTTGACGAAAATCTGCTTCAATCCCGCGTCGAAACCAAGCAGGTTATCGAAGAGATGGATAAGGAAAACAAACAGCGGGAAGAGGAATCTGAAAAAGTCCGCCGGGTGGAGATGCGCTCTCTGGAAAGCTCGATCGTCGATCTGCGCAGGGACCTATCCCCAATTCCGGAGCTCAAAAGGACGCTTCAGGCGCGAGCAGACGAGGACACCCGGCTGGGTAAGGTGATCGATGAGCTGCGGGTTAAGATCGATACCGTTCGTAGAAGTGAGGAGGAATACACCCGCACATTGCGTCTGATCGAGGATGGCCGGCGGCAGGACACCAAACGGCTGACAGATATGCAGGGAGAGATTACAACTCTGCGCAAACATTCCGACGACCAGCGGGGAAGGATCGAACTATCCACCACCAACCTGCGCAAGGTAGATACCAGGCTGAACGAGCTTTCTTCGGTCGAAGCTGAAAGGCGTGAAACACAGGCAAAATTCCTTGAAGAACAGACCCTGCTCCAGGTCGAACGAGAAAAAGTATGGAAGGATTGGCAGACCCGATTCGATTCCATCGAAGACCAGACTTCGGAAATCGAAACGAACCTCCAGACGCTCGACTCAACCCATAGAGCGGTCAAACGATCCCAGGAGACGCTGGATGAGTTAGCCCAAAAGGTGGATCGCAGGATCAATGAGATGACCGAGATACAAAGATTGGCGGAGGAGAGATTCCGTCAGGAGTGGGTGACGTTCAAGGCCGATGACCAGAAACGATGGACGAACTATACTCTAACTCAGGAGGAGCAGAGAGGGGAGGCAACCCGGCAGTATGAGAAGCTATCTGAACGGGTAACCCATCTCGAAGATACAGTCCAGGAGATCCAAGACTCAGTGAACCAGATGAGTGAGCTCACCGGTAAAAGGCTGCAATCTCTATTGGCCATGGTGCATGAATGGGTCTCGTCGTATGAACGATCTTCTGGCACGACGCGATAAGGTTCGCATCGAACAGCATAATCGGAGCAAGCTTATTGCGCTGTATTTTTGTCTTAGGTAGTTCGCCTGTTCGATTTGCTTGGAGCTGATCAATGAGGGTAATCGGAACTGCTGGGCACGTAGATCACGGGAAATCGACTCTGGTCGAAGCGTTAACTGGTACACACCCCGACCGATTGAAAGAGGAACGGGAACGCGAGATGACCATCGATTTGGGATTTGCCTGGCTGACATTACCCGGCGATGAAGAGGTAGGCATCATCGATGTACCCGGTCACCGGGATTTTATCGAGAATATGCTCTCCGGTGTGGGTGGGATTGATGCAGCCTTGTTTGTAATCGCCGCCGATGAAGGAGTCATGCCCCAGACTCGTGAGCACTTATCCATCCTTAATCTGCTTCAGGTGCAGGGAGGTGTAGTCGCCCTCACTAAAGTCGATATGGTCGGAGACCATGAGTGGCTTGATCTGGTTGAGGAAGAGATCAGGCAGGTTTTGCACGGATCGATTCTGGAAGATGCCCCGATTATACGTGTGTCAGGACGAAATCGGACGGGTATCCCAGAACTGCTTGAGGCTTTGCGCAAGTGCCTTGCTGAGCGTCCGCCCCGGATCGATTATGGGCGACCCCGCCTCCCGGTTGACCGTGTGTTTTCGATTTCTGGATTTGGCACGATTGTTACCGGCACCCTGGGTGATGGATATCTAAAAGTAGGGGAAGAGGTCGAAATCCTGCCCCAGAAAATTCGCGGGCGGGTGCGAGGACTGCAAACCCACAAGAAGAAGGAGGAAACCGCCGTACCGGGCTCTCGAACGGCGGTTAACATCTCGGGCGTGACAGTCGATCAGATAAGCCGTGGGAACGTGATTGCACACCCAAAAGATTATCGTAGCACCGGGCGGTTTGATGCCCGGCTGAGCATTCTTCCGGATGCCAGCTCGCCTTTGAAACACAATACCGAAGTTAAGCTGTATATTGGATCTGCGGAAGCCCAGGCCCGCCTCAGGGTATTGGGTCAGGAGGAGATAAACCCAGGCGAGGATGGCTGGGTGCAGCTAGAAGTGAAGCAGCCCATTGTCACTGTACGGGGTGACCGGTATATCATCCGACGTCCATCACCCGGTGAAACACTTGGGGGTGGGGTTGTGTTGGACACGCACCCAAAAGGCCGGCATAAACGATTTGCCGGGCAGACTTTGGAACGCCTACAGGCTCTTGAACGAGGGACGCCAGAGGACGTATTCTTGCAAACACTTGCAGTACCCGGAATTGCTCCCCTAAAAGATATAGCTGCTCTCACGAACCTTGGATGGGAGCCTCTTCAAGAGACAATCGCAGCACTGGCTGAGGGTGGTCGTTTACTTTTCCTGGAGCCCGTAAATAATAGGAACATCAGTCCTGAAATGGATGTTCTGGTGACCAATCAGGCATATTGGGATTCGACCTCATCCAATATTAAGATAGCTTTATCTGAGTATCATAAGGCTTACCCGCTACGCCGTGGCATGCCAAGAGAAGAGTTGAAAAGCCGCCTGAAAGTCTCTCAGCGGGTATTCAATGCGCTTTTAGGGCGTCTTACATCATCCGGTGCAATCCTCGAAAGCGGTCCGTTGGTCTCATCTACAGACCACAAGCTACACTATAATTCCCAGCAGCAAAAGTCGATCGATGTTCTGATGGCACGCTTCCGTGAGAGTCCATTTGCACCACCTACTGTCAAGGAGTGCCTGGCAATCGTTGATGATGAGGTATACCAGTCATTGCTGGATAGCGGTGGTCTCATCCAGGTCGCTTCCGATGTGGTCTTCCGCAGGGAGGATTACTTGCATTTGCAGTCTGAGGTCGAGAGGATTCTGGAACGGCAGGGCACCCTCACCGCTGCCCAATTCCGTGATCACTTCAACACCAGCCGGCGTTATGCGCTGGCATTTTTAGAACATCTCGACAGCCGGGGGATCACAGTACGAGATGGCGATGTGCGCAGGATGCGGCGCTGACCAGATTGGCTGATATAATACAAATAATTCAGATGGGTTGATTATTGTGGAGAATCCATGGAACACGAGATAAGCGCCGGAATAACTGGGGGAAATAAATTTACCCGATTGTCCTGGGCACTGCTGGTAATATTAGCGACATTCCTGTTATTCGTCGTGGGATATCTTCAGCTGACTGATACCAGTGCTGCTGCGCTGCAGGTTGCTCAGGACTTAACCATCTCCAAGTCACACCAGGGTGACTTCCTCATTGGGACAACCGGGGTCTATACAATTTCGGTTACTAACGTCGGGACTGATGTAATATCCGACACGATCACAGTGACAGATGTCTTGACCAACGTATTATCTCCGGTCGGGGTAACGGCCGTGGGTTGGGATCCGTGTGGTTATTCTGGGCAGACTGTGACCTGTGTGTACGCCAACCCATCCGGGGTGGGCGTTGGTGTCACTCTGCCGGTCATCCGATTAAGTGTGGATATCAATCCAACCACCAGGACAAGCATCGTCAACACTGCCAGTGTCGCAAACATCAATGACACAAATCCTTCCAATGATGTCGCTGTTGACCCGACCAATCTGGTGGGAGCAGACCTGTCAGTGAGCAAGAGCGTTGTACCGGCAACCCCGTCGGAGGGTGGTGTTGTTACGTATACCCTGTCAGTTACGAACCTCGGCCCCAGTCCGGCGACAGGAGCGATCCTGACCGATACGCTGCCAGCAGGATTAACATTTCAGAGCTCGCAAGTCAGCCAGGGTACATACACGAGTGCGACGGGAGTATGGTCAATCGGTTCACTGGCGAATGGATCAGCGGCAACTCTCAATCTGGTTGCGAGGGTCAATACCGGCACCGTTGGTCAGACGATTGTCAATACGACTCAGGGATTGGCTTCGGCGGTACATGATTACGATCTGACGAATAATACTACCAGCGCCAGCTTCACCGTACAGAGCACGCAGGTGAGCGGGCTTGTAACAGATGCCACCACCGACGACCCTGTATCCGGTGCGACGGTTGAGCTGACGGATAGTACAAACAAGTTGTACACGCTCAATACTGCCGCAAACGGTTGGTATACATTCACGAATACGATTACGATGCCTATTTCAGCGGGCTCTGCAACCGTGCGGGTGTCAAAAACCGGGTACGTGTCAAAATCCGCGACTCCGATCCTGCTGAGCGGGCAAAACACGCGCCAGGATTTTTCGCTGGATACGGCCGACTTGCTGTTTACCAAATCCGATGGATTGACGACTGTCATCCCCGGACAGACGATAACCTACACCATGGTGATCAGCAATCTGGGTACGATACCTGCTGCATCTGTCGTTGTCACAGACGTGTTTCCAACCTATCTGACCTACATCACGGATACTCTGGGGATAACCCATACCAAGCCGGCGGCACTGACATTCGTCTGGAAGTTGGATGATGATATCGACCCCGGCAAAGCGGTACGCTTCAAGTTACGAGTGCG
>JAQBDA010000101.1:0-11680 GCA_032124675.1 Chloroflexota bacterium
TTTGATATTGCTGCGCAGTGCTGATCTCAGCGGAGCAGGTAATCACTTCCTCCGTGCAGTTGATCTGGGGATAACAGGGGCTGGTTATTACCTGGGTCTGATTTCCTGGTATGGAGGGGATATCGAGGCTGCTGAAAAGCATTATAGATTGGTGCCATCAGATGATGCGTTATGGGTGCCTGCACAGCGAGGTCTGGCAGGCGTGGCACTGCAGCGCAAAGATTGGAAATGCGCCATTGAAGTGCTCAGGACAGTTGTAGCTGAGAGTGATGATCAACCAAGTCTTACGAGTCTGTTGGCGCTTGCACATCGCTGCGCTGGACAAAGCAACGAAGCATCACAAATTTTAGAACAGGTTCTCAGCCAGGACCCGCTCAACCTGCTGGTGCTGAGGGAGCTGTCAATTCTTGATGTTGAGCAAGGTGACAGGCATGAGTCCAAGCTTCTACGCCTTCTTGCGGATGATCAGCAGTACAGCCTGGATCTGGCAGCACATTACATGGATATTGGCTTACCTGCTGATGCATTGTCTATTCTGGAGCACACGGTTGAAGAGTGGGCTTACCCGACGGCATTTTACCTGGGAGCATATATCTACCAACAGCTTGGTATGCCGGACAGAGCGGAACAGTGGATAGGAAAAGCCCAGCAAGGTGATGTGGATCGCGTATTCCCCAGCCGGTTGTGGGAAATTATCGCCCTTGAGCATGCCCTAAAACGATATCCCAATGATGACAAGGCCAGATATTATCTCGGTAATTTCTTTTACGCGCATCAACGCTTCGAAGAGGCGATCCAGATGTGGGAGCAGGCGCAGAAAGGTTTAGCGTCTTACGATGTAATTCACCGGAATCTTGGACTGGCTTACTGGCAGCAAAAGGACGATTTTGCGCGCGCTGGGGAGCAGTTCGAAAAAGCCCTTTCCCTGAATCCCAATAATCAAGACCTATATATCCACTTGGATGATCTGTATCGCCAAATGGATATGGTAGAGAAGCGGGTTAAGCTGCTCAGTGGAATGTTGGCGCTCAATCCCATCCGTGAGGACTTGCGCAAGCGGACGCTGACCATGATGGTCGATCTGGGCGACTATGAGAGAGCGCTGAAGATACTGACAGAGGAATCGTTTGTCCCCTTGGAGATGGACCAGAGCTTCCATGATGTATATGTACGAGCTATCCTGCAGAGCGCGGAAGCGCATTTGGCAGCTGAAGATATTGAACTCGCCATCGATGACTATAAGAAAGCATTGGAGTTTCCCCAGAACCTGGGAGTTGGACGGCCGATGACAATGGGCAACGCTGAAATACATTATCGTCTGGGGTGCGCTTATGAGCAGCTCGGTAAGTACAAGCATGCCATTCGTTCTTGGAGAGAAGCTGCCGAAGAATCTCACAATTATGGAGACGAACTTTTTTCATATGTTGAGAAGTCTCTCGACAAACTTGGACGCTACAGCGAGCTAGGTTTTCATGACTGAGCGAACTTGAATCCATCAGGATCACATTGTGTCAAAGCGGAATTGTTACAGAAGAGCACTGACGATCCATAAAATCCACACAATATAAGGAGGTCAAATTATGAAAGTCTTATATGCAGGCGATGCAGCAGTAAAAATTGGTCCGGTGTTTGTTGCTTCACCATTCAACGTAGAAGTCAAAGGCTTCTCGACGCACGTATGGGGACAGCCCCTCATCGACGCAATGGAGGAGGGGGGAATCGAAGTACTGCACATGTCGAATGATGTTGCCATCTCGGAATTCCCGCGCACCGTGGAGGAGCTGTCGGAGTATGACGTCGTGATACTCAGCGATATCGAGTGTGAAGTACTGGCGCTCTACCCATTCTGGATTCCGGGGGTTGAACTGCCGCGCACAAACCGCTTGAAGGCGATCCGTGAATATACACGCAGCGGTGGCGGGTTGATGATGGTCGGAGGCTGGTCCTCATTCAGCGGTCGATTCGGGCACGGTGGTTACTATGATACGCCGGTTGAGGAAGCCCTGCCGGTGACATGTTTGAAAGGGATGGATGACCGCGTAGAAACCCCGGAAGGAGTGCACGTCAATATCCATGATAAAACTCACCCAATTATGAAAGATATCCCCTGGGAACAATGCCCGGTCTTCGAAGGCTTCAATAGGATTTTTCCGAAAGAAAATGCCAGCGTGCTGGCCACGATCGGTCAAGGAGAGGATGAAAATCCACTTGTGGTCGTCTGGGAGTTCGGAGCAGGTCGCGCGATGGCATTTTCCACGGACTGCTCACCCCACTGGGCGGCTTTTTTTCAACCTTGGGAGTATTATGGTCAATTCTGGCGGCAGTCCATTCGTTGGCTGGCGAAGGAGGCCTAATTGCGAGATCTGACATTTGCTGTGATCGGCGCAGGCTTTATGGGTAAGGTGTTGGCTCGCACCGGTAATGAATTGCCCTATGCACGCTGTATTGCAGCGGCTGACATCAACTATGCTAACGCACAGGAACTTGTGGATTCATATGGGGGGAAAGCGTACCAGGATTACCAGGAGATGCTGGATCGTGAGCGAGCAGATGCCGTCATCGTTGCCACGCCGGAATTTCTCCATCGCGAGCCGGTGCTGGCTGCCAGCCAGCACGGCTGCCATGTCTTAGTAGAAAAGCCGTTTGCAACCACACTCGCAGATGCCGATGCCATGATTCGCGGCTGCAAAGATGCCGGAGTCAGGCTGATGGTGGGACACATCCTGCGTTTCGAAGTCAACTATGCCATGATCCAGGCTGCCATTCAGGAAGGGAGTATCGGGCGTTTCCTTTCCGCTTACGCCAGACGTATTGCGCCCATCGGAGAAGCTTACCGGCTGGACGGGCGGGTTAGCCCGATCACTTATATCGCCGTACACGATATCGATCAGATGCTTTGGTACCATCCTGCGGCGATCAGATCCGTCTACGGACGTGCATTGAAGGGCAGGGTCTGGGATGAGTTCGAAACCTATGACTGCGCCTGGTTGACGATTGAATTCGAGGATGGCGCTCTGGGTATCCACGAGGTGGGGTGGTGCTTGCCGGAGGAATGGGCTGGCTGGAGCAAACCAACCAGCTGGGGTGGATTTGGTGATGTTCGTATGAACGTCCTCGGTACGGATGGCGTCCTGAATCTAAACTTCACACCTATGGATCTTTACGCCTGCGATCATGATGGTTGGAAGCTGCCTGACACACGCCACTGGCCTGCAATGAATAACAGATTAGTGGGCGCAGCCAAGCTGGAGATGGAACATTTCTTCGAATGTGTCTTGGAGGACAAGCAACCATTGGTCAGCGGAGAGGATGGTCGCCGATCAATAGAAGTGATGATCGCTGCGGAGTTGTCGATTACTGAGGATCGGATTGTCCCGCTGCCGCTCCAGGTATAGTATTCACCGTGAGGATATTGAATTGGCGGGTTTAAGGTAGGTTAAATAACAGTCGTCATCCCTTTAGATAACCGCCAGCGCCAGTACACCCACAGCAGGTTGAACGCCGCGAAGATCACCAGCGTTACCCAGGCCATGAACGGCGATCCCTGCGCGCCTTGCAGCAAGGATACCAGCAGACCGATCACTGCGGCCAATGACCAGATGATCTTTAAGTTGAGCATGCCTTGATAGGCCTCCACGCCGGCGTTCCGCCCCAGGTAAGATTCGATACCGATGCCGAATAATGCCGCCGCTACCACGCGCGTGGTAATTGGGTCGACAGTCTGCCATCCGAAGAAGCGCAAGGTTGCTTCCGGCGCCACCATGAGCGGGATCGCCAGGAGCACGTCTAAGGCGAAATGCAGAATAAACCAGCTTCGCAGGGAGCGGGGAACCTCGGTGGACATCTTTCTTACGGTTGGATTTCCAGCAGCTCGACCTCGAAGATCAGCGTCGCCCCGGGTGGGATCGTCCCACCGGAGCCATCTTCGCCATACGCCAGATCGGGCGGGATGACCAGCTGGCGCTTGCCGCCCACTTTCATCGTCGCCACACCCTCATCCCAACCGGCGATCACACTGCCCTGCCCCAGGGTGAATGTGAACGGCGTTCCGCGATTTAACGAGCTGTCGAATTGCTGTCCGTCTTCCAGCCAGCCCGTATAGTGCACGACCACAGTCTGTCCAGCTTCAGGCATCGCACTCTCACCTTCGACCAGGTCGTAGTATTTCAACCCGCTCTCGGTGGTGGTGTAGTCCTCTTCATCGACCTCGGTCATCGTGACCGGTTCGCGCACCTCAACCAGCTCGATCTCCATCACCACAGTGGCGTTGGGAGGGATTCCGTTTCCGCCTGCTTCTCCAAGCGCCAGGTCAGGCGGGATGACAAGCAGGCGCTTGCCGCCCTGCTTCATGTTGAGCACGCCTTCCTCCCACCCCGGGAAGACAGTACCCCCTCCCACAATAAATGATACCGGGTCGCTTCCCTCGGAACTGAAGACATATTCATCCTCTTTGTCACCCTGCACCCAAATTGTAAAATGGGTGGAAACGATGCTGTCCTGCTCGGCTTCAGCCCCTTTCCCTTCGGTCAGATTAGCATACTGCAGCCCGCTGTCGGTCGTCACAAGTTCGTCATCGGAGACAGCAGACGGCTGCGGCGGTACCTCTACGGTAAGCAGCTCGACATCCAGGATAATCTGGGAATTCGGCGGTATCATGCCAAAGCCTTGCTCTCCGAAGGCCAGATCCGGCGGTAGGACCAACTTAGCTTTACCGCCGGCTTTCATCAGGGCCAGTCCTTCTTCCCAGCCCGGGAGGAGCTGTTCACGGCCGAAAACTGCGCTGATCGGTTCTTCGCTGGCAGAGCTGTTGGTGAACACTGTGCCATCCGGAAGCGAGCCGGTAAAATACATAGTAATCAGGTCGCCATCTTTTGGGGAGCGCCCGGTGCCCTTGGTAATCTCCATGAACTGCAAGCCGCTGTCGGTGGTTGTGGCTCCCTCCAGCGAGATGGGTTCAGGAGTGGGGGGGGTGTCTGTGGTTGAGAATATTGATAGGGCGGATTCAGGGGTTGCCGATCCGGCCGGGGTCGGTTCGACAACCTCGGTCGGGGGACTTGCCTGCTGCGTCTCCTCAGCTGTGCTTGACGAGTTGCACGCAGATAGTATGAAAACTGATATCAGCGCTGCGCTGATCAGGATGATCAATTTAAGATTGTGCTTCACGAAATGCTCCTCTCCGGAATAGTGTGGTGGACCCGCCACCGGAAGAATCCCAGCATTGTAACACGTTTACCTGAGAGCCTGATGAGAGTATAGCCTGGCTGCTACCATCGAATAGATGTCTGGTAAAATTTATCTGAAATTACCCTTAATTATCCAATACTCTCCAGGGAAGTTGAAATGAATAATCCTCGTAAAGTGTCACAAATCATCGAGCCGAATCACGTCATCGAAGGGGCCGGGGTACTGCTGCGCCGTTCGTTTGGACCGGAGCGCGCCAATCCGTTTGACCCTTTCCTGCTTTTTGACCATTTCGCATTCAATGACCCGGTTGAAGGCCCGCTGGTGGGCTTTCCTATGCACCCACACCGGGGGATCGAAACGGTAACCTATATGCTGGAAGGCTCGGTTCACCACCGAGACAGCCTGGGGAATTCCGGGCTGATCGGTCCGGGGGACGTGCAGTGGATGTCATCTGGCCGAGGCATCCTGCATGAAGAGATGCCGCGCCGCAGCCCACTAGGCAACGTTTTTGGGTTTCAATTATGGATCAACCTGCCTGCCAGGGATAAAATGGGAACGCCGCGCTACCAGGAAGTGAGCGCGGATTCCATCCCGGTGACGCACCGGGCGGGTGCATCCGTGCGCGTTGTTGCCGGAGAAGTGGACAGCGTGCGAGGCCCGGTAACCGACATTGCTGCCGATCCGGTTTACCTGGACGTGCGCCTGGAGCCGGGTGCGCAGTTCACGCATCCCATCCCGGAAGATCACACGTCTATAGCGTATGTGTACAGCGGCAGCGGTGAGTTTGGGATAAGCCAGGATGGGACCGGCGAGCACGTGGAAGCTGTCCACATGCTGGTATTCGGGGACGGTGACCTGATCCAGGTAAGTGCTGCACTTGAGTCGCCGGTAGCGTTCATGCTTGTGGCGGGAAAACCATTCAAAGAGCCGATCGTGCCTTACGGTCCGTTTGTGATGAATACTGTGGAGGAGATCCAGCAAACCCTGGTGGACCTGCGCAGCGGGACGTTTGTAATAAGTTAGAGCGCTATCCCATACCGGTTAAATACTCGTACTACCGATCGACATGATGAACTGATTGCGATTTTTGCAGTCAGTTCAATTTCATTAAGAACCTGTGATGCGAAATATTGGACTGCATGTATAATTAATAGGACAACGTAGCTTACAATAAGGTGGGGTATGTCAGGCATGTAAGGGCTATCCGATTACCCGGATAGGCAGCGGAGGGGAAATTGGAGGGATCAACATGAGCTACGGTTTCATGGGCAAAGTATTACGTGTTAATCTAACCACCGGGACGCTGGCGGAAGAGCGGATTCCCCCAGAATGGGGTCGGGCGTATCTCGGCGGAGCTGGTCTGGCAACCCGGTATCATTACCAGGAAGTTCCCAGGGGGGTAGATGCTCTGGGTCCGGAAAACCACCTGATCTTCATGGCAGGATTGCTGACCGGAACCGCCTCAGCCAGTGCCAGCCGCTATTCCGTTGTTGCCAGGTCACCCCAAACCGGCATCTGGGGGCAGGCCAACTCGGGGGGCTTCTTTGGGCCGGCGTTGAAATGGAGCGGCTACGACGGTATTATCTTCGAGGGCATTGCGCCACATCCAGTCTACCTGTCTATCATTGATGGAGTAGCGGAACTGCGAGAGGCAAGCCATCTGTGGGGCAAAACTGTACCCGAGGTTGAAGATCAAATTCAGGCTGAGATAGGCCATTCGCTGAACATTGCCAGCATCGGGCCCGGGGGCGAAAACCTGGTGCGCTATGCGGCTATCATGAACAATAAACATCGCGCTGCTGGACGCTGCGGGTTAGGGGCGGTGATGGGATCGAAACGGCTTAAAGCTATAGCCTGTGCTGGGAGCCAGCCGATCAAGTTAGCCGACCCAGAAAGGTTCAGGCAATCTGCCCGGCGGCAGAACGAATATATGGATGAATCGCTGCTCAAGATCGGCTTCGATACCTTCGGTACCAATATGATCGCCGATATGGTCAACGTACGCGGCGGCTACCCGACCCTCAACTGGCAAGCAGGTGTATTCGAAGCCATCGATGAGGTGAATGCACAGGCGATGACCGATAAAGTGCTGGTTGAAGGGGTGCGCTGCTTTGCCTGTCCAGTCGCCTGCGGCAGGGGGACAGAGATAAGAGAAGGAAAATGGAAAGGATACAGCGGCGAAGGCCCGGAGTACGAGACCACTAACACCTTGGGGGCGATGTGCGGAATCTCCGACTTGAACGCCATAACCAGGGCTAACTACCTATGTAACGAATATGGATTGGATACCATCAGCGCTGGGGCCAGCATCGCATTTGCGATGGAATGCTACCAGCGCGGCATTCTGACCCCAGTTGAGACAGGAGGATTGGCGATTGATTTCGGGGATGCCGATCTCGTGGTCAATCTGATTGAGATGATCGCTTTACGGCAAGGGGTCGGTGACCTTCTGGCTGAGGGGACAAAGGCGATGTCGGAGAGGTTGGGACAGGGCAGCGAGCACTTCGCTATCCATGTGAAAGGACTTGAGCTGCCAGCTTACGACCCACGGGCTGCCAAGATCACCGGGCTGGGATATGTGACTGCCAACAGGGGTGGAGACCATATGACCGGGTATGTGCAGGGACCGACCTTCATTGATGTGCCTTTCCTGATCGTTGAGGAGAGCCGCATCCAGGATCCATTTGTCCCTAATCCTCAGGAGGTCGGGGTCCTTGTTGATCTGGAAAATGCTTTAACTGTGTTCGATTCCATCGGTGGGTGCAAATTCATGGGAGTACTGCTCACTGCGGAGGATATCGTCGACTTGATCGTCTCAGCGACGGGATGGGATTTCACAGTCTCGGAGTTCCGGCAGAGTGGTGAAAGGGTCTATAACCTTGTGCGTGCACTCTGTGCCCGGGAGGGGGTCACCAGAGAGTCCGACGTTCTGCCTGGTCGGTTGATGGAAGATCAGCTGCCGGATGGTCCTGCCCAAGGGATGGTAATCGATAGAGAGACCCTGGAAATGTTGAAAGATACCTATTACCAGCTGCGTGGGTGGGACATAACGACAGGTCTACCGACACCTGAGCGATTGCACTCCCTGGGCTTGGAGGATTTGGTTCCCGAGCTGTGGCCATAAGAAGAGGATGGGGATGAACTATCGAGACAAACCCTGGTTGAGAAGCTATAAATTAGGGCCATACAAACTGGACCGCGACCTGGCCCCATTCCCGGTAGTACCCTTATTCGATGCGCTGGATAAGAGCGCAGGTAAATTCCCAACACAAACAGCGCTGGTTTACCAGGGCAGGTCAATGAAATACCACCAATTGAAGAGACAGGCTGACCGGTTGGCGGCAGGCTTGGCGAGACTTGGGTTGGAGAAGGGGGAGCGCGTCTGCATCTTCCTGCCCAACTGTATCGAGTATATCCTTACTTATTGGGCTGTTCTGAAGTGTGGTGGAGTGGTGGTCCCGACCAGCGTGCTTAGAACCGAAGATGGTCTGCTGCACGAGGCGGGCAGTTCAGGCAGCCGGATGATTGTCTGCCGGGAGGAGCACCTGGAGCTTGCGCAGAGTGTGGCAGAACGCTGCCAGGTCGAATGGCTCATCCTTACCTCCAATGCAGGATATGACGTCGAAGATATCTCATCATCCCTACCTGACGCAGCGTATGAGCTGCGCGTCTTGCTGCGCGACCACGACCCTGACCCTCCTCAGATTGATATCGACCCCATCGAAGACCTGTGCGAGCTGGCTTTCACAGGAGGGGCGACGGGGGTGCCCAAGGGCGTGATGCTAAGTCACTATAACCGCAATTGTGTGGTCCTGCAGGGTCTGCCGTGGGTTATGAAACCTATGCTGCGTGGTATCGAAGGCAAAGCATCTGTGCTGGTAACTGTACCTCTGTTTCACGCTTATGGCGGGTTCATCCACCATACAGCGGTCCAACTGGGCTTACGTATGATCCTGCTGCCGGACCCTCGCGACACCCAGTCCATGCTTGAGAGCATCCTGGAGTACCGCCCATTCCTTATCCCGGGTGTTCCGACCCAGTTCATGCGCCTGGCAGATGCCGGGCTGCGCAGGGTAAATGCAATGCTGTTCAGCGGCTCGGCTCCATTACCGCAGGAAGTCGCTACAGCTATAAAGCAAAAGACCGGGATGCCGATCTCGGAAGGTTATGGATTGACTGAAACCTCTACCCTGACCCATATCAATCTGACTGCCTTCTCACGTATTACAGGTTTCAGCTCACAGGAGGTAGAAGGGATTGGCGTGCCATGCCCTGAGACGGACTGCTGTTTGGTAGACCCGCAGACAGGCGAAGATGTATCAATTGGGGAAACCGGTGAGCTGCTGGTGCGCGGTCCGCAGGTGATGCAGGGGTACTGGCCTGAAGCTGGCTCTGGACTGACCAAGGATGGCTGGCTGCACACCGGCGATATTGCTGTTATGGATGAGGATGGTTATTTCAGGATCGTCGACCGTATCAAAGATATGGTCAATGTCTCGGGCTTGAAAGTGTATACGACCCAAGTAGATGAGGTACTGTTCCGCCATCCAGCGGTACAGGTAGCCGCCGCATTCGGCATCCCCGACCCCGATATACCAGGCAGCGAACGGGTCATGGCTGTGATCCAGCTGAAGGAGGATCAAACCCTGGAGATTACACAAGGGGATATACAGGATTTCTGCCGGCTTCATCTGCCGCCATATGCAGTGCCCAAGCTGGTGGAATTTCGTGAGCACATCCCTCTCACGGTAACGGAAAAAGTGTTTAAAAGAGCATTGCGTGACGAAGCACTTGCTAATCTGGGAATGAACTCTGCCACACACTGAATATGTTGGTCAATCCAATGGAAGCGATCTATTTACCGAGCAGGAATCTTCAGGAGGACTATCCATGACTACCTGCATATACTGTACCCCGGAATGGTTCGAACAGAGCGCCAGTTTGTACCGGGCAACCCCCAAGTTCCAGAATGAGCTGCAGAAGGTGACCGCAAAGGTGTTCTACCGCATCGAGGCTGAACCTGACTGGGGGATCGAGCGGGACTTCATCTTCGGAGCGATTGTCGATAAGGGAATATTGATGGAGCTGGCTTTCTTCAGTGAAGAGGAGGCCAAACAAACCGCAGAATACATCATGTCTGCCCCACCTCAAGAGTGGAAGAAAATCTTGCGCAAAGAGAACAAATTCCTCACAGATTTCATGCTGGGTAAGATCGCTCTTGAGCAAGGGAGCAAGGTCGGTGTATTGGGGCTGGCTCCTTACGCGCATATATTTATTGATGCGCTCACCCAGGTTGAGTTACAGTTCCAGGACGAAATGACCTCAGAGGAGTTGGAAAAATACCGTGCTTACACGAAGAAGTTTTCTGCTGAGTTAGGTATATAAATCGCATATCCTCGAGAAATTCTTTAGAGATAGAGGTTATACAGTTCGGAAAAATGGGGGTGTTTGGGGGGCATTACCCTGCCCATACACTCATCCCTCTGTCAACTGCGATAGTCCTAAGAGATATGATTGTCCGGGTAAAAGGTTACCTGACTTTTCGCGCTGTGATTGGGGATCGCAGTCTCGATCTACCCGATGATCGGACTTGCACCCTCCGGACGCTGCTGAATATGCTGGCACAAGAAATCGGGGGCGAAAATGCTGCACGTCTGATGCATAGCCATACCGGAAATCTTCAGGCAGATATTGCATTACTGGTCAACGGGCGCAGCATCAAAAATTTGACTTCTGACCTGGATACTGAGCTGGAAGATGGGGATGAGATCGCCATCTTTCCGCCGATCATGGGTGGCAGACTGCCCGGTTGATCAGTGATTGCTCCTTGGTGGGGGAGGAAATGGAGCTCATGTTCAAATCTTATGCATCTTACAGGTGAGTTTCTGGTATATTTGGGTTTTAGGCATAATCCGTCGTGATCATCCTGGCGAACAGCCGCCTCTGCAATTAACCTGTAATAAAGAGTACACCTGTAAGGATCCCTATTAGAAAGGACATCACCCCACCATGGAATGGCTGACCAACCCTGAAATCTGGATCGCAATAATCACATTAACCGCTCTCGAAATCGTATTGGGGATCGACAATATCGTGTTCATATCGATCCTGGCAAGCAAACTGCCGGAAGAACAGCAGGCCCGCGCCAGGCAGGTAGGTCTTGGCCTGGCGTTGTTCACGCGCTTACTGCTATTGTTTTCACTGGCCTGGATCGCCGGCCTGACTGAGCCGCTGTTCACTGTTTTCGGCTGGGAGGTTAGCGGTCGTGATCTCATCCTCGTTGGGGGCGGCATATTCCTGCTTGCTAAAAGCACACGCGAGATCCACGACAAACTGGAAGGTGATGCAGGACACGCAGCCGCCAAAGTGGCACCCTCTTTCATAAGCGTGATCGTCCAAATTATGCTGCTGGATATGGTCTTTTCTCTCGACTCGGTGATTACTGCGGTCGGTATGGTGCAGCAACTTGGTGTAATGGCGGCTGCAATCATCATTG
>JAQBDA010000102.1:0-12471 GCA_032124675.1 Chloroflexota bacterium
CGTATCGGGCTGTTGTGGTCGCATCGGAACCAATCACGCACGAGGACTGGCGCGAGGTGCCCGATCGTAGTGTGCTGATGGTCAACGAGAAGGTCGAGGGCAGGCTGCGTCCACCGCCCGAATACTGTTCGCGCGGTGCGACCACATGTACAAACCCTATCTCAGACAGCGCCGCAGCCGCCGCCCACAATCCTGGCGAACGGATGCCATCATCGTTTGTCAATAATATCTGGCATTTTTTCATAATAGATCTGTCACGTTTTTTCCATTTGTCCAGCAATATCAAGGCGAGGTGCCATACTCCACTTCTTCAAAGGGGGTCGATTGCCCCCATTTGGTTTCAAATAAGGCATTGTATTCATCGATTGCCTGAGGATCATCGGTGGCGATGCTGTACTCGTTTAGACCGCTGCCCGCTCCCCAAGAACTGTAATGCATATTCTGGCTGCCGATGAAGAGCAGTTGGTTGTCAATCAGAAGAGATTTGGCGTGAACCTTACCGTTGTAGAAGCGCAGCTCAACCAGGTGATCCAAACCTAGACGCTCCAGTTCATCCATGAGGACATTACCCGCGACACGGTTTTCCAGCCCGTTGCTGTTGGTGCTTTCCATGATCACCCGCACTTTGATATTATTCTTTTCAATCGCCTCCAGCAGGGCATCCATCCAGGGCAGCGCATTATCGATCGTACACACATCTGGGAAAACAATATTGACCATACAGATCAATTCCAGAGAGAAATTGACCTCCATCATATCAATTGTCTCCTCCGCTGCAGCGATGCTTGCCGCGATGAACTCATCCCCCTCCTTGAATACGTTGTTGCGATATAGGGAGAATGCACTGTCACTACCATCCGTCGGCAGGTAGTAGCGCAGCACCTCCGGTACGTGATCAGCGACTCCTTTCAGTTCCTGGCAGGTATCTTTCCAATCCGATCCATCTGATGGGAAGAAATCTTCGCAGTGGATCTGGTTTGCACCTTCCCACATGTCATCATACGCACTGATAGCGTCCTGCGCCACTGGACCCACCACAGAAAGCCCCAGGTCCAGCAGGTCATATCCTTTTCCTGAGGGGTGATCCTTCGGAAAATGTAGATAGCCGTAGTTAAAGCCAACGCTAGTTGCCTGCCTGCCATCTATCACTACGAACTTTGTATGGCTGTGGGGATAGACGCCGGGGAAATTTGCAACCTCCAGCCGCCAGCCAATCTCTGGGTCAATCATCTTCTCGACACCTGCTGCGCGGAAGTCTGTAATCGCGTCCACGATCTGCTCTCCCCACTGCAGGTTAGACACCACCGGGTAGTTTCCTAACAGAATGCGTACGGTCATGCCGCGCGGGTAGTTCTCCGGATTAGCCTTTACCTTTGCATACAATTCCGCGAGACCTTCGGCTAACACATTGCCAGGACTGGGCGGTGAAGTGCTGGGCTCATACTGCATAGTCGTAAACAGCACCTCATACTGAGCCAGTACAGATATGTTTGCGGAAATACTATCAAATGCACCATCGGGAGTGCTCGGCTGATCACTATATTCGGGCTCTGGATTCGGTGTGTAAATGATAGTTCTGAACTGGTTGCGGCAGAAGGGAATAAACGTCCCCTCTGGACGTGTTCCACCTTCAAGGATGGACTGCAAACCGGCGAGTTCAGGCTTTGTGAGCTGCCCCTCATTGCATGCGTAGACCTCCTGTATGGCGGCGAACATGCTCTCGTCTTCCTCCTGCCATACCAGCAAAAGGTTGCCCAGGTCATCGCCAGCTAGCGAAGGTTTGGCGATGGATGCAGTTCGAGCGATGAGTGCAGGCTCGCTCCAGCCGCCTGCCGTGCGGATGCTCTCCACCAGCAGTCTGTCGGGGCGTGACACGCCATTGGTGTCCTTGATCTCGGTGGTATACCAGACCAGGTGCGGTTGGCCTTCTGCACCCAGCCCCATGGCGGGAGTGCCGCTGCAGAGAGGAAAATCGATTTGCTCCACTGCTCCACCCGCTTGCTGGTACTGAATGTTCCCCTCCGGGCTGCACCAGGCCGCGTGTTCTACCTGGTCGGGTCCGGTAACCGTGACAGCGAAAGATCCATCCGGAGGCGGTTCATAGGGTCCGACATCCGGTGTATAGGGAAACAGCCCAGACCAATGGACGCCGACCGTCTCGGACGCAATCTGTGTCTGCGTGTTGCCAGGTTGGATGGTCAGGAAATCTGAAATCTGATTTAATATGCCAAAGAACCAAAAGACTGCAAGAACACCGATCACCGCCACAATCCCGGTTTGCCATCCGGAGGGCTGCAGCGACTCCGCTGGCTCTCCTTTTTCAGCCATCCGTTTTGCCAAGCGACCGTAGGTAAGCCCTATCGCACCACCCCCCAAAGCAAAGGGGGCTGCAAGAGCGAGAATTAATACGATCCAGGTAAGGATTGGGTAGGTTTGAAAACCCGATGTCGGGTTTACCAGCCGCACCAGGATGCCCATGACCAACCCACCCAGCGCGAAGCCCAGGGTCGCTGCCAGGATGAGCCGCCAGGTATCTCGTAATCGCAGGCTCATCAAAGCTTGCAAGATGCCGGTCAGCAGGCCAAAAAGCAGTCCGAAAATTCCGAATACCAATCCGAAGTGCTCGAAGCGGTTGGTTGTGAAATTGTTGTAAATGCCAATAAAACCAACCAGCAGCAAAAACAAAAGTGACAGCCCGCTGACGGTGACAGCATAAGCAACCCCACTGCCGATCACCTGCCGCCTCTTGCGCGGGATGCCGAGAATAGAACCCAGCGCCCAACCCCCTAGACCACCAAGAACTGCTCCTCCAAGTGCAAGCATCAATCCGGCGAAAACCGGGATGGCCAGTATCTGGATCAGCATCTGATTTTCATCGATCAGGTTGAACAGCCAGCGCACCAAACCTAGCTGAGCGGCAATGAACACAAAGGTAAATCCCGCCGCGGCTCCAGCCAGGTAGCCGAGAGCTCCGGTTAGAAAGTTACGCAGGTCTGGGTTTAAATTAGACATATATCTCTATCCTTCCAGATTTGAATTCGAACATTATTATAATCCCTGTACAGAAATGCCCAAAGTAGTGTGATGGCGGTTAGTCTGCATCTGACATCACCATATCTGCCCATACCGGGTAGTGGTCACTGGCATCCGTATCACGAAAGACCCCAGCCTGATATTCAAGCACTTCCCCACTGAAGATATGGTCCAGGGTAAGCCTCATACCGGATGACTCGAATGTATATCCCGTTCCTTTTGTGAGCCGCTCCAGACCAACTTTGCTTAACCTACGCTCCAGGGTCGCAATGCCGCTCGGGTTCCAGGTATTAAAGTCACCGCCCAGGATGACGAATTTATTCTCGTTTCCAACTTCCTCGACCAGGAACTCACCCTGAGTTAGAGCCCAAACAGGCACCATCCAGACAGTGTCCAGATGAACACTGTATACCAGAAATTCTGTGTTCTCTACGGAAATCGTAGCTCTGGCGGCATTCCGGCTTTGCAGCCAACCTGGAAGCCAATTCGGCAGGAGGATTTTGGCAGGATGGCTTATAGGCCATTTCGAAAGGATTGCGTTGCCATATTCTTCCTTCCGCACACGGTGAAAGGCAGCCGGGTAGAAGACATAATTGTAATGCAACCTTTGAGCAAGCGTCTCCACGCCCTCTATATCCATTTCCTGCAACAGCAGCACATCCGCATCTTGCAGTTCCGGGACATTTTCAAGCGTTGCGATCGCCTGATCCAGTTTTTCGGCATAGTGCAGATTCCAGGCTACAACCAGCAGTCCCCCCTCAAACTTAGCTGGCGCGCCAGCATAATAACCTTCATAGAACGGCTTATCCGGATCAGAAAAATCCCCAATCGGTCGCCGAGAAACCGCCAAACCAAATAGAAGCGCGAGCAATACCAGCGGAACTGCAAAGAACAATATTTTCAATTCCTGCCTTCTTACATGCATAGCGCGACCACCTGCCCGTTCGATTTCCAGCCCTTTGATCTGGATACGGACGTCAAAAATATGCGATGATATTATCACGATCACCCGAGCAGGGATAAGGAATAAAAGAACACGCTCGACAGGACAAGGATCCCCTGCAGCACACCCCTACATAATGCTCAGGAACGAATTTCAAAGAAAGCCAGGAACATGACAAAGCTCTCCCGGAGGCTCAAACCTGCGGGAGAGCGGATCGATCTAATCGTGGTTCTGTGTTGAATGCAGTTATCAGCCTTTACTCTGCTCCCAACTGCACAAACAGGATATGTATTTAGTGCAGCCCGCCGTCTGTGGTTTGCTGCATCTTCTCCAGCACGCTGTCAAGATTGAAGGAAGCCGGTTTCTGGCGCGGTGGGAACTCCACAAAGGATTGGATCTGCTGAGCGGTGAGCGCCTGCGCGGCATAGATGGCAGGTACATGGTCGAAGTACCAATCCCAATAGGTGTTGGAGCTTTCATCCGCCCGTTCGAAGGGATCACGCCTCAGGTTGAAGAGCTTCGGCAGGCGCAGTTCCACGAAGGGTTCAGCCCAGACCATCATACCCTTAGCGCGCTGTTCCATGAAGACCAGTTTCCAATCCTTAATGCGGATGGCCGTAACCTGGCCGTCATCATTGGTATAGAAGAAGAAGTTGCGCGGACTTTCATCGGTCTCGCCAGTCATATAGGGCAGGATATTGTAGCCGTCGATGTGAACTCTGAAATTCTTGCCAGTGGTCTGGTGGCCTTCGAGCAGCTTCTCCTTGACATCCGGCTCGCCCGCCACAGCCAGCAGGGTCGGCAGCCATTCCTGGTGGGTGACGATACCGTTGAGGGTCTTACCAGCCTCAAACTTACCAGGCCAGCGTACGAAAGCCGGTACGCGGTATGCGCCCTCCCAGTTGGTGTTCTTCTCACTTCGCCAGGGGGTGATGGCGGCATCCGGCCAGGAATTGTAGTGCGGTCCGTTATCGGTTGAGTACTGTACAATGGTGTCCTCAGCGATGCCCAGCTCGTCCAGCAGGTCAAGCAGCTGTCCGACGGCCCGGTCGTGCAGGATCATGGCATCGTTGTAGGTTCCCTGCCCGCTTAGGCCTTCGGCTTCTTTGGGGATGTGGGTGCGGAAGTGCATATGCGTGGAGTTCCACCACACAAAGAAGGGTTTTCCCTCGGTGTGGGCTTTCTTTATGAACTCAATGGTACGCTCGGTAACGTCATCATCGATGATTTCCATGCGCTTCTTGGTCAGCGGGCCGGTATCTTCAATGATCTGCTTGCCAACACGGCCATAGCGGGGATGTTCGGTAGGGTCATCCACCTCTGTGGCTTTACAGTGCAGTACACCGCGCGGTCCGAAGCGCTCATAGAACTTGGGGTCTTTGGGGTAATCGGGCTGCTCCGGCTCCTCCTCAGCGTTGAGGTGGTAGAGATTGCCATAGAACTCATCAAAGCCGTGCACGGTGGGCAAGAAGGCGTTGCGATCGCCGAAGTGATTCTTGCCAAACTGGCCAGTGACATAGCCGTGATACTTGAGCAGGTCAGCGATCGTCGGGTCCTCGGGCTGCAAACCCAGGTCAGCGCCGGGCACACCTACCTTGGTCAATCCAGTGCGGATTGGATTCTGCCCGGTGATAAAGGCCGCTCTTCCTGCTGTGCAGCTTTGCTGGGCATAATAGTCGGTGAATTCGATCCCTTCACGGGCAATGCGGTCGATGTTAGGGGTGCGATAGCCCATTGCACCGCGGTTGTTATGACTGATGTTGTACCAGCCAATATCATCTCCCCAGATGATCAAAATGTTCGGTTTTCCATTGGGCATAGTCATGTCTCCTTTCTATTATTTCGTCACTACGAGACCTGAACTAAGTTCAGGTTAGTGAAGCAGTCTCACAATAAAGATTGGGGCTTGCCGTAGTCGCTAACGCACCTTCGCAATGACATTTTTACTTAGGTATTGATAGCCACACGCACCGGCGGTCTGGCACGACGGGCAGGTACCCCGCGCCCTCGCTTGCGCTTTCGGGTTGGCCGCTGCCAGCCATGACAGTCTCTAAAAGCCAGTCCACTCTTACATGGGCAGTTTTCGTCTGGTTTCGATAATATAAACTCTCTTTCCAGCACCTCCTTCTCCCCAGCCAGGATATCCATCACCTGCGCGGCCGGCCGGTTTGTCCGCAGCAGGGTGCCTATAATCTTGACAGGTTCATCTATCCTGTGGAAAAACGCTTTATAGCCCGCGCACAGGTAGTTCAGCCCGGGCTCTCCTTCTGGTGTACTGATGAAGCGGTTCTTGGGGCACTCACCATGGCATGCGAAGCGGACATCGCATTCCAGGCAGTATTTGGGCAGGGTATCGCGCTTGTCTTGACCGAATTGATACTGCCGCTCTGAATCGACAAGCTTCAGCATGTTCTCTGCCTCTATATTGCCCAGCAGGTAATCCGGCTCCACGAAATGATCGCAGGAGTACAGGTCGCCGTTGTGCTCCAGCGCCAAGCCGTAGCCGCAGGTCTCCTCGAACACGCACATGCCTGATGTAGGCATCCTCATCCAATTGCGCACCGCAGCTTCGAAGGTCTGCACGTAGACTTTGCCGACGTCGTTGTGCACCCACTCGTCAAAGACCTGGATCAGGAAGCGCCCGAACTGCTCTGGGCGCACCGTGCGCGGCGAGACCCTGTCCCCCACCTGGACCACGTTCATCCCATCCGGGTTGATGCGCTCCACCACCGGGATGAACTGGATCCACTCCGTACCGGCTTCATCGCGCAGGAAGCGGTAAACCTCCAGCGGGTAGTCGGCATTGGTGCGGTTGACGGTGGTCAGCAGGTTGTACTGCACGCCGTGCTTCTGCAACAGGCGCAGGCCGCGCATCACCTGATCGAAGGTGCCGCGGTCACCCTTATCCACCCGATAAGCATCGTGCAGGTGTTTGGGACCGTCGATGCTCAAACCGATCAGGTAGTCGTTCTGCTTGAAGAACCGGCACCATTCATCATCCAGCAGGGTGCCATTGGTCTGCATGGTGTTTTCAAAGGTCATGCCGGGGCGTCGGTATTTCTCCTGGAATTCAATCGCCTTGCGGAAGAAGTCCACCCCCATCAGGGTCGGCTCGCCGCCCTGCCACGCAACGGTCACCTGGTTGGAGCGGTGCGTCTCGATCAGCTGGCGGATGTAGTTCTCCAACACATCCTCCGGCATGCGGAATTTGCTGTTTGGGTAGAGCAGTTCCTTATCCAGGAAGAAGCAGTACGAGCAGGCCAGGTTGCAGGTCGCGCCGCTGGGCTTGGAAAGCACGTGGATGCGAGGTGAGATATTGTTCATGTGTATCATCTGTTCACATCGCCCAGGATCAGGATATTACAATCTCGTTGCCGTGAACCAAAGCCCTCAGGGAGACATATATCTGCAACCAGGAGAGTCAGTTGTTTATGATCCACACAATTAGAGAACTAACACAATGAAAATTCTACTGCTCGGTAACAAGTATAGCACGTGCTTATCGTTCACCAACTTGTGCGAGCAGGGTGATCAAGCGCGGTGATATTATGCTAATATTATATATGCAGCAACAACCATCGCCAATATCAATTTCACCTGCTCTGCTGCCCACTGGTGAAGACTTAACCGCCTGACACATGGATAGATACGCACTCCTGGTAGATTCAGTCTCGAATACTGAAGCGATTGCCCTTCAAGAAAATCTTCCTTTCTGGCAGAATGGATGGTTTATCGCCATCATCGTTCTGGTCGTCCTCGCTCTGGTTGGATACGTGTTGTGGAGATTGCGCGCAGAACACAGCCAGCTCGATCTAGATGCGCAGATCGTTTTTCGCACGATCGAGCTGGTCTCATTAAATGAAATCCTGGTAGCCATCAGCCAGTCCCTGGACTTACAAGAAACATTGGATGAAGCCCTGGACAGGACGCTGCAGCTGCTGGATGTCGAGAGCGGTGGGATCTACCTGCTAGATGAATACACAAACGAGCTGGTAGTCGCTGCTCACTATGGCTTTCAGCCCGGCTTCATCGAACAGATCGACCGGCTGCAGATCGGCGAAGGCTTCTCCGGACAGGTGATGATCTCCGCTGAACCGCTGGTCATTCAGGATATCACTCAGGACCCACGCCTATCGAGAAATGCGGTTATCGATGAAGGTCTGCACAGCCTGGCGGTTGTGCCGCTCGTTTCAGGAAGAGAGACCCTCGGTACATTGTTCGTGGTGACGCATGGGCCGCGCCAATTCAGCGATCAAAATATTAAGTTCTTGACTGCCATTGGGGCGCAGATTGGGGTGGCAGTCGAGAACGCACGGCTGTACGAACAAACCAGCAGCAGGCTGGCTCAACTGACTGCGCTGCAGGAGACCAATCAGGCGCTGGTCAGCACCCTGGATTTGGATACCCTGCTCGACCGCATCATCAACCAGGTGGTCACTTTGCTGCAAGCGGACGGCGGCATCCTCAATTTGGTTGATTGGGATAAGGAGGAGGATGAGGTCGTCGCCTGTATCGGTAAGACAGCGAACCTGCTCGGTCTGCGCGGCTCACTCCACAGCAGCCTCTCCGGCTGGGTTACATTGAACAACCAGCCGGTCATATCGAACACGGTGAGAGAAGACCCTCGAGTGGATCGCAGAGAGCACGGCGAGTATACGATCGAGTCTCTGACCAATGCGGCCCTTGCGCCTCTGTATATTAAAGGAAAGGTGATCGGAACGCTGGTAGTGATAGACAAACTGGGTGGCACGGGGAAGTTCAATCCGCCAGACCTGGACTTGCTGGTCGCCTTTGCCAACCAGGCAGCGACAGCCATCGAAAATGCACGCCTGTTCGAAGCAGAGCAGCAGCGCGCCGAGCAGTTCAGAGTCATCGCGGAGGTCGGGCGCCGTTTAGCCCTTGTCTTAGACGAGGACGAGGTAATCCGGCAGGTAGTACAGGTCATCCAACACGCATTCGGCTACTACCATGTCGGTATCGGGCTGGTAGAAGATGATGATGTTGTCTTCCGAATCGGTGCCGGGCAGCTGTGGGAGAATAGAGAATTTCAGTACAAACCGGCCCATCTGAAAATTGGGCAGGAAGGCATAACAGGCTGGGTAGCTGCTCACGGCGAATCCCTGCTGGTGGCGGACATTACCCAAGAACCCCGCTACGTCTACATGAAAGGCAGCGCTACCCGCTCCGAGCTGACCGTCCCGATCAAGGTAAAAAATGAAGTGATCGGGGTGCTGGACGTACAGAGCGACAGCGTGAACGCATTCGACGAGACCGATTTGAAAGTGCTGGAGTCGCTGGCTCACCAGGCTGGTGCAGCCATCGAGAATGCCCGGCTTTACGAACAATCTCAGCAGACCGCGGTGATTGCCGAGCGCAGCCGGCTGGCGCGGGAGCTGCACGACGCGGTGACCCAGACTCTGTTCTCTGCCAGTTTGTTGGCTGAAGCACTGCCGGTAACCTGGATGAACGACCAGGTAGAAGGCGAGCAGTTGGTGTTCGAGCTGCGCCAGCTAAGCCGGGGCGCACTGGCGGAGATGCGCACCCTCTTGATGGAACTGCGCCCATCCGCCCTGGCTGAAGCCCGGCTGGAAGACCTGCTGCGGCAGTTGGGAGAGACCGTCACCAGCAGACAGGGTATCCCTGTATCGATCAATACCGAGGGGCTTTGTGTAATACCACCGGATGTACATATCGCCTTCTACCGCATCGCGCAAGAGGCCTTGAATAATGTCGCAAAACACTCTCAGGCCAGCCAGGTCGACATCATATTGCAACGTATCTGCCCGCCCATATCCGGCGACGGAGGTGAGTCGCGCGAATTTATTTCATTGAGCATCCGGGATGATGGGCGCGGCTTCGACCTGCTGAAGATACCCCCGGACCACCTTGGTATCCGCTTTATGCAAGAGCGCGCCGAGGCCGTCAATGCTGAATTGACCATCGACAGCCTCCCCGGTTCAGGAGCAGTTATTACAGTGATGTGGGAATTTGAAGAATAACCGGTCATCGAAAATATCATTCGCAAAGGAAAAAACCCATGAATGAAGCTAACCAAAACGACATCGAGGCCATACGAGTGCTGATCGTGGACGACCACGGCATGGTGCGCAGAGGGCTGAACGCATATCTGAAAAACGAGCCTGGCATCGAAGTGGTGGGAGATGCCAAAGATGGCGGGCAGGCGTTAGCGCTGTGCGATCGACTGCAGCCGGATGTCGTTCTGATGGATCTGGTGATGCCAGACATGAATGGTGTGGATGCCACCCTTGCTATCCACGAGCGCTGGCCGCAGATACAGGTCATCGCTTTAACAAGCTTCCAGGAGAAAGACCTGGTGCAGCAGGCGCTTCAGGCCGGGGCAATCAGCTACCTGCTCAAGAACATCACCGGGCAGGAACTGGCAGATGCCATCCGGGCTGCACATGCCGGGCGCCCCACCCTGGCACCGGAAGCGCTCCAGGCACTGATCCAGGCTCAATCGGAAGATGATGGCGTCGGTCAGGATTTAACTGCCCGCGAGCGGGAGGTCCTTGAGCTGCTGGCACATGGATTGAGCAATCCGGAAATTGCCGACCGGTTGTACATCAGCCGCTCGACGGTCAAGGCACATGTGAGCAATATCCTGTCTAAACTTGGTGTCGCCAGCCGCACAGAAGCGATCTCGCTTGCATATCAGAAGAAATTAGTAAAATAATCCCAAGCGAAAATAGTCACCAGGTCAGGATTTGCATAATTCAAACTCAAGATAAATTCGAAAAAATCTTTACTGTTCTATCCGCGAGAATCCACTCTCATCCGGAATCAGCCATCTGACCGATACCAAATACTCCCCAATCGCCTGATGCGTCTAGGGAGTATTTGGTTTATGCTGGTAGTGGTATGAACATTATCGTCGCAGATCGTCAAGACAGGGTGCGTTTTGCACTCCGAATACTGCTGGAGCGCATGTTGGGGCAGAAGGTGATGGGTGAAGCCTCGAATGCAAGCGAGCTGTCAATTTTGGCAGCCAGAACAAACCCGGATATTCTGCTGTTGGAATGGGAGCTTCCCGGTCTGGAGGCGGCAGCCGGGCTGCAAGAACTGCTGCAGCTGCACCCAAAGCTCATGGTGATCGTGACCAGCAGCGCATCCGGAGCACGGCAGGCCGCGCTGGATGCGGGAGCAGACGCATTCGTCAATAAAGCCGCTCCACCCGAGGCGCTGCTGGAAGCAGTTAGCGCCTGTCGCCGTTCGACCGCTGACCGGCGTGCTGAGATAAACCAATAATAATTTTGTTGAGGGGTTTGTTGGGTCGCTGCAGAGAATCTTCCTTGGTCAGTATCTAAGATGCATATCACGATCAACTCTTTCGGCTCGCGGGGAGACATCCAGCCCTATATTGCGCTTGGTAAAGGGCTGAAACAAGCCGGGCACAGCGTCCGCGTGCTCACCCACCAGATCTTCGAAGGATTCGTCCACCAGCACGATCTGGATTTCTACCCGATCCAACTCGATCCCCGCCAGGTCCTGGTGGAGCAATCTGTCTCCGACTTTGAAGATAACCCTCTGGTATTCTTGCGCTGGCTGCGAAGCGGGTACGAGGTTTTTTTGGAGGATCTGTTTCGCGTTACCGACCAGGCAGCAGAAGGGGCCGATCTGCTGATCAATTCCGGCCTGTCCTTTGCCGGATATCACGTCGCAGAAAAGCACACTATACCAGCAATTCCCGCCTACCTGCAACCTGTCTCGCCGACGCGCGCTTTCCACGCCAGCGGCGGGCCGCCGCCCCCGGACTGGCTGCCTTTCAAAAACGCCTACAATTACCTCTCAAACAAACTCACCAACCAGCTGTTCTTCTATCTTCTAAGCCCACTGGTAAATGATTCCAGGTCGAGGGTGCTGAACCTGCCCCCTCTCAAACAAAGCTACTATTGGTCGCTGGACACCGATGGCGTCACACCTATGCTCTACGGCTACAGTCCAGCTGTCATACCCAAACCCCCTGATTGGGGAGATAATATCCAGGTGACTGGCTACTGGTTTCTAGAAGGTGCGCAGGCATACCAGCCACCTGATGCGTTAGCAGAGTTTCTCAACAGCGGTCCACCACCGGTCTATATCGGTTTCGGCAGCATGGTCGATCACGAGCGCCAGACGATGACCAACTTGATCATCGATACGCTGAATATCGTTAACTGCCGGGCGATACTGCTGGGCGGTTGGAGCGAATTGGGCAAAGACAACCTGCCAGAAAATATCCTGCGGATCGACTATGCTCCACATGATTGGCTTTTCCCAAAGATGGCGGCAGTCGTCCACCACGGTGGGGCAGGTACGACTGCGGCAGGTTTCAAAGCTGGTGTCCCAACCGTGATCGTACCGTTTTTCGGTGACCAGTTCTTCTGGGGGTGGTGGGTTTCGAGGATTGGTGTAGGCCCAGTTCCTATCCCGCGCAAGGAGTTGACAGCAGAAAGTCTGGCTAAGGCGATACAGTCAGCGGTTAATGATGAAACGAT
>JAQBDA010000103.1:0-6509 GCA_032124675.1 Chloroflexota bacterium
CCCGATACAGGCTGGTTTGTTCGGTCTTCACGGTCTCCAAGGCGAAACCACCATGTTGGCACAAGGCAGGGATGACCTTGGCAAAACCGCTTACGAACGCCATCTACCCGAGCAGACACTACTCTACCAGCTCGTCGAAACGCACTACCCCGCCCTTGTGGACCAACTGGCCCAGCAGGGTAAATCCCTACCTGCACATGTCCACCGGGAATTTGAGGCTTTCCTGAAGTGCGGTCGCCTCGAGCACGGCTTTCTACGGGTGCGCTGCGACAACTGCCGTTTCGAACGGCTGGTGGCGTTTTCCTGCAAGAAGCGGGGATTCTGCCCCAGTTGCGGAGCACGCCGCATGGCCGAGACCGCCGCGTTGCTGGCGGATGAAGTCTTCCCCGATGTGCCATTGCGCCAATGGGTCATCAGCTTTCCCTTTCCTCTGCGCTACCTGTTTGCGGCCCACCCCCAGGCCATGGCCAAGGTGCTGGGCACCGTTTACCGGGCGATCTCCACCCACCTGATCCACAAGGCCGGATTCTCGCTCAAGGATGGCGCCGCCGGAGCAGTCACGCTAATCCAGCGCTTCGGTTCCGCCCTGAACCTCAACATACATTTCCACATCCTGTTCCTAGATGGCGTCTACGTCTATCGCGACAACCGCCCACCCCGATTTCAACGCGTCAAGGCGCCGGACAAAGGCGAGCTGGAGGAGTTGGTTCAACTGATCAGCCAACGCGTCGGCCGTTGCCTCGAGCGCAAGGGCCTGCTGGAACAGGACACCGAGAGCGCCTGGCTGGACCTCGACCCCGCTGAGGATACCGATGCCATGCCACAGATCCTGGGCAGTTCCATCTCCTACCGCATAGCCGTCGGCCCACAGCAGGGACGTAAAGCGTTCATGATCCGCACAATCCGCCCGCTGGACAGACCTGATCCCGGACTGGAGCGGGTGGCCAAGGCCAATGGCTTCTCTCTGCACGCCGGGGTCAGCTGTGAGGGGAATCAGAAAGACAAGCGTGAGCGCCTGTGTCGGTACATTTCCCGACCTGCCGTGGCCGTTCCCCGACTTTCATTGAGTTCCACGGGCAAGGTGGTCTACACCCTGAAGACACCGTACCGAGATGGAACGACACAGGTAGCCTTTGAACCGGTGGATTTCGTTGCCCGTCTGGCTGCCCTGGTACCCAAACCCCGCGTCAACCTCACCCGCTATCATGGCGTTTTGGCGCCAAATCACCGCTGGCGCGGACTGGTCACGCCAGCCAGGCGTGGAAAAGGAGTCAAGCCTATTTCCAATGCGGAGGTCCGCTCTACAGCGGAGCGACATGCGGCGATGACCTGGGCTCAAAGACTCAAGCGCGTGTTCAATATAGACATCGAGGTCTGTGCCCGCTGCGGTGGATCTGCCAGGGTCATCGCGTGTATCGAGGACCAGAACGTCATCGACCGGATTCTGGATCACCTGCGCCAGAAAGAACAGGAAACACCGACTCGGCCATTGCTGGTGCCACCGAGCAGAGCGCCGCCTGGGGCATTGCCGCTTTTCGCTGGGAAGGATTCCAGACCAACAGCACCCCACTAGCAAGGAAGCCAGGGAAACCGCGTGGCACGAGCGGTTGCGCGCGCTCGTTCAGGATTGACCAGATAGGAATGGCATGTCCAACGCCGCGAACAGGATTTTCGGGTCAATAGATGGAAACTTCGACAGTGCTGCGGGCCCTGTCAACACAATCAGCGAGGATGTCTATTCTCGATAGGCCGTTAATATGTCCTATACTTAGTCAAAATTCGTTTTTCGCGGAGATACAATACTAACCGTAAACAAAGGCTCACCCGGTTCACGTACCAGTTCCTGCCACAAGCTGCCCGCTGACATCAACACATCTTTCATGCCGTAGAGAGCAGACCCCGCCGTCTCGGGTACGGCGACAATATGAACATCAATTGCACTTGACATAAAAAACACCTCGAATGGCATAAATAGCACGTTTTTGACAAATATGCATCTTACGCAGCTGCCTTTGAATGCCTAATCTAGGTGCAGGTTGAACTTACCGACCTAACAAACTGTAATCATTGAGGAGAAGATCATGGACACTACCAACACACGTAATGGCCTGAACCTGGAGCAAATGCAACAAACGGTAATGGCTCTGCAAGACGACGCGCAATTAGCCCGGTTCGAGTTTCGCGCCAGCAACCAGTGGATTTCAGGCGGCGAGAACCGCTCGTCGATCCAGGGATTTTACGGTGCGGGAGTTGAGGACAGCAGTCGCTCCAGACCTTTCCTGTTCACCAATGGCGAACCACCGGTGCTTCTGGGCAATAACGAGGGCGCTAATCCCGTGGAGTACCTCCTACACGCCCTGGCAGGATGCCTGACCACAACCACAGTTCTGCATGCGACAGCGCGAGGCATCACCATTCATTCGATGTCCACAGAATTGAGCGGCGATATTGATGTGCAGGGTCTTCTTGATCTTGACGCTAGGGCACCCGTTGGTTATCAAGGCATTACCGTAAACGTGCGCATCGAAGCCGACTGCAGCGATAGCGAACTGGATGCGCTCCTGGCGTTTTCAAAAGGTCACTCACCAGTGTGCTCTACTGTGTGCCGCCCGGTCCCGATTACACTGCACCGGGTTGCAACACGGCAACAGGTAGCCTAAAAACTGTCCTTGGCGAATCACTAATTTCGTCAGGAAAGCTTACCCATCAAGCGGGAGGTCATATGAACCTGGAAACAATGTCTCAATTGGGCGAATTTGTCGGCGGTTTTGGCGTAATCTTGTCCTTGGTGTATGTGGCGATCCAGGCACGCAGCAATACCAACTCAGGGATCATTTCTCGATGAGCAATATGTGTTCATCTTCCAATTCCAGCAATTTCGGGCACTTAACCTGGCAATACAAGCTGAAGGACAGATCCAAATATTGAAGTGTTAATAGTTGGCAAATTCTAGTGCATGCATTTGTTTTATCCTTCATGAGAACTAGACTGGAACAGATCAAAAAAAAGAAGAGTGTTCGATGCAAATCGTCGGTAGCAACTGCCCAGGCAATTGGGTCGACAAAACAACAATTGGCTCTAGGAGATGCCCGCATGTCTACTAACAAAAAGATGAAGATTTTAATGTGTTTCAGCGCCGTATTCCTGGCGACAGCAGTCCACGCCGCCGAACCCGGATTCTACATCGGTGCCAGCGGTGGCCAGACCACGGTGGATCAGGACGCCAAGGATCTCGGCATCGATACCGGATTTAGCGGGATCGATAATTTCAAGATTGATGATGACGATATGGGGTGGAAGGCCTATCTCGGCTACCAGTTCCTGCCGTGGCTGGGCGTTGAAACAGGCTACGTCGATTTTGGCAGTGTCTCGAACAGCCGCAGAGCCAACAATGGCAATCGCGTAAAAGCTCAGGCGGACCTCACTGGCTGGACGGGATTCCTCGTCGGCACCCTGCCCATTGGGCCGGTTGATCTGTTCGCCAAGGTCGGTGCCATCGGTTTAGAACTAGACGGCGACATCGATGTGAACGGTAGCAAACGGTCCAATAATGAGACTGACACGCAATTGGCCTATGGCATAGGCGCCGCATACAACTTTGGCGACGGTCACTGGGGCTTGCGCGTAGAGGCTGAAGGTTTCGATGACAATGAAGTCGATGATTTTTACTTTCTGTCCGCCGGTATTACCTACCGCTTCTTCAGCGACAAGGTAGCGCCCGTAGCCGCTGCGCCGACACCAGCACCTGAAGCATGCGCAGATGCAGATAATGATGGTGTCTGTGATTCGGTCGACCAGTGCCCGAACACGCCCAGCGGAGTGCGCGTGGACAACATCGGATGCAATTGCGACTACAGTCTGGATCTGGAATTCGCCTTTGACTCGGCCAAGCTCAGCGCCAATGACATCGCTCAACTGGATGAGATCTCAGCCGTTTTGACGAACCCGAAAGTCGGCTCCAACATTAAAGGTATGATCGAGGGGCATACGGATAGCGTTGGCAGCGAAAGCTACAACCTGAGTTTGTCGCAACGCCGAGCTGAATCAGTAGCAAACTACCTGCAGTCCAAAGGGGTTGTCCTCAATGGTCGATTTGAGGTCATGGGCTACGGCGAAGCCAAGCCGATTGCCAGCAATGACACGGCAGCAGGTCGCGCCCAGAATCGACGCGTTGTTATACGCCGTACGGATTGCGGTGCCTGATCCCAGCACGCGATAGTATCCAGTAAGTGCTGCAAGCCTGTGGGAGCGATTCCACAGGCTTTTTGCGTTTAAGGTAAATGGTTTTGACCAATTAACTACTGGCCACGCTAGCGAAACTGGCAAGACCCGGTGGCTCGCGTTCGGTCATTGCAGAGAACCTGCTTCTCAAACAGCAACTGGTTATCCACAGCAGGTCCCGGCAGCGATTATTATCAGGCTCTACATTAGTACCCAGCACTGGATCAGGCTCTGGATGCGCTTGGCGCTTGCCCAGTCCAGCGTTTATAGGCGCGAGTAAATGACCCTTGATCCGAGAAGCCAAGCATAAAAGCAATCTGCGTGATTGATAGGCTTTCATTAGACAAGTAGGCCGTTGCCAGCTTAAAGCGGGTTCGCTCCAATAACGCTTTAAATGACGTGCCCTCCTGTTGCAGCTGGCGGCTAAGTGTCCTCGTGCTCATATGCAATTTATCCGCTACCGCTTCGCTGGTGACATCTCCATCTGATAGCGCATCAATAATGATAGCTTGAACCCGGTCAACGACACGGTTCTTGTCCAGTCCTGCAAGTATCTTGACCGTCTCCTGCTCATTCAGATTTGCCAGATAGGGATTGGCGCTGGGTAACTCCATATCGACCACTGCACAAGACAGCGTTACAGAGTCGCATTTTGCATCGAACTCCACCGGACACTTGAAATATTCGAAGTAAAGTCCACTGGAGGGAGGCTCTGAGTGAAACAGTGTGATTGCTTTTGGGTTTAGCCCGTATCCGTAGTTCAAACGACATAGACGGACCAATAGTGACAGCAATGCATCGGCAAGCGCGGGAAGTGTAAACGCACTACCCTGGTAGGAGATTACTACCCGCACGTCGCCGCTTTTGAGGTCTTCTACCAGTACAGCACCTTTCTCTAATACGAGGTCGATATACCGGGCGAAGCGATCAATTGCCTTACGCAAGGTTGTGCTGGTAAGCCAGGCGTATCCAAGCGGCCCGAACATCGAGGGCTGCCAGTATTCTCCATAGCGCACACCAAAACACGGGTCTGCAACGCGACTGCTTGCTCTGACCCAGACGGCGTTACAGGCCGCGACTGGCAAACGCGCATTGGGGCGCGTCAAGATCTCTGGCTCTATCCCCGCTGAACTGAATATAGGCCGTGGGTCTTCACCAAGTCCTTCAAGCAGCGGCCACAAAGGCTGAATTGCGGTAGCGAGTGCAGTCAATATCCGTCCCTCCAATACCCATGCAGGCCAGCTGATGGCGCATTTAGCTATGTTGTTGTCGACATTAGCCAAGCAACCTCTGCATGGTAAATCCAAAATGCGGACATGAACAACACTATTTATCCCAAGGGGAACACTCATTGCACGCGAGACTACGCTCTTGCAGAGGCATCATCCGGTTGCGTGGTTCTTGAGGCAAACGAATGGGATCAAAGCAAGAAAACGTATCGCCGTGTGACGCTGAAGTTGAGTAGAGAAGAGGCCGAGAAGCTCTCCTTTAGCCTGTTTAGATCTGCAGCAGTTTTTTGCGGAAGTGAGGATGATCAATGACAGGCAGCGGACTCCCGAAACTGTATAGATTTGTCGACAACGATGATCGTGTTCTCTGTGAAGTCATAGCCGTGACTTACGAAGAGGCTTACGAAAAGGCTGTATCAAACTCTGGCAGCAAGATGCCATTGAAGGCAGATTTTTTCATTGAAATGCTAGACGGGAATGAACAGGCAATCAAACGGAAGAGGCCAAGAAAGCACGCTTTTGTCGCAGCGATAAAGGGTACTGGCTTGTTTGGTCACTTTTTCTCAAAAAGTGGTCAGTGAATACGTACACAATGACGGAGAATGAGCCAGAGATGTCAGATCACTACTCCAGTTAACGGCTTGAAAAATACTCTGATTCTATTGTTTGCCAGGAAAAGTAAGGCCGTCAGTCCCCAAGAAATCGCACAGCAAGAAAACATTGATTCCATGCTCCTTGCACTCGCACTGAACGAGGCACCTGGGGGGCGGGAGATGGCATATCCACAGTTAGGTATACGGAGCAGGTCTGCTTAACACCGATTCCGTGCCTGCAGAGGTGCACCAGGCGAATAAGGCGGTATCGTGAAAGTGGGCACCGGCGTCTTATCGCCCGGTGGAGTTAAGGTGTCAAAACCCGCATCAGTTGCACCCGTCGCCCTACTCAAGTGGCGACGGGTGCGATGACTCAGCGATTGTGCTTCCAGCAGGCCTCGTAACCCTGCTTAAAGAAGGGCTCGAAGCGGCTATCGTACATGTCGGAATGCCGCTCGTAGACCAT
>JAQBDA010000104.1:0-5140 GCA_032124675.1 Chloroflexota bacterium
CTGCGGGTATCGACAATTCAGGCGGCATCTTCATAGTCCCAGTTTACTTCCAAACCGCCAGTTTCTCAACTGCTTTTCCTCACCTATTTTCGGTCTCTTTGGCACTTGTCAATCTCAGTTCTTTCCCATCTGAACGGATACGTAATAACAGTCCGAAAAGACCTGCTTCTGTATGCTACTTTCGAGAAAATCACCAATCAATTTTGTCTTATGGCAATCAGGCGGCACTTCTTGAAATAACATTTCTAATCGAGGCCGAGAGAGCCAAGAGCGGATACGATCCTGAAACACAGCAATGAATGCTAAAGCCAATATTCCAAGTGCAACAAGCCAATCAGTAGCCCAGAGACGCGAATCGTGCTCAGGTGCGCTTGGTATCACACGATCTTCACACAGGACAGGATCAAACGCATCTCGTCAATGGATATAACGACTGACAGCTACATGCTGCCCCAAAGCAATAAAGGCACTATCTTGCATCGGCGGTAATTAATATTTGTTCAATATTCTTAAAACCACGCCGTTGAGCATGTTCCAGCGGGGTGACTCCATGGGAGTCGGCCAGGTTTACATCCGCACCTGCTTCTACCAGCAGCCTGACCACCTCGGTGTGCCTTTCACCCTCCTCCCCAAGGATAATGGCTTCGAGCAGCGCCGTCCACCCCAACCGGTTTACGTGATCAATTGGTATATCCGTTTTCAATAGCTCTCGGATTATCTCAACATGCCCGCGCTCTGCCGCGCGGATCAGTCCGGTGCCGTTGTAACTGTCTTTGCTGTGAACATCTGCCCCTGCCTGAAGGGCCTTTAGAAGCAGTTCGAGATACCCTTCGGATGTTGCGATAAGGTAGGTGCTCTGCTGGGTATGATCCTTTACGTTTACATCCGCGCCGGCGCCAATCAAGATGTCCACAATCTCCAGATCATTCCGGTGCGCAGCGGCGATGAGCGCGGTTACGCCATATTTATCCTGCGCTTGCACGCTCGCGCCCTGCGACAACCATACCTTGACTGCGTCAGCTTCACCTGCTTCTGCGGCAGCAATCATTCCCATATCCCTTACCCTGGCTGCTTCTAGTAAGATCTGCTCAATCGACCGGAAGTCGCGCACCCGGGCATGCTCCAGTGGAGTAACGCCATCCTTATCAGCGATCATGATGTTTGCGCCGTGATCCACCAGAAGCCGCACAATTTGCTGGTGCCGCTCTCCGCCATCACCCAGGATAATCGCCTCCAAAAGGGCCGTCCAACCGAGATTGTTGATGTGATTGACTTCTACATCGGTGCGATTCAGTAACTCTTGCACAACTTCAACGTGCCCGCGCTCGGCAGCGGGGATTAACGCCGTACCGCCAAAGCGGTTGGTCAGCCGAGTATCCGCTCCGGCGTCAATCGTCAGCTTCAAGATATCCAACAGCCCTTCCGCTCCCGCATAAAGGAACGGGTTATCGGACCGGTTGTCGCGGATGTTGATATCCGCCCCTGCCTCAATCAGCACCCGGACGGTTTCCACATGGTTGCCGTGCGTGGCTGCCATTAATGGCGTGCGACCCCGGTCATCCTGCGCGTTGATGTTTGTGCCCTGCGCAAGAAACTGCCGGACCATGGTGGTATCGCCCGCCTCCGCGGCCTGGATTATGCGCGCAATCAGGATAGGATCATTCATTTGTTGTGGATTCATTGTTGCGCTCGGGGTTGGCGCTTCCTTCGTTTGGGTTGGATCGGCTGAAATGACTCGCGTGGATGTTTGCTCTGCTATCGTAGGATGGGTCGGAGTCTCGGTCATCGTAGGCGTGACAGCACCGGGCCCGGCGGCAGTTGTGCAGCCTGCCAACCAGAATATGGAAATAACAAAGATCAGCCATTTCTCCATCTTGCACCCTTACCCTTTAGGCGGCGAAATGCGTGCCCGTTTCTCCAGACAGCGCCCGCAGCATATTCCCCGGATTGGTGATCAGCGCCTGCTTTCCGCCGCGCTCCGGTTCCCAGCCATTGAACTCGATACTTCGGAGTTGAAGCTGTTCATGCTGCTGGTAACTTTGCTGAAAGTAAATATCGAGTTCCTCCCAAGTATAGGCCACAAATTCCCCGATTGAGTATCAGAAGAAAGGGGCCGCATTTTTCGCCCAAAGTACTCATCTACGACATTGGGATTGCTCCGACCTATGGCATCCAACATTTCGCTGATGTGACCAGTGATGTCTTCAGGACTACATCCGACTGGCACTCCATCCGCTTGGCCGGTTAGTACGACATCTGGATTAGCCTCCTGAGGGTGCGCCGTGGAATTGCAGGTGGTCGCCAGGAATAGCAACACCGTTGTTACTCGAATCAAGAGCTTCATTCTTCAACGGCCCTGACCAACAGCCCGACATTTCGGTTCAGCCACGGCTGACGGCGCCATCGGTTGCAAGCGCTGGTCAGGCTGCCTTAAGCCTTTGTACATAATCATCTCGCTCGTTATCGGGAAAGTATTTCAGTGTGTTCCTGATGGATTCAACAGAAAAACTTCCAAGATGGCCCTCTACAAAATCTTTGACCCCCTGCTTATCATGCTTGGAAAGATCGCGTAATATCCAGCCAACAGCCGTTTTCGCAAACCTTTCATCCCGTTGTATCAAATCCTGGCAAGATTTATAAATTAATGGATAGTAGCGGTTATCTGCTGAAACAGGCACAAAGGCAACCACTGATGAGCGCGCTTGCCAAAGATTTTCAGCCTGGCTCCATGCTGACACTGCCTCGGCACATGCCAGGCCATTCTTAGCGATCGTGGGTCCTAATACTCGCACACAAAACCAGTCGCATGTATTCCAGTCGAAAATCAGGCTGTTCAGATAAAGTTGTTTATACTTCTCTAACAGAGCCTTCCATTCAAACTGGCCATACAGGTATTCTTGTAAGAATAGAATTCCTGCCAGCTTATCTTCTGCAAAAGAGGAATCAAAAAGCCGTAGCGCAATCAGCAGCTGATCTTGTTTGTCCCAAATGGCAATGCCGAATTCATCGCGCCAAAGTGCCAGTTGATTCCGGATTTCTGGTATCCCTACCCCCCTGAACGGAATGACATGGCGAAGATACTTTTCCCACCAGTCTTTTGTTTTCTGGGAAGCTACCTGGTCTAGGGATACCTGCAAGTGAACGATAAGTTGATCTTGGGTTTCCATTCGGTAACCAAGGCGCGGTTTACTCAGGCAACCCGATGCCAGCGCAATGGTTTGGTGGCTTCTCGAATCAGCGTTCCCTTCGCCTCTTGATCCAGCTGCACGGTCTTCGACCACCATCCTGCCTTCGCACCGCCAGGGAACAAATCCTCCGGGAGGTATGGAATTACCGCTTCCCGGATCTCAGTCTGTGTCAAGCCGGGCGGCTTGGTTGGGAGAACTTTCCACATTGCATGTTGCATTGCATCGTACATTGCCTTACTGACCCGGGTTGTATTTCCTGGAACATTCACGTTTTCTACAACGATTTTCTCTTCCATAGTTCTTCTCCATCTCTATCTACTTAAGGGCCAACCCACCGACCGCCTGTTTGAACAAGAGAACAATAATCCAATACTCGATTTTCTTGATTGTCAATCCATACATAATCCGTTAACAGTCAGGTCGAGTGAGTAATGGGCTGCGCATGTCTCTTTTTAAGGTTAATTTTCAACAAAGCCGTTATCCCACTGCCGAGTCACATCGTGATTGCGTAGGTCTACTCCAAACTCGACCACTGCTTTTAGGTTCATCAGAACGGATACCCATCCTGCAATGACTTCCGTACGGTCTTGTATGGGAACGCCTGCGTCTGTCAGGCTGAGAATAGTGCCACCTTCGCCGTCTTCTTCGAGTGTGAAAGCTGTTATTGAATTGCCGAAATATTGCACGACATATTTCTTGGGCGGAATTGATTCTAGAATGTGCGCATCCCACGTCATCTGGTTTGGGAACACAAAATGGATGACCCCGTTGGTCTCCATCGCAGATTCAGCCCAAAAGCTTGCGCGGCCGGCGTCAGTGGACAGGGCCTGGAAGACCCTCGTGTTTGGCATTTTCAGATAAAGGCGCCAACGGATTAGGTTGGGATCGTCTTGAAAGCTCATAATCTTCCACTTACGTCAAAATATGACCAACCATCCAATTCGGGGGGGTGTATTCCCAGTTGTGTCATAATCGCCATGATCTGGGCACGATGTTCGGTGGCGTGGTTGATCGCTTGGGTGAGGAGGATGGTTTTTGGCACATCCCGCGGCGTGCCATCCCAGTCAACTTGTACTATTTCTTCAACTTGTATCTTGGGCGCCCACTCAATCAGGCCGGAGCCACTTGTTCGCGCCGAGTCAGTCATTTCTGTAATTGTCATTGGCGGTGCATCTTTCGGGCGTCGATATGGTTGACCGGTGCTGATGCGCGAAAGGTACGATCGTTCTGCCGTGACGATGTGCTGTAAAGTATCGTGAATGGAGCCATAGGTTCCGACAGTGGTAGCATTTCGTTGATCATCTGTCAACCCGGCGCATATTTCCAGCAGGTGTAAATTTGCCCACAGATTGTGACGAAAGAGGGTCGTGAGGGTGTCGGTAGGTTTCATAATATCTCCCATTTTTTCCTTATCGTGACCGTCGGGGCACGCGCTTCACCACGATAGAGCAGAGCCTGGAATGGCGCAATCGCAAAAAAAATATGGAAATAGATCAGCCACCAAACCACCGATCGCGTCGATCCATAGCAAATTCGTTCCCCAATAATTCTGGTGAGTGTCCCTCACAGATAAGTACTGCAGGCATACGTCCTCCAACACTGGCTGAACTAGCATGCGCGGTGCACCGCTGTAGTACATGTTGCCAGATTATTTTGCCCGCATGCGGTTGTTCTTCGGATTGTGCTCAAGCTCGCATAGACCGAGGGCTTCCATCAGGGGTGGGATGTAAACCCCAAATCGGCCGCGCAGACCCTTCTTCAATCCATACCACCCTTTTACTGGATTAGACGATGACCTTCCCCAGGCTTCAACCGTCCCTTCCTTGGCAGGCTTTTGTTCATCTGCGCCACCGAGTTCGACCCAGTTACCAACTTCCTGTAGCATGGCGTAGAGATCATCGATGCAGCGGGCATCATAGAGAAGAACCGTATTTCCGACAGTGCATACTAGG
>JAQBDA010000105.1:0-5633 GCA_032124675.1 Chloroflexota bacterium
AGCATAGATCTTGCCGTCCTTCTCGACCGGCTCATAGGGCGGCGTGTCCCAGCCATCTTCCATGGCAGCCGGCACCACGTCGTAGTGACCGTACACCAGGACGGTGGGCTTCTCCGGTCCAGCGCCCAACCACTCGCCATAGACTACAGGGTGACCGGCGGTGGGCATCACCCTGGCGCTCTCAAGCCCTAACGCGTGTAAATGTGCTGCCAGCCATTCAGCTGTGCGACGTACGTCGTCTTTATAGGCTGGATCGCCGCTGACACTGGGGATACGAAGCAGCTCGAACAGCTCATGCTGGAATCTCTCCGCATGCTTGCGTGAATATTGGCGTGCTTTCTGGCTGGATTGAGACATAATTCTTTTACCACCTTTCCTTATCTAAAGTAAATCTGCCTGCTATGATGACGCGGCTATAGGCTCTACTGGTCCCTCGATGTCCTGCGCAATCTCAGCCGGAACTTCTTTTGGAACATAGTTCGGCAGCCCACCTGCTGGGATGATTGCCAGCAGCGCAATGCTCGCCAGAACCAGGAACGAGATCTTGAGTGACTGGAGTCTTGAGGCAACATTGATTCCCACCACTGCCGCCTCCTGTTGGGGCGTCAGGTCGGTCTCCTCCAACGCTTCGTCCAGCTGTTCATTGCTGACAAAATCGATATTGTCAAGATCGACATATTCCTCGATCACCTCTGCTGCGATTACCGGGCTTTTCACTAGGCTATTTACGACGATCAGGCTCAACAATGTAACTGAAAGCACACTGGCGAAAGCTGTTCCTAACCCGGTTGCCAGGTTGTTGGTCGTTCCGCGCAAAGCGCCCACATCACCGGCCAGCTCTTTGGGTGATGCTGATACGAGCACATTGAAAACCAGGGTCAGAAGTGCGCCTTCACCCAAGCCAATCACAACCAGGCTTAAGATAACCAGTGGCGTATTCCACTCATTCCAAATCGTAATAGCAAGCATGACTAACCCAACAGCCACCACAATAAAGCCGATGCGACCGATTTGGCGTGGAGACCAGCGATCGAACAGGCGCACTACCAATGCAGTGGCTGCAAAGATTGCCAGCGAATAGGGGATAACCGCCACCGCCGTCTCCAGGCTGCTGTAACCTTGAACGATCTGTATATAAAGCGGAATCAGGAAGTTGATGGCTGGACCGAGCGCCGCAATAATAAACAGACAATAGGTCGCGGCTCGCTCCTGTGGTGAGTCGAGCACCTCTAAAGCGAGCAAAGGCGTCTTTTTCTTTTCTACACGCCTCCTTGACCAGGCAAAGAATCCCTGCCCGAGCACAATTCCGGAGACGATCATAATTATGGAGGGCGACATACCCAGTACACTGACAGGCGCATCGGGAGAAGCCAGCAGCATGCCCCAGGCTTTGAGGTTGTTAAATCCAATGCTGATCAGGATGATACCCAGGGCAGCCAGTGCTGCACCCACCCAATCGATTTTTACATTAGCATCCCGTTCAACCGGCTTCAGCCTGAAACTCAGGAGAAAGACACCAGCCGCGATCACCACGATGAGACCGAACCCATAGCGCCAGGAAAGCAGGGTGCCCAGGACTCCGATGACCAGGAAAGCCAGCACACCTGCGATCGCTTGAGCCGCGCCCAGCAAGCCCAGAGATTGCGATTGCTGTGCGCCTCTGTAGTGGATAGCGATTAATACCACCAATGAAGGCACAAGCATGGCTGCTGCCAGACCGGCAACGGCTTGCATCTGGATCATCATCTCCGCACTCGAGCTGACCGACATCCCCGCCATCGCCAGACCGTGAAGGATCACTCCAATTTGGAAAGCCAGCCGCGATCCGATCACTTTGCCAAGTTTGGCGCCCAGGATGACGAACCCGGCGACAGCCAGCGAATAAACAACCAGCGCCGTGCTAACACTGGAGGGTGAGGTGTTAAAATCTTCAACAATGCCACCGATCGATACCGGCAGCGCGCTGACATTGAAACCCATCTGGATTTGAGCCAGCGCGATAATTATCATTGGCAGCCAGGAGGCTCTAACTGCACTGGCAGCGCCAGCTATCACGTCGGATCTTGTCCTCATAATGGTTTATTCTCCAATTTTTCCTCCGATCGCCGCCAACAGCCGTTTAGCGTCCACTCCTTCCACCAAAGCCAGGTCTGCTCCACATTTTTTCACCCTTGCCAATTGTGGTGCGTATTTGACAATGGCCACACACAGACTTTCCGGCCAGATGGTTTTCAGGTGAGTAATAATTTCGTAGCCAGATTTGTCATTTTTTAATCCGCTTTCCATAATTGGGTAAACTAAAAAAACATCTGGTTTTTTCTCGCCCAGGATTGTGCACAGTTCATCCAGATCGGTTGCCGACGCCAGCAAATTTAGATCAGGCGCTGCTTGGATTAACACGGAGAATGCACCCGCCAATTGTTCTGGTGCGATGACCGCAATTTGCCTGTGTGACTCCATAAACCACCGATCGATTATCAGGATCAATTCTGCTCTTTGGATTGTATCGATATCATCCTGTTGCTACAATGTCCAGATTAAGTATTTCTTTATCGAAAAGTGGAAGAGCTTTCTTCCACTTCGAGAGAGTACGAACTACGCATAAATGCGTAGAAAATTATGTATTTAATGCTATAATTCCCCAGCTATATCTATCAAGTCGTTCTCAGATAACCTGGAATTTAAATAAACTAAGTCTTTATATACACAGATCAGCTCCAACCAACTGCGTAAGGTCTACCTGGTAGAAGTTCAGGTGAGGGATTTATGAACAGCATTCAAATCGCTCTGGGAGTTGCAGCCGGTATCTGCTTTTATGCCAGCCTGTACCACTTTTTAGTTGGATTTCGGCGTAGACCGATGGAACCTGTTCACCTGCTTTTCGCCCTGACGGCCCTGTCCTTCGGCTTCATGAATTTTTTCCAGATGTTTCTGCACCCGGCGGTTGCTGCCCGGTCAGCATCTGCATTCATTACGGCTGATCGTTGGTCGCTGATTGGACTCTTGTTGGGAGAGCTGCTGTTCCTGTGGTTTGTGGCTTTTTACACCCGGGTAAAACCTTACCTGACATTGCTAATCTTGAGCACGCCAATCTTGTTTTTTATTGGCTTACACTTGACCTCCCAGGCAACTTATATCTACACAGAAGTGACCGGTTACTTCACAGCAACCCTACCGTGGGGAGAAGAGATAACAATCGCCGATGTTGCGCTGACCCCCTGGGGTAATTACACCATAATTATCTGGTTGTCATTGTTTTCATTCTCCGTCTATGCCTCAGTACGCCAATTCCGACGGGGAGAGAAGCAACAAGCTGTATTTCTTTTACTGGCTCTTGCGATTTTTGCTGCCACAATCATCAACGATAACCTGCTGGATTATGGACTGATTACTTCAATTTATCTTCTGCAGTTCGGGTTTGTCGCCATCGTCATGGTGATGAGCCTGGCACTGTCGAACGAAATCATCGAAACCGAGCGGGAGCTTGCAGCCCTTAATATTGAACTAGAACAGCGTGTGGCTGTGCGAACGGAAGATCTCTCTAATGCCAATACCGCATTACAAGCTGCCAAGGAATCAGCCGATGCTGCCAACCAGGCTAAGAGCAGATTCCTGGCAAATATGAGCCATGAGCTGCGCACCCCACTCAACGCCATTCTTGGTTTCACAAAATTGCTCATAGGTGATCCGGCAACCACGTCAAGCCAACAGACGAAGCTGGACGTGATCGATCATAGCGGCGAACTCCTGCTCGACATGATTAATGATGTACTCGAGGTATCAAGGATCGAAGCCGGGCATATCTCGTTCGAGCCGACCAGCTTTGACCTGTATCAAACCCTGGCGAACTTGGAGAGCATCCTGGGTGAGCGCGCCGGCAAAAAAGGCTTAGAGCTTATTCTGGACATATCCGAGGAAGTGCCCCGTTATATCCATACGGATGCCCGCAAACTGCGCCAGGTCTTGATCAATTTGCTGAGTAACGCCATAAAATTCACGGATGCTGGCAGCGTGACTTTACGGGTAGCGCTCGCCGACCAGGAGACAGCAAGCAGCGACCAGTTACTTACTGACGGAAAATCAGCCCAATCTGAAAGGTGCAAACTGCGCTTTGAAGTTCAAGATACTGGTGTCGGGATTGCACCGGAAGAGATGGATCGCCTGTTCGAAGCCTTCGTCCAGACGATGAGCGGGCAGGCAGTCAGCGAAGGCACCGGGTTGGGCTTGACCATCAGCCAGCAGTACGTTCATTTGATGGGTGGCGAGATCAGGGTTGAGAGCCAGGTGGGGGTAGGCTCGAATTTCAGCTTCGATATGCCTGTGGAACTGGCATCAGCAGACCGAATTAAGCCAGAACGCCCCTACCGGCGAGTGGTAGGACTCGCCCCGGGTCAACCCCAATACCGCATCCTGGTCGTGGATGACAGCCGGGATAACCGCACACTGCTGCAGCAAATTCTCGAGAACGCAGGATTCGAAGTGCAAACCGTAGACAGCGGTCAGACAGTGGTAGAGATGTTCCACAGATGGCAGCCCCAACTGATCTTGATGGACATCCGCATGCCAGGGATTGACGGCTACCAGGCGACCAGGCTGATCAAAGAGAGCAATGGACCCGAGATAAAAATTATTGCTGTCACAGCCAGCGCTCTGGAGGATGAACTCGCCCGGGTATTGGAAGCAGGTTGTGATGACTTAGTGCGCAAACCATTCTCTGAGGCTGATATCTACGATTTGTTGGCGAAGCACCTTAATATTCAGTATGTTTATGAAGATCTGAAACCATCGATTGTAACAGAACGCACTGAATTAACTCCTGCCGATCTGGCAGGTCTATCCGACGGCTGGGTAACCGAATTGCGCCAGGCGGCTACGCGCGGCAGAGCCCAGGAACTGCTCACCCTCGTTGAGCAAATTGATGAGGATCACCACAAGCTGGCGGGGATCCTGCGGATAATGATTGATAATTATGAGTTCAAGCAAATCTTGGATTTGACGGAGCGGGATGGTTCAAGCGAACTCAAGTGAGATCAAGGGCGACATCCTCATCGTCGACGACGACCTGTCGGGCTTACGTTTGCTATCGAACCTGCTGACAGAACATGGGTACAATGTGCGCAGCGCGCGTGATGGGTCCACTGCATTGATGATGGTGACAGCGGACCCTCCCGATATCGTCTTGCTCGACATCCTGATGCCAGGCATGAACGGCTATCAGGTATGTGAGCAATTGAAAGCCAGCCCTGCATCCCGTGATATCCCGGTCCTTTTCATCAGTGCCAGGGATGAGGTCATATATAGAATCAAGGGTTTCGAAGCCGGCGGGGTGGATTACATCAATAAACCCTATCAGATTGAAGAAGTCCTGGCGCGCACTAATACACATTTGACCATTTCCAAACTGCGCGTGGCAATGGTTGAGCGATTGGAAGAGTTAACCTCACTCCACCAAATCTCTAAAACGTTCGCGACGACTCGCCAGCTTCCCAAGGCGCTTGAAGTTATCTGTAAAACGATTACCGAACTGTTCGATGCACAGCTTACATTCATTGCTCTAAAAGCAAACGATACAGACCAGCTGAAGGGGCTGATTGGCTTTAACCGAAAAAGCGGGCCAATCTCACTCGCCAGCG
>JAQBDA010000106.1:0-6700 GCA_032124675.1 Chloroflexota bacterium
CTGCGGGTATCGACAATTCAGGCGGCATCTTCATAGTCCCAGTTTACTTCCAAACCGCCAGTTTCTCAACTGCTTTTCCTCACCTATTTTCGGTCTCTTTGGCACTTGTCAATCTCAGTTCTTTCCCATCTGAACGGATACCTAATTATTTTATCTACTGTGATCGAAACTAATCAAACCGCCTTTCGAATGATGCTTTCAATAAAGATATTTCCAGCGGTTTGCCTAGTGCTCTTGCGTCTCGATCACAGCAACACCTTGAGTCGTTTATGATAAGGCTAATGGGCTGTGCTGGTGTCCTCACCAGAACTATGCGATGCTCCATGACCTGTACCGACCTCCGGTGCCTGGTAAACCTTTGTGTTCCAGTATAAAGTGAGAACCAGGACTGCAACCAGGAGGATCAGGAGCAGCAAAGCCTGCCAGCCCGGCAGAGTCGGAACTTCATGGAAGGTCGGGGTTCCCTCAGAAAGTATTCCAGCGGACAGGTATGGCATTCTAGCTGAAATTAGCGCAGAAATCATACTTAATTACTCCTCGTGCAGTGATAGCTGATATTTTAACACGGTCTTTGTTCTTGCGCGTTTTGGGTGAGTGAGGAATCCATGAGAGCTTGTAATTATCACCCTGGACATGGACTAACCCTGTGGATGCCAATAGGGATTCCTCACCTTCGCTTCACTGCGGTTCGGAATGACATATTAATCAAGCTGAACTTAGCCAAGATAAACTTGGTCAAGCTATACTTGGTCAAGCAATACTTGGTCAAGCAATCAGGCCGGATCAGTATAAAGACCGTACTGCAAGATCGTCTGGTACACACGTTCCGGGAGGAAATAGCGGAAGTGACTCTTCCGGGCGATGCGCTTTCGGATATCGCTCGACGAGATCTCCAGCAGTGGTGTACCGATAAAGCGCACTTTCTCAGCAATGCCGGGCAGCACCCCTTCCAGCAAAGGGATATCGATCACCGCACCAGGTCGCAGCATCACCCCCAGCCCGCTGCACAGACTGATGAAATCCTGCGGCTTGTACCAGTCTGGCAGCTCCCTCAGCGAGTCACCGCCCATCAGATAAATCAGTCTGTCATCTGGGTGCTCCTTGCTCAACCGTTCCATTGTATCCAGCGCGTAATGGGGTGCCGGCCTGTCAAGCTCGACCCGCGACAACTCGAATACCGGCTGGTCGGCTATCGCACCTTCGAGCATTCGCAGGCGCTGTTCAACCTTTGTTATCGGCCGGTCTGGTTTATGAGGTGGCTGTGGAGTAAGCACCCATAAAACCCTATCAAGCTTCAGCTGTTCCACAGCCTCTGCCGCCAGCACCAGATGGGCAATATGGGGTGGGTCGAACGTACCGCCAAAGACTCCGGTCTTCATATTCCTGTATCAGATTTTATCGTAATTCGTACCAGCACATTTGCCTCTAATAGATTGCTTTAATCCTGCCACTCTAGCTCGTAATCACCGATCCGCACGCTGTCCCCGATCTTTACCCCCGCCTGGCGCAGGGCTTCGTCCACGCCAAGGGTTTGCAAGATCGTCTGGAAACGGCGCACCGACTGGTCGTATTCCCAATAAGTCATGGCTGCAGCACGCTCGATCGCAATACCGGACACTCGCCAACCTGCCGGCTGGCGCACGATCTCGAACTGCTGCGGGTCGCTCTCCACCCGGTAAACCGGCATCTCCTCCATCTCTTCTAAGACAGGCGTCTGCTCTAGCAGCTGTGCAGCCCGGTAGAGCAGCTTCCGCACCTCGGTCCCTGCCACCGCCGAGATGGCGATAGCCTCAAAACCACGTTTTTTCAGCGCCCCGGCGACCTCCTGCCAGCGAGCCTGTACCTCGTCCAGATCCATCTTGTTGAAGGCGACAATTTGTGGCTTCCCACTCAACTGCGGGTCGAATAGCGAGAGCTCGCTGTTGATCTGGGAAAAATCTAACAGCGGGTCCTCTGCCAGACCATCCAGGATATGGATCAGCACCCTCGTGCGCTGGATGTGGCGCAAGAAACTGTGCCCCAACCCCACCCCCTGGTGAGCGCCTTCGATAAGTCCGGGAATATCAGCCAGGACCAGAGAGGTATCATCATCCAGCTCTGCAACTCCTAAATTGGGTACCAGTGTTGTAAACGGGTAGTTGGCGATCTTAGGACGGGCATTGGTGACCGCTGCCAGCAAGGTGGATTTACCCGCATTTGGCACGCCCACGATCCCAATATCTGCGATCAGCTTGAGCTCAAGACGCAGGTTGACTTCCACCCCCGGCTCGCCACGTTCAGCGATGCGCGGTGCCTGGTTGCGGGATGATTTGAACCTGGTATTGCCGCGTCCGCCCCGCCCACCTTTTGCAGCCACCAGCTGCTGTCCATCGCCCATCAGGTCTCCAATGACTTCACCGCTGCCAGCATCGTAGACCAACGTCCCCGGTGGTATTGGGATTACAGTATCAGCTCCCGAACGCCCGGTCATATTCTGCTTGCCGCCCCTGCCGCCATCTCGAGCATTGAAACGTGTCTGGTGGCGGAACGCTGACAGCGTGTTGAGCGTTTTTTTCACTTCCAGGATGATGTCTCCGCCTTTTCCGCCATCTCCCCCGTCCGGTCCGCCGAAAGGGACGTATTTCTCCCTGCGGAAATGCACCACACCATCCCCGCCATTTCCGGATATTACCAGGATAACTGCCTCGTCTATGAACACGGTGGAAAAATTATACCATCCGGACAGTTGGATGGTATGATACATGCATCGCCTGCCGCAGCCACCAACACCGATCGGAGAGATCGCCCTGACCAGATTGCTCGCAAGGATCACCGTTCTCACAATCATCCTCCTGGCAGGTGAGGTCGAAGTTTCAGCCCAGACCCCATCCGCGAGAGTCTTCCTGCCTTTAATCCATCGTACCTATCCTGGCTATGGAGAGATGGTTGGCATCCCCTCCGGCAGCTTCCTCATGGGCTGCGACGGGAATACTACAGGATTATCATGCAGCCGTGACCAATTGCCCTTGCACCCGGTCAACCTGGACAGCTACGAAATCGATAAATACGAAGTCACCAACCAGCAGTACCAGGTCTGTATTGAAGACGGTCATTGTACGCCGCCGGAATACAGTTATTCCCGCACACGCCCGGATTATTTCTCCAATCCATCATTCAACGATTATCCGGTCATTTACGTCCGTTATGATCAAGCCTGGGTATTCTGTCAATGGGCCGGCAAACGCCTACCCACCGAAGCTGAGTGGGAGTATGCCGCTCGGGGGGGGGCAGACACACGTCCATATCCCTGGGGATTGACTGATCCAAGCTGCTCCCGTCTGAATGCCGATGACTGTATAGGAGATACAACCAAAGTTGGCAGTTATCCACTAGGCGCAAGCCCGTATGGCGTGATGGATATGTCTGGCAATGTCTGGGAGTGGATAGCGGATTGGTACGATGCCGCCTATTACAGCTACTCCCCGGCAGCCAACCCGCCCGGCCCGTATGTGGGCACGCACCGGGTGATACGCGGCGGCTCTTACTTCCATGACATGCCGTACACACGCCTGGATTTCCGCTTCGCTTTCGAGCCCGGCCGCTGGGCAAGCTTTGGGCTTGGCTTCCGCTGTGCGCGCTCACCCTAGGGACCTGGCTGAATATGTTCCATTTACTGACAGTCTTGCTGGCGGCAATCTCTCTGCTAAACCCGGACCGCCCCCCCAGCCCAAAATTCCATTCTCGCCTGACCAATCTCGATATTGCCGCCACGCTGTACTTTCCCGTGATCGTAAGATCGCCGCCGCTGCCCGAGATGGTGGCCGTACCAGGAGGACCGTTCCAGATGGGCTGCGGCAGCCAGGACCCAGACTGCCATGCCAACGAGCATCCACTGCATACCGTCAGGCTGAGCAGCTACCAGATCGATAAGTACGAGGTTACCAATGCCCAGTATGCTGCCTGCGTAGCGCATGGTTACTGCACTCCGCCACCCACTTACGCCTCAGTCACCCATCCCGACTACTATACCAATCCGGATTTTGAAGATTTTCCGGTGATGGCTGTGACCTGGTACCAGGCAAATGATTACTGCGCCTGGCTGGATAAACGCCTGCCTACCGAAGCCGAATGGGAGAAAGCCGCTCGGGGACCTGAGGATGAACGCAAGTTCCCTTGGGGAAATGCCTGGCCGGATTGTTCCTGGCTCAACGCCAGAGTTGAGGGGGGATTCTGCGTCGGCGACGCGGTCAGGGTGGGCAGCTATGCGCAGTCCGGCAGCCCGTACGGCGCGTTCGAGATGGCCGGGAACGCCTGGGAGTGGGTCGCAGACTGGTACGATCCACAATATTACCGCCGTTACCCGGAGGATGGCTGGCCGAAAAATCCCCAGGGACCGGAAACAGGCATCTACAAATCGATCCGCAGCGGAGCCTGGGATATCAGTATAGATGGGGCAAGGGTTAGCCGGCGGGTGGGCGGCTTGCCGTACGACCTGGACACCAGCACCGGTTTCCGCTGTGCCCGCTGACAAACAGCCGTGCACTAACCTAACAGAAATGCAAGGTGAAACTTAACAAATCGATAATATGATCTGCATAAATATACAATATGATACGAGCAATTCGCTGCTGTTGAACAAGCAAATGATAAGGATATACTCAGCGAATTGCCGGGGTGCTCTCTGCGGATCCTCTCACCACAGCCATCCTACTTTAGTAGGAGGTCTTTATCATCCGTAGGTCCACCGGTAATACTCTACCCTAGCAGGGTGAAAAGCCGGACTATTTGGGATATAACCCAGGTGATATCCGGCAATAGAAAATAATCAACAATGGTCAACACCTATAATGGAGGTCTAAATGAAAACCAAACCCATCACTCGTTTTTTCCAGGTCGCACTTGCAATTGCAGTTGCCTTCGCATTCTTTGGGGCAGTCAAACCTCAGACTGCTCAGGCGGGTGTTTGCCAGGACGAACATACTGTAGAAGCGGGCGAATCCATCTATATGATCGCCAAAGAATACGATGTGACAGTATATAAGATCGCCAATACGAATGATTTGGAAAAACCGTACCACCTCACTGTCGGTCAAGTGCTTTGCATCCCCAAGCTCCCTGAGCCAAGCTCGGACTATACCTGGACCGCGGTTGTGAAGGACGGCAAAGTAACCGTCAGCGGTGAAGATTTCAAGAAATCCTGGCCTTTCTTCATCAAGGTACGTGAAGACTTCACTGAGCCCTGGTACAAGCTGGGCAAGGTCGTTACAGACAAAAAAGGCTTTATGGATGAAGTAGATAAACTGCCAAAGGATGTCTCCAAAGCCCCGATCCTGTTCGTCTGTCTGAAAGACAGCGTGACCAACTACCTGGACTGCAAGCGGGTCTTCAAGCAGTAGCCGATACAATTTCATTGAATTTCAAGGGTTTGTGGTGGGCAATTGCCAATTGCCCACCACAATTGCATTAAGAGCCAAATTTTTTTTGACTTGAGTACAGCGATTCACTTACGGCCCAATTCAGGCCATTGGGAATTGCCCTGACGTAGGAGCTCTGTAGGTGCAAAGCTTGCCCCGTACTATGGGAGGTCCTAATAAACCCCGATTCCTTGTTGCCAAAATGGACGTTTTTGTGGTAAATTTCATTAATAGAATCTTCCTTTTGAACAGCTAAGTCCTGAATAAACAAATCCAAAGGTGAGGAGCGTTACATGGGCGAAAAAATCATCCCGGATATCATCGTCGGTCGTCTTCCGCTGTATTTACGCACCCTGCAGCGTATGCACCAGGAGGGGCCATCTGTGACTTCCTCACAGGACCTGGCGGACCGGCTGGGCATCTCAGCAGCCCAGATCCGGAAGGATCTCTCCCAATTTGGCGAATTCGGCAAGCAAGGCACAGGGTATGACGTTGAATACCTGGTGGAGCAGCTCAGCAGCATATTGAAGGTCGACCGTGTCTGGGATGTCGCTGTGATCGGTGCCGGAGATATCGGCAGCGCCCTGGCACGCTACGCTGGATTTATGAACCGCGGCTTCCAGGTGAGCATGATATTCGATAATGACCCGCAGAAAATTGGATCGAAGGTTGGCTCATATGTCGTCCAGGATGCCGCCAAGCTGGTCTCTGTTCTCAAGAAGGCAAAAATAAAAGTAGCCATGATTGCCGTTCCGGCAGCCTTCGCCCAGGATGTCGTCGATGAGCTGGTAAAAGCCGGCGTCAAAGCGATCCTCAACTATGCCCCAATTAATATCAATGTTCCACCCGAAGTCCACGTTCAGCACACCGATCCTGTCACCCACCTGCAGAGGATGACGTATTATCTGGATTAATTAACCGATTTATTATTGCACCATCTGCCAGACTGAGAGATTATTACCCAATCTTAGGGAATAATCTCTTTTTCTACATTCGGTTATCTCTCACCGCTGCTGAGAATTCTATTGATCTTTTGTGAAGTTAACTGAGTAATTAAAATGGGTTTTTTATATAAATTCAGGACGCGTATTGAGCAGCGTACATGCCATCACCCCCTGATATTGGAAAGACAACCAAGGACAATCCAATGCAGCATATTATTCGTCGAATCACAGGATTGATCTTCGTGGGCTTACTCGGGGTCACCACAGGCTGCCGTGTACAGAACCCCATCCTCCTGAAAACGCCTGCAGCACTGCCATCTGCGACAAGCCAAATAATCCCCTCCCCCTCACATACACCTGAGC
>JAQBDA010000107.1:0-25686 GCA_032124675.1 Chloroflexota bacterium
TTACTGTAGGCATCCATATCGCTTCCTTCGCTTCCCATCCAGAAATAACCGGCGGGGATACGCACTAACTCTGGCTCAACAATGTGATCTGTCTTCATCTCTTGTTTACAGTCATTCAGATCACAGAACATCGTCGTTCCCACGATTTCTGTTTACCTGAACAGGTTTGATTGCTCCTTGAATCCGCCAGGATCATCGATCTCTCAGCAATAGTGGCAGGTAGATCCCCTGGAAGATATCACCGACCTGGATCACCACGGAATCGCGATCGGCCCAACCAGACCAGGTGACATCCAGGGTGACGGTATACAGGCCTGGCTCGTCGTACGTGTATTCCAGGCTGGGTAGTGTGCTGGTCCCGCCATTCCCAAAATCCCAGGTTGCTGAGGTATAGCCTTCCGTAGAGTTGTTTGTAAAGGTTACCGTGAGCGGTGGCTCCCCGCTGGTGGGAGAGGCGGAGATTGCCGCAGCAGGATAAGTTTTCCTTAGCAAAATTCTGTCGCCGCCGGCTGCCCAAATGATGTATCCCGGCAGTTGGCGATCCACAATGCCCCATATAGCCAGCAGGTCGCTCTGCGTATTGCTCTCCTCAACTGTCCAACTCGTCCCATCATAGTGGAGGATTGTCCCGTTGAAGCCCACCGCGTACATATCGGAGCCACTGGTCCCCCATACATCGAACAGGTGCGCGTGGATATGGCTGTCTTGGAGGGTCCATTCGGTACCATCGAAGTGCAAGATGGTACCAAAATCTCCCACTACAAAGATATCGTCAGAGCTGTTGCCCCAGATGGCATTCAGACTCTGGAAAGTCGGGATATCTGTCAAACGATTCCACGCCACGCCATTGTAGTGCAGCGCCGTGCCTTGGTCCCCTACGGCGTAGATGTCATTAGCAGACGCTCCCCAGATATCCCACAGATCAGCCGAGACACTGGTCGTGATTGTGGTCCAGTTCCACCAATCAATGTCGACATAATCGGACTTCATGAGTTCCCCGTTGTTGCAACTGGCCCATAATTGGTGGGGGTTAGGTAGCCAGATCCCGGTGGCGGTGCCTCCAAAACAGCCAACATGTCCCCAACTCTCACCGAGAAAATGGTGGAAGCCGCGACACCATCCAGCCGTCCAGATGCTATCTGGTCCGGTGGCCCACGCGCCGTAATCAGCGGGGTCAATTTCCAAAGGTTTCCATTCGATTCCGTTATATTGGGAGATGTCCTCGCCAAACGCAAAAGCGTCAGAAGCACTGAAGGCCCAGCCCGCGGTTGTGTACTCACCTAAATTCGCCGTTTCCTGGGTCCAGACACCAAACGCCAGGTCGGCAGCCTTGACTGGCGCCATCACCGGCGCTGCTGCAGGAGCCTCTTTTGATTGAGCTGGAGCGGCGAGCAACTGCTCCTCCAACATCTGCCCGTAGATGGAGGTTACTGTTACCCTACCGGGTGGGCACTCATTATAGGCAACAAGATAGCGTCCCCCCCCATAGCCAATCACCGGCATGAACTGGTTCCCAAATGCAGTGGATAGGGGTATTCGTTGTTGACTCACGATTTCTCCATCTCCAGATATCTGGTGGGCATAACTATCCACGATGCGGAACTTCGCCTTCGGCTCGTGTTCCACAGCAAAAGCAACCAGGCAGTCTGTTCCATCACAATTGACCTGAACCGGAAATCCATCGCGGGCGCGATCGCCAAGCCAGATTGGAGGATCGTCCAACACCTGCTTATCAGGTGATAGTCTGGCTGCATAGCCGTGCCCAAGACCCTGGGGGTTGCTGGGGTCGGCGCTGAACCACCCAACCAGATAGTTTGTGCCGTCGAAATCTATGGTGGGGTATTTTTGGTCGTTTGGATCATCGTTGATCAGGAATCCATTGATATCCAATACGACTCCCTGCGTATCTACCCGCGTCCCATAAATATCCAATCCGGAGACAGTGCTGTTGCGGCCATCATGCCAGACCACCATGAAATTCTCTCCGTCAAACGCGACTGCCGGATAGCGAGAGGATCCCAAACTTATGATGGGAAATCCTGCTGGTGGGTCGAGGTTTGTCAAACCACCTCCAGAGGTTGATATGCGCGCAGCACGGATATTGAAGGCTGGTGTGCGCCAGACCAGCAGGAAATTAGAGCCGTCAAATGCAATCCCGGGCATCCGGATCATTGCGTCAGCACCAGTAGTCAACTTGACGCCTCCAGGATCCAGAACTATGCCATCCGGCGTCACACGTGCCCCATATTCCTCGGACACACCAGATCGGGTGGCTTCCCAGACCACCAGATAGTTATTGCCGTCAAAACCAACGGAAGGCTGCTTTACTGCCTGATTGCCTGACACAGAAATATTGATGGATTGGGGGTCAAGAACCACTCCGTCCATGGTTACGCGAGCGCCATAGATAGAGTTATACGTGACTGAATCCGCCCATACTGCCAGGAAGTTGTTTCCGTCGTAAGCAATCCCCGGTTTTCCCTGGATATCTCCGCCCTTGCCGATGGCAATAGGGAAATTCAAACCCAGCGGAATCACGGAGGGAACCGACAATGGTTGATCCAGAGAGTCCCTCTCCCCAGGGCTTTGAATCCTGGCAGAAGCCTTTGGAGAGATACCTATTAGATATGGACTCACAATCAGTGCGGCAATTAAGCTTGCCAGAATTACACTAACGAGTACAGCAAAACGGGAGCTATACGCCTTCATCTCCCACCCTCCTTGAAAGAATGTTTCCTAACCAAAGATACGCCAAATGGCAGGCAGTACATCGGGATGGTATAAAGTTGTCCCCCCGGGACGGACCTTGCTGAACAAAAAACACCATCCCCTGCACTGGCAGTGAGGCTGGTGCTTAATGTGATCGGGCTGATGAAACGATGACGTGCGATATTCTCTCTGCTTGTGCAGGTGCAAATCTACTACTCTTAGCATAGCGGAAATAGTACAAAAGTCAAGGATGAATTGTTAGGTGTGAATTGTTAGGTGACTGCGTAGGTGATATCAGACGCCATGCGTCAAGGCTTGAGCATAGGTCTCAAGCCCTGAGTTGTGTCGTCTGAACAGAGTTTCAGCGACTCTGCACATCAAACCGGCTGTTAGCCGGCTCCTGTACGTATGCAGCACTCTCAATCCAAACCGACACAACCCGAAAGGAGGTCTTATGACCTGATCGCCCAATTGCTCATCACCTATTCCCATCTTTAGAGAATCACAGAAAGCAAGGCAAGAATATCGGCGTCTGCTCAGCCTCTCCGGGCAAGTTCGCTGGATCGGTCACTACTCTCTACTCCCCACTCTCTACTCCCCACTCTCTAATCCCCACTCTCTAATCACGAAAGGAGTTTGTTCTATGTCCTATCACGAAATCACCATTATCGGGCGGCTTGGGCGCGACCCCGAGATGAGCTACACGCCCGGCGGTGTGGCGGTGACCAGCTTTCCGCTAGCTGCCAACCACCGCCATCGCAACTCACAGGGCGAGTTGATCAAAGAGACGCTCTGGTTACAGGTCACGGCCTGGGAGCGCAATGCCGAGAACGCCAACCAGTATTTGCAGAAGGGCAGCCAGGCTATGGTCAAGGGGCGCTTGAGCTCCGACCCGGATACCGGCAGCCCGCGCATCTGGGAACGGCGGGACGGCACGCCTGGCGCATCTTTCGAAGTCACCGCTCGGGAGATCATCTACCTGGGCGGGCGTGAAAATGGCGATGGCAAGGAAACTCAGGCGAGCAGCTCCTGTGCTGGCTACTTTTGTTGTCCGTGCGGATAGGGGATCATTCTAGGTGAGTCATAGGATTTCAAATGTATTTTTGCGACAAGGTTACTCAAGGGTAGGTGCCTTTGAAGCAATCATCATTAAGTTAGTGGCCTGCACTACCTAATTTTAGGGCAAATACTGAATCAAAACCAAGCCATCAGCATTAGCTGGTGGCGTGCTGATTTTAGTAGCCAGTAAGGACGGTAGGGTTTAGTTCAACCTGGGAGAACAGGTGTAGATTGTGGTTACGACAGGTGCCCGCCTCTGGAAGGCATAGTTAATGAGTTGGTCGCGCTGTTGGATCGTGGAATGACGGAATTCGAGGTTATTCAGGCTGCGACGATTCGCGGGGCAGAGCTATTAAGTTGGGAAGAGATGTTAGGTTCACTTTCCGGCGGCAAGCTGGCAGACCTTGTGATAGTAGACGGCAATCCGCTCGTCCAAATTAAAGCCATTGGACAAGTTGTCCTCGTGATTCAGCACGGTCGAATTGCATATGATCGTCTGAAGAGGAAACATAGCTCTTTCACAGGCACGTCGCTTGAGCTAACCTCATCATGGATGCGTAGCAGTAAGTGACCAAGATTTCTTTGGGAGGGGCTATTTCATACGTGTTTGTTGAATGTGAGTACTCCAGACAGGGTAAAATATCTCAAATAGATTCATTGAGTGGCAAATGTTATTCTCGATTGAGGAGTTCTGAGTATGAGTGGAACAGTGGTCGTTCTAGTAAATGGAGAAGTGCTCGCTAATGGTCAGGGTTCCCGCATTGCCGACCAGCGCAGCAATGCAAAGGATCTGGCAGAAGGACTGTTGACTTTATTTCGAAGCAACTTAAAAATCGCCGTCATGCATGGCAATAAACCCCAGGTGGGATTCGTACTCTTCCGCTCTGAGGTAGCCAGCCATGTTTTACACACAATTCCGCTTGACGTGTGCGGTGCAGACACCCAGGGAGCAACAGGCTACATGCTCTCCCAGGCATTTATGAAAGTGCTGTCGCAGAACAGCCTCCAACGCCAGGTGATGTGTGTGCTGACCCAGACACTGGTGGATACCAGCCAACCCTCCGAAGGCATACCTCTCAGCGCCATCGGTCCCTGGTTCGACCGGGATAAAGCTGAACAATACCGTCAAACGCGAGGCTGGACGATGATCGAGGATCCAGGCCGTGGCTACCGCCGGGCTGTTCCCTCTTATCCTGCCAAGGAAATCATTGAAATTGAAGGGGTCCAGCAGTTGGTCGAACAGGGGGATATCGTCATCGCCGGTGGTGGGGGTGGCATCCCGGTTGTACGCAATCCGGACGGCGGCTACGACGGCATCGAAGCGGTAATCGAGACAGAACAGATAGCCTGTTTAATGGCGCAGCAGCTCGATGCGAAAGTGCTTGTATCGGTCATCGAACGTGATAACAAGTTCATCCTATCAGGTCTGAGCACCGAAGTCCTTTCAAAAATATCTTTGGAAGAGTTGGATGACATCATCGCTCAGGAATCATTCCGCTCAAAATCTGTGCAACGATTGCTCAAGGCAGCTTCAAAATTTCTACACAGCGGGGGTGAGCAGGTGATTGTAACAACGCTGAGAAAGCTTGCAGACACCATGCGGATGGAAAGCGGTCTTTGGATCGGCTCAGGGGATGGGTCGATAGAATTGTTCAAGAATGAAGGAAATTGAGATATAAAATGGATGCCAGAGACAATAATATAGCTGATCCTTCGTATGATGAATTGAAACGCCAGAACATCGCTTTGCGCGCTGAGCTAGAGAGAGCGTTATCGGATCGCCTGTACATCTGGATGCTGTTTGTTGAAACCAGCCGTCGATTACAGGTTTCGTCGGCATCCATCAAAGCGGCAGTTTCGAGTCTGCTGAACTACGACCTATTCTGGGATCCGGCAAACCAACATGAATTCCTCGAGACGATCGATAATAGTGCGGATAAAGTTTCACGCCTGGTAATGCTTTTAGCGTTGGCATTTCGTGCAGAAGCTGGCAGCCTGGAGTTAAAAAAAGAACCGCAGTCTTTGCAGGAAATCCTGGCAGTGGTTCAGGCAAACGCAGCTGCCAGGAATCCCAAATGGAACTTGAGATTTTCTTTGCCTAAAGAAGGCAAACCTGCCCTGGTTGATTATGAGTATCTCATCATAGCCTTTGATTACCTGGTTGAGCTGCTTGCAACTGGGCAAAAAACCGAAAAAATTCAGTTCCAGGCGATTGAAAAACCAACCAACTGGTTTCTGGATATCGATGGTCTGGAAGAAGCTGATCTGGATCTCATACATAGCATGCAGTACTGCAAAACCGATCAAATCGCCTTCTCAAGATATTCATTGCTGCCCGAGCTGATATTGGGATTACATGTCGCCTGCGAGATATTCCATCTCCAGCAGATCGAGCTAGAGAAGGTAGAGGACTCGTCGGGTGAGCTGATCTTGCGGCTGATCATCCCTGCTTTCACGAACACTCCGATGGAGATATGAGTACGCCGATTATTTTGCTCATTGGTGACGAACCGAATATTCTTCGCACCCTGCGCCGCAACCTGGTCGGGCGGGGGTATGATGTTTATATTGCCTTAGATGACCAGGATGCATACGAATCTACTCAGCGCCTCAATCCTGATTTATTTGTATTGAATTTAGATTTCACGATAGTTGAGGCGGATGGTCTAAAGATATGCGCTCGCTTGCGTGAGATGAGCAAGTCGCCTATCATCGTCCTGTCGGCAATTGGTTCGGAAAGTACAAAGATCCAGGCTCTCGATCTCGGCGCAGACGATTATCTTGTCCTGCCATTCAATATGGAGGAGTTTCTGGCACGGGTGCGGGTGGCTTTGCGGCGGTGGATGTCTTATAAGACAGACCCTCAGGAACAGAACACATTATTATTGGTTGGAGATCTATTAATTAACCCCGACGCAAGACAGGTGACCCTGCGCGGCAATTCCATTCACCTGACGCCGACGGAGTATGACATCCTTCACTATCTTGCTCAACGCATGGGGAAGGTCGTAGGTCATCGTGAGCTGCTTAAGGCCGTCTGGGGGGATGTGTACGGTGATGAGCGCGAGTACCTGCGTGTATTTATATCACAGCTTCGCAGGAAGATTGAGGATGACCCCGTTCGCCCCGCTTATATCATGACCGAGCCTGGTGTGGGGTATCGATTTAATTCCGAAATTCCCTGACTCAAGAATTGCGATTCTCTAGCGTAAGTTTTGCGCAAATAGAAGCCAATCGGCTTTAAAACACGTAGTTTTGAACTTTTACAATTGAACCTTGCTCAGTTATGCTTATGACGATCCCTTCCAGGAGGCGCCGTCATGAGCGAAAACGGAGCGGAAACGCTCACTCAGCATGCGATGCTGGTAATCTGGGGCCAGTTCGCCCAAGCGTTCGGGCTGATCCAGGCCGTGAACAGAGTGGCAATAGACCAAAAAACGGTCGACTATAGCCCGCACACCAAAATCCTGGAGTTCTTCCTGGCCATTTTGAGTGGCCTGGAACACCTGCAGGAACTCAACACCGCCGCCGAACCGATCGTCAAGGATGCGGCAGTCGCTCAAGCCTGGTTACAGCCGGGCTGGGCCCATCACAGCGGGGTCAGCCGGACCTTGACTGCGCTCACTCAGGATCAGGCCGAGCAAATCGTCCAGGCGCTGGAGCAACTGGAAAAGCCCATCCTGGACCGAGAGGTGATGTTGGCGCTGGCCAGCCAGGGCGAGCTGGTTTTGGACGGCGATTTGACGGCTCGGCCGGTGTCTGATACCAGTACGAGTTACCCAGATGCGGCTTATGGGCACATGGGTATGAATCAGCTCGGGCTGGGCTATCAGGCAGCCCAGGTCTGCCTGAGAACCCCGACGTATGGGCGGCTGTTGCTCTCCAGCAGCTTACACCCGGGCGATATGGTGTCCATGGCTCAGACCGCCGCCCTGGTGCATGCCGCCGAGGCTCGGATCGGACTGCGACCTTTGCGGCGCACCGATCTCCTGACCCAGCGGCTGGAAGCCCAGGTCAAACTGCGCCGGGAACTGGAGGCCCGTTTCGAAGAAAGCCAGCAGGCCGTGCAGCGTGTTTTGGATCAAATGGCCGAGACGGACCGGCAGATCCAAGCGCATCCGGCGCAGTTAGCCCAACTGGAAGCCGAGTACCAGGCGGCAGGTCGGAAAGCGCGTCCGTTCAGTCGCCTGGGAAAGCTGCGCACCCAACTAGGCGTACTCCAACGCCGACGCAGTCGCCTGGAAAAGCGGCTGCCCAAGCTGGACCGGAAAAGAAAGCTGCGCCAGGAAAAATGGGCTGAAAGCTTGCAGGTGGAACAGCAACTCCGCCAACGATTGGAGCAGTTCGAGCAAGAGAATGCCGCCAATGCCTTCCCCATTCGAGCCATCTTTCGCCTGGATGCCGGTTTTAGCAACCGAGAGAACCTGGCCTGGTTGATCGAAATGGGCTACGAAGTGTACTCCCGGCCTTACGGCAACTGGCTGCTGCCGTGCCTGAAGCAACAGGCTGGAGATCAGCCCTGGCAGCCGGTGGGCAACAACGCGGAGATGATCGTCTGGAAGCACATGCAGCCCAAAGATTTCCCTTATCCGCTCGACCTGGCTCTGGAGCGCTTTCATACCGGCGAAAAGCTGAAGCATAACGTTCTCTTGCACTTCGGCTCCGATCCGGTAACGGACGATCCGGCTGGCTGGTTCACATTCTACAATGCTCGCCAGACGATCGAAGCGGGCATCAAGGAAGGGAAAGGCACGTTTGCCATGCGCTATCTGAAAGTCCGCTCCAAACCGGCCCTGTACCTGCAAGAGCAGTTTGGCCGATTTGCCGCCAACTTCGTGCGTTTCGCCGCCGAGTGGGTCGCACAGCAGTGCCGTTCCGTCCCCGCGGGTTGGGAAGACCCGGCCCAGCCCCAAGTCAAGCAGCAGGTGAAGGTCGGGGCGCATACGTCCGCCTGGGTCGCCTGGCAAGAGCAGGGTTGTTTGGTAAGGTTCACGGACCACAGCGTTTTTGCTGGTCGGTCCCTATCGGTGAGCAAGCCGGTCGCCATTCAATTGGCGTTGCCGTTTGCTCAAAAAGTTCAAACTTGACGATTTAAAGCGCCTTGGGCGCTATTTGCACAAAAGCTACGCTAATAACTCCATTTCCAATCGGGTTGAATTTCTATAATTGGTTTATGTGATGATGAGATACTTTGTTCAATATCTTGCTTATTCGTACCCACAACGCAAAACCTATTTTCAGGTATGAATTCGTGAATTTCAAAGAAACCATCGAACGAATATTCCAAACATATGAGTGATGCATCCGAGTTACGTAAAGGATCAGTTTTATCTTTATCTTGCGAAACGTCTACTAAAAATACAACATATTCTTGAGGCAATAATGGCCCAATAACTATTCCATCGGCAGGGACATCCAATCCATCTGGTGAAGATTTACCAGATTTAGGCTCCCATGACAATTTGTTTATATTAAGTGATTTTGCAGGACCTAAACCAACGTTCTCGAAAATGATAAATAAATATCTGTTATTCTGATTTGGACTGCTAAGTAGTCAGTCACGCTGAAATGGATGGATACAGCCTCTTCAACTTGATGCGAGCATCCGGGCAGCGGAATCGCCAATCCACAGTTGCCTCCGCTTGATTACGCTCCAGAGTAAGTGCCTTCGCTTCCTCAGCGAAGATTGATCGATCCGGGATATAGTTTTTCATGGTTCTACCAAAGACACTCAACTCGATCTCGACCATATTGAGCCAACTGCCATGCTTGGGTGTGTAATGAAACTCCAGTTTCTTGAGAATGCGCCGGGCTTCTTGCGGTGGAAAGACTTTATACAGAGCGGCCGGTTTATGCGTCGCCAGATTATCCAAAACCACCCGGATGACTTCAGCCCATGGATACAAATCATCCACCAGCCACTGCATACAGTGCGCAAAATCCTGCATCGTATGCTGCTGAGTGACACGGGTATGGCGTTTGGCTTGCAGCGGTTCGAAGATCATGTGCAGATACGCCACTCCATGGCGCTGATACTCGTAGTCCACTCGCTTGCGCCTGCCCGGTTGAGCAGGAATACTCAAGCGGGTCTCACTGATCAATGCCCGTCGCCATTCGTCATAACACACTTGTGGACGCAGCGGATCATAGGGCAGTTCATACACATCCAACACGTCTTCCATGCAAGCCACGTATTCAGCACTGGCTTCAGGAATACACCACATCTCTTGCTGCCAGGGCTTCAACTCGTTTTTTTGAGCGTTCGGCGCACGGTCTCGTGCGATATTGCCTCTACCACACCCAACTGGACAAGCTTGTCTGCCAGTAAGCGCAAGGTCCAGTGTTCATGCCCGTCTGGCGCATCGCTACATGCCGTGGCAATCAAGGTGGCTTCTGCCCGTCCATCCAGCTTACGCTTTTGGCCTGGACGTGGGTCTTCATTCAAGGCTCTTTCCATACCATCGGCTACAAAGCGCTTGCGGATCCGTTCCACGCAGGGACGGCTAACATTCAATGCAGCCATAATCTGCTGGTCGGATAAACCTTCATCGGCTTTGAGTAGGATCATCGCACGTTTGAACTTACGTACTTTGATTTCGCCTTTGCGGGTCATCTCAAGCAGCGTTTGCCGTTCTGCTTCGCTTAGGTTGATATGGTACATTTTTCTTGGCATCTCCAGGGTCTCCTTTTGTCCTGAAGTATGCAACTTTCATGCCTACCCATCTTATCCAGGTTGACTGACTACTTAGCAATCTGGCGCAAAGAGAATTCAGGGCAGACTTATATAAGATATAATTAGTCCAATTCGATCAGGTTGTCCACGACTGTGCTTGTTCGAAGAGAGGGAGGAAGCAGATGAACGCGAGCACCATACTGGCAACACCCTATGGAAGGCTGGCTAAAGCCGTGCGCACGGACGACAACTGGGCGGTGACGTTCCCCCTGGAAGGTCAGGACGTGCGCTGCCTGGCCTCGGACCCGCGCAACCCGCAAATAGTCTACGCCGGGACGCAAGGCGATGGGATCTGGCGCTCGGAGGATAGCGGGGAGACCTGGCAGCCATGCGGGATGTCCGGGCAGATCGTCAAATCGATCGCGGTCAGCCCGCACGATTCCAATACCCTGTTCGCCGGGACGAAGCCAGCTTATCTGTTTACAACCAATGACAGCGGAGGCACCTGGAGTGAACTGCCGGGTTTCCGCCGCATCCCCGGCCGCTGGTGGTGGTTTACGCCTTCAGAGCGACCGACACAGGCTTATGTTATTGGGGTGGCTGTCTCGCCAGAGGACCCGCAGGTCATCCTGGCCGGGGTCGAGTTCGGCGGGGTGGTGCGCAGCGAGGACGGCGGGGTCAGCTGGTCTGGACACCGTAAAGCTGCCTTGCGCGACTGCCACACGCTGAAATTCCACCTCAGCCAGAGCTGGGCTTACGAAGCAGGCGGCACCGGGGGTGGTGCTGCATTCAGCCAGGACGGGGGCTTCACCTGGCGCAAGGCGAAGCACGGGCTGGCGAAGAACTACGGCGTTTCCTGCGCCGCTGACCCCGGCGACCCGCAAATCTGGTACGTCTCGGTAGCTCCTGGTCCATCCAAAGCGTATGGCGGGCAGGTGGAAGCCTATCTCTACCGGGCAGACGCCGAGGTTGGCTGGCAGCCTATCGGCTGGGAAGCGCACCCCATGCAGGGTATGCCGCTGGCGCTGGTTACCGTTCCGGATGCCCCAGGGCATCTGTATGCCGGGCTGCACAATGGGGATATCTGGCATACCGGCGATTATGGTGACAGCTGGGAGCAGATGCCTTTCAATCTCAAAGGCATGGGTCGTTCGATGATCGTCATTTGATCCACTATGAAACCATAGTCAGGCGCGTGAAACGACCATCACTCATTGCCGGCGTGCTGTCCGGTATGGCCGGGCTGCTCGTCTTCCTGGTCATCCACCACTTCTGGATCACACCGATCTGGTTCATCCTGCCGCTTGGCCTGCTGATCGCTGCGCTGGGTGGGCTGGCTGTGGGGTGGGCATACGGCGAGCTGCTACCTGCCCTGCCGCCCCGCCCGTGGATCTCTATAGCTGTCATCGCATTGATCGCGGTGATCCTGCTGCCTTCCTTCATCCTGGCAGAACTCCGAGGTCCGATGTTCGATGTGACCGTCCCCGCCGGAGTGCTGCTGATCAGCACCGGCCGCGCCACCACGATTTTCGTCCTGGAGCTGCTGGCGACATCAACGCTGGTGGGTGCGCTGGCAGGCTGGCTGATCGGGCATACTGCAAGGGCAGCGTTGGCAACAGCGCTGGCAGGATTCGTCTTTGCCCTCGGCCCGGGGCATAATATCCCCTTTCTGGGCAGCACACCTGGCAGCGTCAAGGGGTTCCTGCTCCTGCTGGTGATTGTCTGCGTCTCGGCTGTGGTGCTGGTGGAGGTGGAGAGGCGCTTATCCACAGAGAGGGGGAAACCATAGCTATGAGGCTTTCGCGAGATATATTTGGTACTCGGGTTCATATTGGTTGATATAATCAAATTGGACCTACCCAGTTGGAAATGATACCGGGAAGATTATTCAAGTTTTACAGAACAGTCAGTTCTGTACCATCAGAGTCGTTATTTTCTTTTAGAAGGAGCAGAGCATGGACCTGGGTGCATTTTCGATAAGTTTAGCGGTGAAGGACATCCAAGCATCAAAACAGTTTTACGAGGTGCTCGGATTCGAAGTGTTCGGCGGAGATATCTCACAGAACTGGCTGATCCTGAAGAACGGCGATTGCGTGATCGGCCTGTTTCAGGGGATGTTCGAGAAAAACATCCTTACCTTCAATCCTGGCTGGGACAGCAATGCCCAGGAGCTCGCCAGCTACACAGACGTGCGCCAGCTGCAGCGCCAGCTTAAGCAGCAGGGCCTGGAGCTGGTCAGCGAGGCAGACGAGAGCACTTCCGGACCAGGGAGCTTAATGCTGGTCGATCCGGACGGCAACCCGATCCTCATCGACCAGCATGTCTGAGCCAAGCTGCCCGCCGCCCCCATCAGCAACCAGCACGCTGGAACTATACGCCCCCAGCGCAGACAGGTCCGCAGTTGGGCCGGGGGTGTGCTCCGCATTCACTGTGCTCAGCGGTGGAGCCTCCCCGGTTATCGAAGCTGGGAAGGTGCCTGTCCCCTGGGCTGCGTCCTCCGCCCTGGCAGGTATGCAGGCGCTCAGGAATATACAGAATAAGAGATATACCGACAATAAGCTGCGTGACATGCGTCACCTCCGTGTTTGTATATCCCTTATACACCGCTGCATGGAGGCGGTTCCCGGCAAGGCCTACAATTGACCCCCTACTCCAAGGACTCAGCAATGCGCACGGCTTCTTCCAGCGGCAGGTCGGTCTCCAGGCGGTAGGTGATCTCCCCATCCGTCCAGACCAAAGTGTGCCCTTCTACCAGCCGCATCTCCCGATACCCGCCGCCAACGATTTCCAGCAGGTACGGCCCATCTGTCCAGGCTGCGAACTGGTCGTTTACCTGGACCTCCTGCACCTCCGGCTGCATCTTCTTGACCAGTATCGAACCGGGTCCGATCTGGTACAGGCTGAGGCGCACCCGCTCGGGCTGCTGCGAGTCAAGCCAGGTGAGGATGACCGTCGGGCCATCCTCTTGGAAGTAGATCTTATCTGGCATGCCCAGGTCAGGCGGATAGGCTGGCAGACGCACCGGAAAACCCGCGTTCTGTGCCGCCATCTGTAAGCCTGTCTCTCCCGCCGGGTTGAGGGATAATGGCCGCTGGACCGGCGTTGGCGCATTTACCTGGGTTGGACTGACCGTTGCAGTATCGGGTGCAGCAGGCCGAGTCGGGACCGGGGTATCGTCCGGCGCAGCCGTGAAGATGCGCACCACGCCAATCTGGATGAAGCGCACGATCTCTGCTCGCACGTTCGGGACAGCGAACAATGCTGCAGCGAGCAGCACGATTGTCAATGCGGCTCCTGCAGCCAGCCGGAGGTGAAGCCTGGACCGAATGCCTTTCCTCAAGTGGGGGCGCACGAGAGGGACAATATCCGGAGTGGGCGGATAGGGCATTTCCCCTGCCAGCATCTGCAAGCGGTTTTCCAGAGCTGCTTGATCCATGATTATTCCCTCAAAAAAGCATATTCGGCTTCAACGACTATGCGCAGTTCTTTCAGCGCCCGGTGCAGCCGGGATTTGACCGTCCCCTGCGCCACACCGAGCACCTCTGCCATCTCGGCCTCGGACATCTCTAAAAAGTAGCGCAGATAGATCACCTCTCGAAATCCAGGTTTGACCCTCTGCAGGGCCTGCCACAAGGTGGCTGACTCCTCATTCGGGAATGGTCGGTCGTAGGTCCGGTAGGCGTCTGGATTTTCCTGTGAAAAGCGGGCCAGGGCTGCCAGGTAGCGCCCGATCGAGCGCCGGCGGTTGCTGGCCAGGTTCGAGACGATGCGCAGCAGCCATGGGCGCAGCGGTCGCTGCGCGTCGAAGCGCTCCAGCGCGCGGTAGGCGCGGATAAAAGCATCCTGGGTGACATCCTGCGCATCATCCGGGTCGCCCAGCAGCAGATAGGCGAGCCGGAACACAGGTTCCTGGTGTTGGTGTACCAGCGCATCCCAGGCCGCATCGTCCCCCTGGCGGGCAAGCTGGAGCAGTTCTTCTTCAGTCACACACCCATCCAGACAGCAGTTTCACTTACAAGACAACTATCCTCCCGAGCAATTCGCTAATCCCAACATAAGAGTTTGTTAAAACCTTTAGCGAATTGCCTAAGTATATTCGATTGGGTTTGTCTACACATATATACACCGATAAGATATTGCAGGTTCCCAGAATCGATCATCACCGTGTAATATTTTCGTAAGATTTGCCTGCTAGAATGCAGTCAGAAAAATGACTGCCATATTAAGCAATGTGACACTCCCTTCACGACCAGCCAGGGCCGACGGGAACTCCCGCTGCCGGGATCGCCTTCATCGGCCTGTGCTTGCTGCTCGGCGCTTGCAGGGGATCGCCGGACGCACAACCCGACCCACCCACTTCCACAACTCCCGCAGACCCAACCCGGGTGGTCACCCCCACAGAATCCACTGCCACCCCCGCAACGCAGGCGAGCGCCAGTACCGCCCTACCGGATGAGATAGCCGAATACCTGATGTATCTGCTGAGCGACAGTGCTGCTGGCGAGACGGATTACGCCCTAGAGCGGTTGGTCGTCGAGAAAGTAGTGAACGATACTGTGGGGGAAACATGGCTGGTGCTGGTTGCCCAACGCGGCACTGTGCAGGTGGAGGGGCAGAACCGGCATGCCGGTCCGGTCAGCTACGACAGCGGCAGCGAGGTGCGTGCCTTCATGCGCGGGGAGCACAGCTTCTCCCCGGCACCGGTGAGCGATGCCGTGCTGGATGAGCACGGCAACACCTGGCAGGTGACGGAAGATGCTCTGCTGGGACCGGACGGCGAGACTGCCCCGCGCCTGCGTGGTCACCTGGCATACTGGTTCGGCTGGTACGCCTTCTTCCCTAAAACGCAACTCTATAAATTATGTAATATAAACCTAAATTCGGGATTAGATAACTTTGGGGTTGTTATTTGGCGTCTCCGCCGCCATATAACAACCCCAAATCCTCTCATCCGTCTTTACCCACACTGACGTCAATTTATCAGGCGTTGAGCATATTCAGATGCCATAACTGCTGCCACCTTGATTATTGTTGTTAAGCGGTCCAACGCATCATTCTACGCCCGGCTCAACTATAATTTGCGCATGAGTCCTCTGTCTCACCGCACACATACCCGCATCGGATTGGTCATCCCACCTGTTCTTTTTCGACCTGGGCAGGTCCCCCATTCTCCGAGATGGGGACCATGAAAACGGCTGCTTCGGTGCTCTGTACGACACGCTGTGCCACACTGCCCATCAGCAGTAATGCCAGACCGCCGCGCCCTCGCGACGTGAGCATGATCATATCCGCACCTTCCTGCTCGGCGACCTCGACGATGCTGCGGGCCGGCATCGAGCCGGTGACCAGCGTTCGCACGTTCAATCCGTCTTCCCGCAGCGAACGGGCGACGGCTTCCAGGAACTTTTCCATGTTTGCCACGGCCTTCGAGCGTATCGTCTCCACGACATCCGCCGCGGCGCGGTAGCTCTCCACCTCGGGTATCGCGGGTACAGACATCAGGATCAGCTCGCAGCCGAATGCCTTCCCGAAAGCTCGTGCGTACGGCAACACGCTCTCCGAATTGATCGAACCATCCAGTGCAGCAACGATCCGGTTGATTTTGAGTAAGGCATCATTGCCGGATTCTACAGCCTTCACAAGCAGCACCGGCTTGTCGATCTTTTCGACCAGCTTGGCGGAGACACCGCCGGTCAGCCAGTGCTGCACACCGGATTTGCCGCGTGTAGTGGTGATTACCATATCGGCACTGCCCTCTTCGATCAACGCCTGGGTGGCATCTGCAATGAAGCCCGGGCGGATGGTGAAATCGGCAGCAAATCCCTGTGATTGCAAATCGGCGACGACATTATTCAAGTACACTTCACGTTCAGCCACGGTGGATTCGAACTGCTCTTCCAGCGCGGGCGTATTGTTCTTGACCGATGAGAGCAGGGTAAGGTGGGCGCCGGAAGCCCTGGAGATCGTTCTCGCCAGGGGCAGCGCCTGCGCCGCAAAGCTCGAGCCATCTAACAGCACGGCTATATTTTCGATCTTTGTGCGCTGCTCGCGCCAGTGGCTCTGCTCTTTAGGCGCGGGCAGCCAGGTGACCTCTACCTGCCGGCTCGGTCCGCGACCCGCTCCCGCTTCGACTGTGACCTGCCCAAATCCAAAGCCTGCCAGCTGTGCAGCATCCAGCTGCCCCAGGTAATCCATCTCTGCTGTAGGCTCGCCTAACCGGCTGCGGGAGAAGCTGAACCAGGCATACAGCAGGGGGATGAAGATGAAATATGTCCAGGCGCCCTCGGTAAAGCGTTCGATGAAGATGACCACGGTTGCGCTGGTGGTCAGCAGGGCAGCGATCACCGTCCCAACAATAAGCGCTGCACTCGTCAGCCGGAAGCTCTGACGCACTTCCCGCACCAGACGCTTCGTTACTGCCCAACCGGTCATACTCAAGAGGATGAATACGCCCGCAGCATAGATTGCCAGATAAGTCTCCTCATGCGTGCCGAACAACAAGAAAGCGACACACACAATACCCACTTCAACCCAGACCGGCTTGTCAGCAACATCAAACTGGTTGCGTTCCCCCAGCACCGGTGGGATGTAATTGCGCAGCCTCAAGCCCAGCGCCAGATTCTGCAGCCCCTGGGCGCTGGCTGCCGAGGCCGACATCAGGACAGCGACACCCACCAGCGTCCCCAGGTATGGCAGCGGGTCAGGCAGCAGCTGGTCCATGGTCTGGGTGAACACAGAGACGTGCAAATTGGTTGGGTCGGAGAACTGAGCGATCGCCGGACCGACGATGAGCATCGTGATTGCGGTCGTCCCCATGATGATCAACAGGCTGTTGAATGCCTTGCGGCTTTTTTCCTTTGGCTTGCCATCGTAAGCAGCTACCAGGTTGGCAAATACTTCGATGCCGGTCATCACCGCCAGTATGCGGACATAACCACCGATGGTGTACTGCAGGTTTCCAGCCTGAAATGCCTGCAGGTTGAATGATGGCAGCTGGATGCCGAACTGCCAGATAGTGGCAAAGACCATCGCCCAAAGCAGCAGCAGGACACCGGCGGTTGCCGGGCCGAATGCACGCGCGGCCATCTTCGGGCCGCGATTGACCAGCCAGCCGGTGAGCACGCTCAGAGCAATAGCGACCAGGGTGCGGTATTGGATCCCCAGCACCTCCTGGTTCAAAACAGGGACACGGTCAGCGATGAAGGTAACCATCGCTGCCATTGAGACCAGGAAGGTGAGCGTGTACTCAATGAAAGTGATAGCGGCATTTGTCTTGACCGCCCAGCCGCCGAACTCCTCTTCGCTCAGACCGGAACCACCTGAACCATCGGTCACCCACTGCATCACCAGACGGTACATGGCAGATACCACCGCAATGGTCACCACCACCATCCAGACTGAAGTCCCAAAGGTGATCTGTGCCACCCCAGCGACGACGATCAATCTCAAGAATGGCCCAAATACGTACAGCGGTGAGGTCGCCGGGTCGCCTCCGCCCGCTAATGCGCCTTCTAGTGAGTTGGATAATTTATGGGAAATGTTAGCCATGATATTAAGTGTAGTGCGATCCAGTCCCCACCATGTGATCCAGTGGTTAAACACAACAATTATGCCATAAAGTCCCCAGTTGGCAAGTAACATCGCTGATAGAGTGCGCCGGTTGAGTATAATAGGCAAGCTCTGGCATAACCGGCAGCACAGGTTGAGACTATTCGATGACGAGCTTCCAACAAACAATTACCGGCCTGCAGAAGAAGTGGACCCTGGAAGAGAAGCTGGGTGAAGGGGATGCAGGCGAGGTTTACCTGGTAGAGACTCTGCTGGATAACCGCCCGGCGATCTTAAAGCGCCCCCGCAGAAGCAATTTGCCCAGCGATGTGATGCGCCAGGCTTCTCAAATCAGGACCGAAGGCAGGATTCTGCAGGCCATTAACGCGCTCACCTATTCTGACCAGGGGCCGCGATTGTCGACCCCCGAATTCCTCGACCAATGTCCCCCGGAAGAAAGCCTGGGGGAGGGGGTATTTATTGTCATCGAGAAAGCCGCCGGTTTTGACCTGAAATCGCTGCTGCGCCTGGCGCGCACCGGGCTGGTGGAGGAGATACAGCCGCTTCCCGCCGATGAGGAGCTGTTCTTCCTGCGAACGATAGCCAGCCTGGGGCAGATCCCCGAACCGGTGCTTGTGCGTTCGCTGCTAGGTGTTATTAATCTGCTGGAAGTGATCCATTCCAGTGAAGTCTTGAACGACGGCCTCAGTCAGGCGGGGGTCATCTGGAACGATGTAAAACCAGACCACCTGTTCTGGGACCCGGCGAAGCTCTGCCTGACCGTCATCGATTGGGGTAATGGGAATTTCATCGAAGCGGATGGCATCACAAAAGACCGGCAGCACACCACCGGGGATGATTACAACCAGTTCTTATTTGAAATGGGGGGCTTCCTGGCTGAATCCAACCCGGACCTGTACGAGCGCCTAGATTGGCCGCAAGAGATCACATCACGCAGTGCCCTGGCGGAGGTCAGGCAGCTAAAGGATAAGCTGCTGCCCCTGCACGCAAAAATCATTAACCAATCCCGGGAGCTGCGGGCGGCCGAGAGCCTACTTTACCAGACATCCAGACCATCGTTCGGGCATATCACACAGAGCGATAGCCTTCAGAAACAGATCGTTTCACTCGGCGGACTGCCGGACTTTTCCAGCGCGGTCAACTTTCACGCCCGGCTGGCACTGCAGTTGGTCGGGGAGAACAACCTGGCAGAACTGCACCGGCTGTGCAACAAAACCGCCAACCTGGCAGCCTCCTCCACCGCGAAATGGGAGCTGTTAGCCGGGATGGCCGCCATCGCTCTCGACGAGCAGAATGGCCCGGTTGGCTCGACGGTGATGGACTTTTCCGCTGCACTGGCTGCAGGCATAGCCGATGACTGGCCGGGATTACTGTGGGACCTGTTCTCTGCCATCGGTACGGACGCACTCCCCGAATGGTGGGAGCAGGTGAGCCATCAAGTCAGGCAGATTCATCTCCAGGTTGCCGAAGATATGAACACACCAGATGTCGCTGCCAGGAGGCTGTTCTTTGCACTACAGACCGCTATCGTCCAGAACGGAACGCCGAAGCACAGCACAATTGAAGCCGAAGAGGATGAGAACGATACCACCGCCTTGGCAGACGAGGATTTGCTGGAATTCTTCGAGGAAGAGGTGGTCCAAAAATGGCGCCAGATCGAGCCGCCGCCGCCCGGTTCGGGTATAAGCTACAGCGAGGTCGATGGGCTGCTGGAAAGACTGGAAGCCATCCTGCCAGGCTCGCAGGACCCCCTGGAAAAATCACTGGCACAGCCCAGGGCTCACGCTGCAATCGTCCTGGATGCCTGGGAGCGAAAAGATTTCGAGACTACCCGTCAGGCGCTGCGCAGATTGCTGCTGTGGGATCCCTTCCGGCGGCGCCTGCTCCTGGCGGACAGGATGGTCGAGTCTGCTCCGCAGTGGCTGCGGGACCTCCGCAGCGGAGCAGACAAGGATGAGCCATTTTACGATTATCTGACCGCGACAGAGCTGGCAGGCCGGAATCTGCGCAACCGGGTTGGACCGGCAACCTGGCTGGATGTCATTCTGGATGCGCTCAAGCGGCTGAGAAAAGGGACGCGCCCCGCCGATTTGATCATGGATCACCCGGGAATTGCTGAGGATATCCCCTGGCTGAATGAATTCCGCTCACGCGAGGTGCTCTCGCTGCCCCGCTCGCACGCGCTGCTGCTGGAAAGGGACCAGCCAACAGCCGGCCCGGTACGGACAGTTGCAGGGGAGGTCGAAGGCCGGCTGGGTGAAGACCAGGATATGCACCTTGGTGAAGCGCTGGATACCTGGGTGCCTGAAGCGCGTGGTTCCTCAGCGCGGGTTTTTGCAGGCAAACTTCGCACCCGTTCAGGCGCTGAGAATCAATACGCAATCAAAGTGATGCGCCCGGAGCGAGTCGAATACGCTCTGCCTCTGTTCAAAGAGGAAACGCATATCCTGTCCATGCTGAGAGATGTCCCCGGGGTCACGCCGCTGGTCGAGTGCGGCTTTCTACGGCTAGCCAAGGGGATGGAGCTGCCCGACGAAAAAGCCCACGGGGCCGCCGCTCATTTAAGTGGTATGATCGTTCGCTACAGTGTTGAATCCGCACAGAACTTCCTGGCTGCCATGGAAGGACGCCTGGCAGGGGGATGGTTGCCTTACCTGGCATTGGTGAAGCGCGACCACCAGCACAACCTGTTGGGCTACTGCGATGCCGGTCATACTCGCGGCTGGTTCTTGCCGCTCAGGGAGAGCCTGCTGCTGGCAATCCAGATCTGCGATATTTTACAGATTGCTCACGACAGGAATATTGCCTACCGGGACCACAAAATACTGCATTATTATTGGGATCCTGCCACCCACGGTGTTGAACTGATCGATTGGAATATCGCCAAAAGGTACTCTGAGGGCTTAACCGACGCCGAAAGGCAGTTCGACCTGGTGCAGTTCGGCGCCCGGGCACTGCACCACATCCTGACCGGTCGGCCCGCGCCGGGAGCGCTGCCCCTGGGACCCAACCAGCCAGAAGAGATCGAGCGGGCTTCATTGAACTATGCAGTCAACTGGACGTACGACGATGAACGGCTGCCGGTCCGGGTCAAAGAACTGCTGGAACAGGTGCTCAACCAGGGTTATACTCAAATCAGAGACCTGCGCGTGGACCTGGTCCAGGTATATCAGCAGGTCCCCGATCTGAACCAAGGTCCAGAGGAAACCCCTTCCTGACCCAAACCACTGCACCAGGAGATCAACCAGGCATTCAAAATGAGCCCCTTCGATGAGATAGAAAGGCAAATAGAACAGCTCCGCAGCCGGGGCACAGCCAGCCAGGGCGAGAGACGCGGTCTCTTGCTGGAAATCGAGGAGTTTGTCAGCTCTGCAGATTACCAGTCCCTGGCACCGGATGAGCGCCAGCGAATCCAGGCTGCCCGCAGGGAATTGATCGCCCTGCTCGAGGAGCGGTCCAGCCCGGCTGAGGAACCAGAAGCGGCCGGCAGCAGCACGGTAGAGAGCGCTGAACCTGCTCCCCAACCCGGGAGTACAGCCACCGGTCCGGTAAGCCCCGCCGCTCAGGAGGGAAACCAGGAGCACAATCCGGCTGCCGAACAGCAGATGGAGGTGGCGGAAAAACTATTCTACAGCGGTCGCTATGCCGAAGCGATCCAGCTCTTCGACCGGGTACTACAGTTAGAACCCAACTGGGAGCGGGCCAGGCAGCACCGTTCCGAAGCAGAAAACTACCTGCGCACGGGGTATATCCCCTCCGTCGCATTGCCGACCGATGCCGCATCGGCGTATGGGAAGGCCCAATCTGCTGCGCGGGTCGGGCGCTATGCGGATGCCCTGGCGCTGCTGGAGAAAGCCCAGAGGATATTGCGCGATATGGGCATTCAGCGCTGGCAGGAAGGTCAGGAATTCGCCCAGAAATTACAGGAAAATATCGACGCCGAGACGGTCTACGAAGAAGGTCTGACCGCATTCCAGCAAGGACAGTTAGATACCGCCATCGAAAAGGTGGAGGCTGCCGCCCGGGCGACCGGTCTGCCCAAGTACACCGATAAAGCCCAGGAGTTAAGAGAAGTAAAGGATGGGCTGAACAGTATCGGGGCTGTGTTGAACCAGGCCGCCATCGACCCGCAGTCCGCATCCCAGGCTAAAGCCAGCCTGGATGCTCTGATCGCGCAGTATGGGGGCAACCCGGCATTTGACCGCCTGTTCGAAAGATTCAAGACCGTTGTGCCGCGCGTGGTAGAACCGCTGAAAGACCAGACTCGCGAGCTGAAAAACCAGGCTGAAAGGGCAGCCACACTGGAGGAAGCCCTGTACCTCTCCCGCCAGGCTCGTGGGAACCTGGACCAAATCCGCAATCTGGAAGGCGTCGATGAGAGCCTGGACCGCCTGCAGGTCGAGATCGAAAGGCTGCAGCGTAGGATCCAGAAATATGATGGCGACCTGCAGAGCGCCGAAAGGGCTTACGAAGCCCATTCAGGCTGGCCAGCCGAAGCCTCCCGCATCAGCGCCGAGGTGCGCGAGCGCTACCCGAATGATCCCGGTGTGAGCCGGTTGGACAGGAACCTGCGCAGTTATCGCTGGAAGCTAGTGGGGATTCGCCTTGGGGTCGTGCTCATCACCCTCATCGTGTTAGGCATCATCGCCAGCTGGGGCATGGGCCGCTACCGGTCTTATCTGCTCTCGCTCACCCCCACACCTACCCCCACCGCCAGCGTGACACCTACGGTGACGCTGACACCCACCGCCACCGCCACAGGTACCCCGACTGCTACGCCCACCCCATCGCCGACCATCACTCCGCCGCCGGTTTCCGGTTTCGTCCAGCGCGCCGTCTGGGCGCGCAGTGGCTGCTACGAGAGTTTCAACGCCGCCGGCAGGATACCCGCCGGGGGCTTCGTGCGCTTCCTGCCGTCTGAGCGCCGCTTCGATGACTTCAACCGCGAGTGTGTGCTGGTGGAATACCAGCGCGACCAGGGGGCGGTCATCGGCTGGATATTGATCCTGGATGTAAGCGCCGAACCTCCAGCAACCCCGACTCCAGGATCATGACCAGCAGCAGGAGGAACACCATGCCCTATGATCCACAACTCATGGATAGACTGCGCGAGCTCACCCAGGCGTATTTCCCGCACCTGGTCGAGAAGAGCATGTTCGGTGGATTTGGATTCTTTGTCAGCGGCAACTATGCATACGGTGCCAGCAAGGTTCTCGTGGTCAGGGTTGGCCCGGATAATTTCGAGCAAGCGCTGGCACAGCCCCACGTGCGGGTGATGGATATTACCGGACGCCCGATGCGCGGCTGGGTGTTCGTCGATATGCCCGGTCTCGAAACCGACGAGCAGCTGCGCGCCTGGATGCAGACGGGAGTCGATTTCGCCTCCAGCCTGCCCGCCAAGTAAGCATTCGAAGGAACAGATATGAGCACCCAATTTCCCGGCTTCCCGCCCGCCGGCATACAGTTCCTGGTCGAGCTGGGCGACAACAACAACAAAGAATGGTTCACTGCCAATAAACCCCGTTTCGAACGTGATCTACTAAAACCAGCCATCGAGTTTATCGCTGCAGTGGGTGATGGCCTGCGGTCGATCTCCCCGGAAATCCGGGTTGACCCGCGCACCAACGGCAGCGGCTCGCTGATGCGCATTTACCGCGACACCCGCTTCAGCAATGACAAGACCCCCTATAAGACCAGCATCGCCGGGATGTGGTGGGACGGGACGGGTAAGAAAACCCAGTCATCTGCTTTTGGGTTCCACCTTGACCACCGCGGCATGGACCTCATGGCAGGCATGTTCCACTTCGATAAGGACCAGCTCAAGCGCTACCGGGATGCCGTCGTTGACCCCCAGGCTGGCGCTGTACTCAGAAAGATTGTCGACCAGATCAGTGCCAGCAGCGCCTACAAGCTGGTCGGCGAGCGCTATAAGCGCGTCCCCAGCGGATATGACCCGGAGCACCCCAACGCCGACCTGCTGCTGTACGATGCGCTGTACGCCCATCCCGTGCAGCCGGTACCCATTGCACAGGTGTCCTCTCCCAAGATCGTTGATATCTGCCTGACCCACTTCCGGCAGATGGCGCCCGTCCAGCGCTGGCTCACCGGGCTGTTCGCCTGAAGGTAGGTATTTCGATGGAAAACACGGCAGACGCGATCATCATCGGCGGCGGCATCCACGGGGCGAGCCTGGCGTTCCACCTGTCACAGCGCGGCGTGAAATGCCTGCTGCTGGAAAAAAGCTTTCTGGCTGGGGGCGCCACCGGTCGTTCAAGCGGTCTGGTGCGTATGCACTACGACCTGGAACCGGAATCCCGCCTGGCATGGGAATCCTTTCAATACTTCCGCGATTGGGGGGAGATGGTGGGCGGGGAGTGCGGCTTCACCCGCACAGGTTTCATCCACATCCCGCTGCCGGAATACAGTGGCGCGTTGCAAGCCAATATCGACATGCACCAGCGTTTGGGCATCCCCAGCCTGCTGGTGACCGCCCGGGATGTCGGGCGGCTTGCCCCCTCATTCAATGTGGATGACTTCGAGTACGCAGCTTTCGAGCCCGAGTCCGGTTATGCAGACCCGAACATGTCGACCGGGGCTCTGACTGCCGCCGCCCGCGAGAGGAGCGCCCGGCTGCTGCAAGACTGCACGGTGATCGGCGTCCTGCTGGAAGCGGGCCGCGTGCAGGGCGTGCGCACCACGCAGGGGGATTTCTTCGCTCCCATCGTGGTGGATGCGGCCGGAGCGTGGGCTGCGCAGGTCGCAGAAATGGCCGGGGTCCAGGTGCCGGTGACCACCTGGCGGCACGACACCATGTTCATCAAGCGCCCGGCGAAGCTGCACCTGCCCCACCCCACCGTGATCGACGATGCCAACTCGATGTATTTCCGCCCTGAAAGCGGCGGGCTGACCCTGGTAGGGCTGGAAGACGGCAACCCGCTGGGCCTCTCCCCCGAGGGGAATACGGATAGCTCCCAGCCCGGTTTCGTGGAGCGCGCCATCGAGCGCATCTGCCGGCGCATCCCGGCCATGGAAGGCGGCGCGCTGCACAGCAGCCACGGGGGTTTCGACGGCATCTCCTCCGACCAGCGCGCCATCCTGGGTCCGGCTGGACCGGATGGCTTCTACCTGGTCTGCGGCTTCAGCGGGACAGGCTTCAAGATCGCACCCGCTGTCGGCGCCTGCATGGCGGAATGGATACTGGACGGGGAGCCAGCGACCGTCGATATCACCCCCTTCAGACTTGAGCGCTTCGCCAGCGGCGAGAAGCTGACCGGGAAGCACGCTTACCGGGACATCTGGCGCTGACCGACCTGGCACGATAATTGCAACTGAATAGGCAGGATGCTCTTAGGGCTGACGCCCGTTGTCAATCGTTGCTATATGCCGTGCAATTCGCCGTAAGAGATTTAATAAAACTACGGGGTAATAACGGCGAATTGCCTGGAAAGGGAGGTAAAGGCTGTGACCCAGGCTTGTTCGCTCATGTTGGCAGGTGGCGTGGAAAACAGAGAGTAAATAAACAAAAACAACCCCAGAACCAGCCCAATTTTTCTAGACATCAATAAACGGCCTTAAATTTTGGTATCAAAAAAATAAAATAGGTTAAAAGCACGTATGTTCATTTTTTATAGTAGTTTATCCAGAGTTAGACTTGCTGCTAACTGATAAGCTCTGCA
>JAQBDA010000108.1:0-2685 GCA_032124675.1 Chloroflexota bacterium
GTTTATGTCCTTTTATTATACTAAACCTTGCAGAAATGTCAAGCGAATCAGCGCTTTTTTACAGGGCAAACGCATCTAATTCTCCATCTGAGCGAAGCCGGCCAGGACCTTGAGTAGATAATCATGGTTCCACCCTGCGAGGAGACGTTTGCCTTTGATGCCTCGTTTGCAGGTTTTCTCCTGTTTGAGCAAGTTCAGAGCAATATGACGCAGCACAGCGAAGTTTTCTGCTCCATGATCCTTGCGGACCCGACAGCGGTCTTCGTCAAAAGCGAGATCCAGCGTCCAGTGCAACTCATTCTCGATGCTCCAATGCGAGCGCACGGCCCCCAGGATGCGTTTGGCTCCAGTGATACTGGCGATATGATAGCGGTCTTCGCTACTTTTCTCTTCACCCATCCAGCGCTGAGAGCGAATGCGGGACACGGTGGTCAAGTTCTTCCAGTTGGCAAAGCCCCGCAAGTGAGGCAAGACTTCGGGGTCTGAAATCGTCCAGCATTCGCGGATCTCGATGCGCCCATGATCCTTATTGACCGTTTTTTCATACTCGAACGCATAGGCTTTGTACTGGCTGTCTGCCAGATCAGCAAACAGGTGTTCGACATCTTCATACAGATGACCCTGGTTTTCTTTCAAGGAAAGCACATACTCCGCCCCTCGCTCAATGATCTTCTCGGCGATCTCAGTTTGGCAGCCCATCGCATCGATGGTGACGATGCATCCGGCGACTTCCAATGCCTCCAAGAGTTGTGGGATGGCCGTGATCTCGTTGGACTTCTCATCCACTTTTACCTGTCCCAGGACCAGCCGATTGGCGCTGGCCCAGGCACTGACCATGTCGATGGCTGCTTTGCCAATCCCTTTGTCATGCGAACGCCGCAGCACTTTCCCATCGATCGCAATCACCTGCCCGCCAATCACCCCCGCTACCGCTTTCATCCAGCCCAGAAAACAGGCTTGGAACTGCTCCGGGTCCAGGCGGGCAAACACCCGCGTAAACGTATCGTGCGAAGGGATGCCATTGGGCAGCTCCAGAAACGTCCGAAACCATGCAAGCCTGGCTTTGCCGAACTCTTCCACATCTTCCCAGTTATCGGCTCCGGCGATCACCGCACAAATAGCAATCACCAGAATATCCAGCAACTTGTGCAACTTGGTGCGATCAATCCGGGGATCGGTCAAGTCGCCAAAGTGATTTTCGATAGCCGGCAGTACCTCGTTTTTCATCGCTGATCCTCCTACTGTAAGTGACCGAGGATGATAAGCTACATTGCCGGCTTTTGTCTAGAGAAATTTAGATGCGTTCACCCTGCTGACACCCCTCTCCCCTATTGACGCCTACCCGCTCTCATTGTAAGATAACTTAACACCCCGTCCCGCCCGCCAGTCCCACGGAGGCCACCCATGAGCGGCTGCTGGTCTGAGATCGAGAAACTCGCCGGGAGCACCCTGTGCGTGCTCGCCTATCGCAACCCGTTCGATGTGGTCGAGGTCACGGATGCCTACGCCGTGGTGCGGCCGCACGTGCGCAAAATCAGCCGCCAGGTGCCGCGCCGGGAGGTCGAGGCCGCCTATACTGACCTGCTCGCCAGCGGGCAGATCAGCGCCCGGCAGATCAAAGAGCGCCACGCTGATTGGCATTCCGCCTTCGTCTGCGCCTTGCTGGCAGAGCTGCCGGGGATCACCTACTCGCTGAACCCGATCACGCTGTACGTCGGCGCGGCGCACCGGGCGCAGCTGGCCTTCGAGGGCGATACCGCCTTCATCCCGCCCGCCCCACCCATCCCGGCCGAAGCGCCCCCGGTCGTGCCCTCACCCTCGAGCGGCCGCACCCCTCAGCCCGCCTCCGGCAAACGCCTGGCGTTCGCCGTCGTCGCCGAGCTGCTGCGCCGGGGCTTCGAGGTCTACCTGCCCGCGCTGGACGAGGGAGGCATCGACTGCATCCTGCGCCTGGAGGGGCAGGCGGGTCCCTGCTGGTTGGAACTCCGCATCGAGACCCGTACGGCGGATGCCAGCCCTGCCAAAGCGGCCCTGTTCGCCGGTCTGGAAATACCGGACCCGCGCCCGGAGCTGGCGTTCATCTTCTACGCCGCGCTGGTGGATACGTACTGGGTGGTGCCCTCACTCGAGCTGGTCGAGCTGGCGCGGCAGTACAAGCGCGGTAAAAACAAAGGCAAGTACACGATCAATTTCTGCCATGTGCAGGCCGGGCATCCAGTTCCCGACCCGCAGTACGCCGCCTACCAGGATGCCTTCCACCGGCTGGGCTGTTCTAGGACTGGCAGTCCTGCAAAGGGAGGTTGATAGAAAAAAATCTGGAAGGACTGCCAGTCCTGAGGCCTCCACTACCACGATTTGTCGGGATATAATCCCGACCTACATCCCCTCGCACACCGCATACCGCACTTGACACCTGACACCGGAAAACGTGACACCTCATTCGCACACCGCACCTGACACTTGACACCGGAACACATAACACTCCCCCAATCCTAACTCGCCATTCCAAAGGAGCCCCACCCATGAACTCTCTGCTCGATTCCGCCGCCCGCCGCGCTCAAGCCTACCTGGAGGGCCTGCCCGAGCGCCCTGTTGCCCCCTCCCCTGAGGCGCTGGCCCGCCTGGAGGGCTTCGACGAGCCCTTCCCGGAAGACCAGACCGACCCCGAGCAGGTGCTGCGCCTGC
>JAQBDA010000109.1:0-2743 GCA_032124675.1 Chloroflexota bacterium
GAACTCTTTACAATTATCGCCCAGATATCCGGCTTGCTCGGTATCGTGTGCAGCATGCTTGCAATGGGTTTGGGTTTGACCGTAGCCCAAATTGTCCAACCGCTGAAAAACGCGCGCCTGGTGGTCCTGGCGCTGCTTGCGAATTTTGTGCTGGTGCCCCTGCTTGCCTACGCCATCACGCTGGTCATCCCACTCGAAGATTCGCTCAAGATCGGATTGATGGTCCTGGCCACCTGTGCAGGAGCGCCGTTCCTGATCCTGGAAGCGCGCGGCGCTAAAGCCAACTTGGCTGTTGCCGTGGGGGTGATGACCCTGCTGATGGTCGTGACCATCTTCTACCTGCCCGTGGTCCTTCCGCTGCTCCTGACCGGGGTTGAGGTGGATGCGGGGGCGATTGCTCAATCGCTGATCGTGCTGATGCTGATCCCGCTGATCCTGGGCTTGCTGGTCAAGTCACACTCACCCGAATCAGCCAAAAACTGGGCGCCGACAATGAACAAGATCGGCAGCCTGGGCATCCTGATCCTGCTGGTGGTCGGGCTGGGATTGAATTTAGCCAACGTGATCAGCCTGATCGGAACCCGTGGTTTCCTGGCGCTGCTGCTCTTCATCTTCGGTAGTCTTTTGATCGGTTTTGCGGTTGGCGGTCGTGATCCAGGTACTCGAACTGTGATGGGGTTGGGCACAGCACAGCGTAATGTGTCGGCTGCTATTCTCATTACGTTGACAAACTTTGCCGGCACGATGGCAGTCCCGTATGTGCTTGTAGCGGCTATCCTGCTCCCATTGATCTTAATATCTGTCGCACGCTGGCTGGGCAAACGCGGCGAGGCAGGGGTGCCAACAGAATCGCCGGCAACGCCGCCTGCGTCCTGAGACAGCGACCGCGCCGCGATGGCTGTCAATATGCAGGTATAAGCCGGATTTGAGAAGGTTTATACCATCACCGGCGGAATGGAAGGCAATAAGGTCAAGGAACCCGGTAGAATCTACCACGGCAAGCACATAAAAATGGCTGGAAGAACTTCACCCCCTGGAACTATGATCTCGACCTAACAAAGGTCTGGACTCCGAAAGGAGAAGAGCTGGAGACAGTACACAGCACCCTGGATATCTGAACTCCATATGACGTTGTTCTGACCGCCGACAACCAGAAGATGGCCTGTCGGCACAGCTGAGCAGGGCTGGTTTATAGGCCTGGTTATTGACGAATGTCATTGAACATAAAGTTGCTCCCTGCTGTAAAAAGGAGTAGCATGCAATGAAAATGAATTCGATTTTATTAACTCTGGTGTTCACGGTGATGTTAATCACCAGTGCCTGTGCCTCCTCGGCCGATTCAAGCGGTTCGATCCAGGACATCATTTGGGAGTGGGAAGGTGTGACCACCAAATCAACCGGCGAAATGACCACGGTTTCCGATCCGGAGAACTACACCCTCATCTTCCGGGAAGATGGGACGTTTGAAGGCCAGGCAGACTGCAACATGATCGGCGTCAGCTACTCACAGGAAGGCGGTTTCACCATAACGGTAGGCCCTTCCACGATGGCGTACTGTGGGGATGATTCACTGGATCAACAGTTCCTGGCTTTGTTGGGCAATATCGCCGCGGGTGGGCCCGATGGTGCGGGCGACCTGGCTCTCGAGACCGCCGGTGGTGCGGAACGCATGGAATTCAAGGGTGGTGGCCCGGCACGATAAATCACAAGATTGAAGTCTCTCCTGCAATATGCTGTATCGATGATGAGATAATTTCATGTATAACAATACTGCTGACTCGCAAGATCCATCACTGGTGGTTCGATTGGAAAAATGGGTACCCGGTGTTCGCGCGATCCGCACCTACAATCGAGCCTGGTTGGGCAAAGATCTGGTGGCCGGTATCATCTTATGCGCGCTATTAGTGCCTCAAGGCATGGCCTATGCTGAATTGGCCGGTCTGCCGGCCATTACCGGTCTGTACACCACCATTATCTGTCTCTTCGCATACGCTGCTGTTGGTCCGTCCCCCTACCTGGTACTCGGCCCTGACTCCTCCCTCGGCCCGATGATCGCCGCAGCCATATTGCCCTTAGCCATGGGCGATGACGCTTATGCTGTCGCCCTGGCGGGTATGTTGGCGCTTTTTGTGGGCCTGGTTTGCGCCACCGCTGGCCTTGCCCGCCTGGGATTCATCGCCGATTTGCTGTCCGCGCCCGTACGGGTGGGCTACCTGGCCGGATTGGCTGTAACTATTTTTATCGGCCAGCTGCCAAAGCTCCTCGGCTTCTCCACAGACGCCAATTCCTTCATCGGTGAAATCAGGGCCTTTATACAAGGTCTGGATCAAACAAACATCTACGCCCTCGTTGTAGGCCTACTGTGCCTCTTTATTATCCTCGGACTGAAACGTTGGAAACCAATCTGGCCTGGTATCTTGATCGCCGTTCTGGCCGCCATTTTCATTACCTCCATTTTTGAGCTGGCAGCCAGGGGTGTCGATACAGTTGGCGTGCTGCCGCAAGGTTTTCCCGCTCCAAGCTTCCCCCGGGTCGACCTGGCCGATATTCCAATCCTGGCGGCAACAGCCCTCGGCATTTCCCTGGTGGCCATTGGCGATACCATTTCAACATCCGCAGGGTTTGCCTCCCGGCGCGGCTACGAGATCGACAGCGATCAAGAGATGATGGGCATCGGAGCAGCCAACCTGTTTGCCGGTCTATTCTCTGGCTTTCCGGTCAGCACCAGCGGTTCGCGTACGGC
>JAQBDA010000110.1:0-5985 GCA_032124675.1 Chloroflexota bacterium
CCGGCAATCTGCCGGAGGCGATCGGTCGATTGCGCTTGTCGGGATGCTGGCGGTCGGCCTCAATATCGGCGATATCGTTAATGATATAAACAATCCCGGATAGAAGACAGAAGATGAGAAAACCCGCAGCTGTCCTCAGGATAGCAGGTAGATTATCTGGAGTCATCTGCTGATCGAAGACCAGTGCAGCGAAGATTACCCCATTTTTAACCCACTGGCGTGGGCGCATGGCCTTCACCAGGGAGACACTGATCGAGACAAACATGCTGCAATGATAGCATGAGATCAAGTGCTGGAAAAGGTCTCGGCATTGACATAAATTCCAGGTTCACGATGATTCCGGACAGCGGAGGATGGAATTCATGTTAAAATAGCTTATCTGGATCGGTGGTCGTCTCAGAACACCGCTGTGACGGCGTCGGGGGCCAGTGATGGAATATCCCCGTCGAAAAGTGCCGCCGTTCTCACCACAGGCTGCAAAGGAATACGCCGATCCATAAATTTCTTGATCCACTACCTTGCTGTAAATTCCCCGAGGGACGCATTCATGATGCCGGTTGGTGCAGGTTGTCTCCGCAGGTATGATTTCCGGACGGAGCCGGTCTCAGTCGATCCACCCAGTCTATAGTCTTGATTTTGAATAGAGATTGCATGCAATGCCGGAAGACAGCCCTGACCGAACACCCCCGAGATCATCTGCGATAACACCGCGCTGGCTGGATTGGGCGCGGGAGATACAGGCATTATCCCAGACCGGCGCCCACTTTTCCGAGAACGATTACCAGCGGGAACGCTATCTGCGCCTGACCGAGATCGCTGCTGAGATGATGGCAGAGTTCTCCGGGCAGCAGTACCCGGGCCTGATCGATCTCTTCAGCCGCCAGGTCGGATACGCTACACCGAAGGTCGATGTGCGGGGGGCAGTTTTCCGCAGCGGGAGCATGCTCCTGGTAAAGGAAAGGATGGATAATGGGTGGACGATGCCGGGTGGTTGGGCGGATGTGGGGGATGTCCCCTCTGCGGCTGTTGAGCGAGAGGTCTGGGAGGAAGCAGGGTTCCATGTAGCAGCTCGCAAGGTGGTCGGGGTGTACGATGCCAACCGTACTGGACCACTGGAAGTATTCCATGCCTTTAAGATCGTATTCTTATGCGAGCTTATCGATGGCGAGCCTCGACCGAGTCTGGAAACATCCGAGGTGGCATTCTTTCAGCCGGGTGAAATCCCGTCGCCTCTCTCCGGAGAGCGGACGAAAGTGCGCCATATCGAAGACGCGTTCTTCGCGCTGAAGAACCCGGAGTGTGCGACAGTATTTGATTGAACTGGTCATTATGCTTGCATTCTCCGAGCTGCCGTTCAACCTTCCGGGAAATGTTTTTCGCAGTGTCATGCCGTACGGCAGCCATGATCCACATGGAGAGCTGCTGGATAGATATAGAATGGAGAATATAACCACGGTTGTTGTCCTGGCTGAAGATAGTGAGATGCTCCGGATATCGGGTAAGAACCTGATAGCACTCTACCAGCAGCAGAACTGGCGTGTGCTGCACATGCCGGTTGTGGACTTCGCCGTTCCCGACCGGGAAGAGCTGAATCGAACGGTAACAGATGCACTAAAAATTGCAGGTGCCGGCGAGCATATCGTGATCCACTGCTCGGCGGGAATTGGCAGAACTGGTTTGTTTGCGGCATGTATGGCAAAACAAGAGCTTGGTATGACCGGTGAGCAGGCAATCGCCTGGGTACGCCAATATATACCAAACGCGGTGGAGACAGAGTCACAGAGAAAGCTCGTGATCGATTATTAGAAAGGGGAAGCTTATGCTGATCACTAATGGCAAACTGATCACTTGGGAAAAACCAAACCAGGTTGAGGAAGGTTGGGCATTGTATATCACTGAGGGCAAGATATACGACCTTGGGCTAGAAAATGATATGCTGGCACGCTACCCGGATGCCGAGCGCCTGGATGCCGGTGGTCAGTACGTGATGCCCGGCAATATCTGTGCCCACACCCATTTCTATGGCGCGTTTGCTAGGGGGTTGGCAATACCTGGTCCAGCGCCGAAGGATTTTCCTGAAATCCTGGAGAAGTTATGGTGGCCTCTGGACAGGTCGTTAACCTTGGAAGATGTCCGAGCGTCGGCAGAGGTCATGTTGGTCGATGCCATCCGGCACGGTACGACAACCCTAATAGATCACCATGCCTCCCCGAACGCCATAAACGGGTCGCTAGATGTTATTGCGGATGCTGTGGGACGAGCTGGGCTGCGGGCGGTGCTGTGCTACGAGGTTACCGACCGCGATGGTGCAGAGAAAGCACAGGCCGGAATAGCGGAGAATCTGCGCTTTCTGGACAGGTTGAGAGCGGATAGGAAGCTATCGGAGCGGATTGCAGGCACTTTTGGATTGCATGCCAGCCTCACTCTGTCGGATGATACCCTGGATACCTGCCGCCAGGCTGCTCCCCAGGGGACCGGGTTCCACATCCACGTTGCGGAGCATGAAACCGATCAGTATGACAGCCTGGCGAAATCCGGTATGCGGGTCGTAGACCGGCTGCACCGTCATGGCATACTGGGGCCGCGCACAATTGTTGCCCATGCCGTGCATGTGGATGCGCATGAGTCTAATCTACTGGCTCAGAGCGGGACATGGGTAACGCATCAGCCGCGTTCGAATATGAACAATGCCGTCGGCGCTGCTCAGGTCGAGTCGCTCCTGGGAGCAGGGATAGCAGTATGTATCGGGACGGATGGCTTCTCTCATACGATGTGGGAAGAGTGGAAGACGGCTTACCTGCTGCAGAAGATGTGGCATCGCGACCCAAGGCGCATGAACGGCATGGATATCGTGGAGATGGGGGTTTATAATAACGCTTCCCTGGCTGGCACATTCTTCCCGGGTGCGCCATTAGGTGCCCTGGCGCAGGGCGCCTATGCGGACCTGATCTTTGTTGATTATCACCCTCACACGCCGCTGAACCCGGGCAATCTGCCCTGGCAGATCATCTTCGGATTCAACGAGAGTATGGTGACCACTACCATTGTCGCAGGCAAGGTGCTGATGCGAGATCGTCGCTTGCTGACATTAGATGAAAAGGCGATCACAGAACGCGCGCGCCAGCAGGCTCCGGCTGTCTGGAAGCGATACAATCAGCAGTTCGCATGATAATCCACAAACTGTGTAGCTTCTAGCATAGAATAAAAGTAACTGCTCAGGCTGCTGGCGCAGCCGGGTCTAAGAGACATTGAATAAAAGAGGATATGTATGAATGGTGATAAACCGACGATAGCAGTCCTGGGTGGCACGGGGAAGGAAGGACCAGGATTGGCTTTGCGCTGGGCCAGCGCAGGCTATTCGATCATCATCGGCTCCCGCCAGGCTGAAAAAGCCCAGACAGTAGCCAGCGACTTGAACAGCCAGTTGAACCTGGATACGATCCGCGGTATGGATAACGCCTCAGCCGCTCGTACAGCCGATCTATCCGTACTTACAGTTCAATATGGAGCCCACAAGAGCGCCATTAAAAGCCTCAAGGAAGATCTGGAAGGCAAGATCTTGGTAGATGCGACTGCCCGGGTCGATTTCAGGGATCCAACACCGCCATCACCTCCATCCGCAGCGCGATATGCCCAGACACTGCTTGGGGATACAGTGCGAGTGGTAGCCGCATTTCAAAATGTTCCGGCTCACTTGCTCAAGAAGAATCTTGCCGGATCTCTGGATATCGATGTGCTGGTCTGTGCTGATGATACAGAAGCCGCAGAACAGGTCAGCATGTTGGTTGAAGCGGCCGGTATGCGGGCATACTTCGCCGGCGGTCTGGATAATGCCGTCGTTGTGGAAGGGATTACGTCGCTGTTGATCAGTATGAATAAATATTATGGCATAAAAACTGCCAGCATTGCAGTAACCGGCATCCCGAGCAGCTGAACCGGGTTTCATGACTTGTATTGACTGATAATCTATGGCTCTAACACTTACTCCGCTCCCGGGTCTACCACATATCCAAAAGGGTGATGACCTGGTGAGGATCATACTCCAGGCCGCAGACCGGGCTGGATTGGTGCTTCAATCTGGTGATATCCTCGTCCTGGCTCAGAAGATTGTCTCTAAGGCTGAAGGGCAGCAGGTGAACCTGGCGGATGTGGTCCCATCCGCTCAGGCAAAACGACTGGCAGCAGAGACTGACAAAGACCCGCGGCTGGTCGAGCTCAACCTCTCCGAAAGCAGTGAAGTACTGCGCGCCCGAAAAGGCACCCTCATCATAGAGCATCGGCTGGGTTTTGTATGTGCCAACGCCGGGATCGACCACTCGAACGTCGCCGGTGAGGGTGATGAAAGTGGAGAATGGGTCTTGCTGCTTCCAGAAGATCCGGACGCGTCGGCGCATACTTTGCTCCAGCAATTTGAGGAATTGAGCGGGGTGCGTCTGGGAGTGTTGATTATCGACTCGCACGGTCGCGCCTGGCGCCTGGGCACGGTTGGTGTGGCGATCGGTCTAGCCGGAGTGCCCGGGGTTGAAGACCTGCGAGGAAAAGTTGATTTGTTCGGATATACTCTGCGCAACACCGAAGTGGGGGTAGCCGATGAACTGGCAGCCGCGGCTTCTCTGGTCATGGGGCAGGCTGCGGAAGGGACTCCAGTTGTGCACGTGCGCGGCTTTGGCTACCCATTGAGAGAGTCCTCTCTGAGGGAGATCCTGCGACCCAAGGATCAGGATCTGTTCCGTTGATATACGTGGAATTCATGATAAAACCCTGACAAATTGGTGCATAATATGTGGATTTCTGTTATACATAATAGTGAATAGGGTGGTGATGTGAGTCACTCCTCCTTGCGTGTCGTAGCACTGGCGGGTGGGGTGGGTGGGGCCAGATTGGTTTACGGCCTTGCAAACAACCTGCCAGCAGGTAATTTGGGTGTTATCGTAAATATCGGTGATGACTTTGAACACCTGGGTCTGAAGATCTGTCCTGACCTGGACACAGTCTGCTACACACTGGCGGGTCTGGACAATCCGAAGACAGGATGGGGGCTATTGGGAGAGACATGGAACGCGCTGGAAAGTCTGGCAGCCCTCGGGGGCCCTGCCTGGTTCAGGATTGGAGATCGAGATCTGGGCACGCATTTGGAACGCACACGCCGGCTGCGGAACGGTCAGTCGTTGAGCCAGGTGACACGCCATTTCTGTCAGGCATGGGGAATAGGCATAACAGTTTTGCCAGCAAGTGATGACAACGTACCGACTTGGGTGTATACTGAAGAGGGGGATATGCCTTTTCAGGAATATTTCGTGCACCATCAATGTCATCCGATTGTCAAAGGTTTCCGTTTTGAAGGCTGCGATCAGGCTAGCCCTGCGCCCGGGGTCGTGGATTCCATGCAGAGGGCTGATCTGGTCGTTATATGCCCATCCAACCCATGGGTCAGCATTGATCCAATACTGGCAATTCCGGGAATCAGACAGATGCTCGAGTCCCGGCCTGTGCTGGCTGTATCTCCCATCATCGGAGGAAAGGCTGTCAAAGGTCCGGCAGCGAAGATGTATTCCGAGCTGGGCATCGAGCCCTCTGCGGCATCCGTAGCCGGGCATTATCAGGGTTTTTTGAACGGCTTCGTCTTTGATGAAGTCGATAGGGATCAGTCAGGTATCATCGGTAAGGCTGGCTTTCAGCTTCACATCACTGATACACTGATGCGTGACCAGGCAGGTAGGAACCGCCTGGCAGGGGAGGTGCTCCGGTTCGGAGAACAGTTCGCCGTATAACTGTCCGTGAACTGGAAATTAGAGCAATTAGGTAAGTCGTGAATTGGTCATTCGAGGAGAGAGCAGACGCCCGGGCGCTGGCTGCATATTTTCCAGTGAAGCGCTAATGTCTTAGGAGGTGTATATATTGTGGAGGTAGTCTTATATGGCTTTATGGGCGATCGTCCCTGTTAAACCGTTAAGTCGTGGAAAATCTCGCCTGGCGAGTGTCCTG
>JAQBDA010000111.1:0-4237 GCA_032124675.1 Chloroflexota bacterium
GAGTAGTGAACGTCGGACGTTCATGAGCCAATCCTCCCCGGCGCGCTCGGCTGCGCACCTGTGTATATTTTCACTATATTCTATTTGGGGTAAAAGTCAAGTTAGAGTTAGTATAGGTGTTAAAAAAATCACTCTGTGTACTCGGCGTACTCTGTGGTGAACAAACTACATTTCCAGCCTGAACGCTTCCCCCCGGGCGTAGACGCGTTTCGTATCCCCCCTGATCAGCGTGACGCGTCCTTTGCCGTACACCGTCCAGCGCCCTTGCTCACCGTCGTTTATGGCGGCTGTCTGCTCTTCGATGCCGATCAGCACCGCCTGCGGTAGGGCAGCCTGGAGTCTCTTTACCCAGTGGCGGCCGAAGCTGGTGTAATGCGGCAGCACGCAGGCGTTTGGGACCAGGTTCAGACCTTCCATCACCTCCCTCGAGTACGGGTCGAAGAAGTGGCTGCACAGCACCATCGCCCCGGCGCTGCTGCCGGCGATAACCGCGCCCTCCTGGTGTACATCCAGGATGGCCTGCCAGCCGCGGCTGCCCGCCAGCGAGCTGTACAGGTGGCTCGGGAAGCCGCCCAGCAGGTAGAACAGCCGCGCATTGCGCAGCTCGGCGACGATATCCTCCCGGTCGGCGGAGGCGCGGTCGATCAGCTCCAGGGAGGTGATATCCTTGGCTCCCAGCCCCTTGAACCAGCGCAGGCCGTTGTTCCCGGCGTGGATGTGGTTATTATCTGGGGCGGCTGCAGCGGGAATGATGCGCACCGGCACGCCCGATCCGCCCGCCAGGTAGATGGCGCGCTGGTCTGGCGACGCCATGCGGCCGCTGAATTCCGCCCCGCCCGCCAGTAGGATAGTTCCGCTCATATGCTGATTATATCCTCTTCAGCAGCAGGTCCTGCAGCGCCAGGGCCAGGGTGACCAGCTTACCCGGGTCGACCAGCTCGATCGTATCGCGCTCTGTATGGGTGAAATCGCGCATCATCTCCTCGACCATGTTCGAGGTGACCGCCACTGCCGGCACGCCGTTCTGGGTGAAGATCATATGGTCGCTCTGGTACCACTGCTCGCCAGGTAAGATGCCTGTGTAGGCTGAGAGTGCTCCGCTCACTACCTCGCTGATCTCCGGCGGGCATTCGTAGAACGAGAATTCGTTGACCCCCTTGAGATAGCCGACGTCGTCCAGGTTGATGGCAACGCTGATCTCATCCAGCCGGTCCTGGTTCTCGTGCAGGTACAGGATCTCCCCACCCGCCTGGTAGTGATCCTCACCGTTGATCGCAACCAGCTCGATGCCAGGCGCTCCCTGGTATTCTCTCAGCAGCTCCGCCAGCAATAGCAGGACGACTGTGCCGGTGGCGTTGTCATTAGCACCCGGTGTGCCCAGTTTGCTGTCGATATGCGCGCAGACTACGATTTTATGCCCCCCAGGGGTTCCTTTCCAGGCGTTGACGTTATAGGCAATCGCCGGGACCCGCTCGGCCTGGATTAATAACTCCACCTGTTGCCCGGCGAATGAAGCCAGGCGCTCCCCATCGATGTCTTTAATATATACAGACGGCACGCTGAAGTCGCCGTCCTCGAAGACCGGGAAGGGGTATAGGCTGCCCACCATCACCGGGTCGCGCCCGGTGGCTGCGATCACTGCCAGCGCGCCGCCCTCCTCCAGGCTGCGGTAGATCGCCTGATGCTCTTCTGGGTTGTAGAATGGGAAGTTCTTCGGCATGAGCTGTCCCTGGGTCAGCTCGCCGCGCAGCAGGACGATCATCCCGGATTGATCCAGGGCTTGCAGCTCTGCCAGCGTGGCTGCCACCGCCAGCGGGGCGCTCACTTCACAGCCCAACGTGTACGGGCTGGGGTAGGCCTCGCAGCGCTCCGCACCTGCAACGAGATGTACCTCACCGTGAGTCCAGTCGATGCAGTCGAAATGCGGCGTGCGTGTCTCCCAGCCCAGGGATCGCACCACCCCGGCGAAGTAACCGATAGCCTGGTGGTTGAAATCTGTCCCTACCGCGCGGTGTGGCAGGTCCCCGCACAGCCACTGCAGGTGATCCGAGGCGCGCTTAGTAAGATATGTGTTATCCATTACCCCTCCAATAATGTTGTGGGCATAATTCGGCAGCCTTAGCCCCGGATTATCTCCTGATAAGCCCCCCTTAGAACTCAATACCCAGCAGGCTGGCGATGACGCCAATCTCGCCTACATGCTGGTAAGGATGGGTCAGGCAGAAGGTCATCAGGCACCTGCCCTTCGTCCAGCCCGTGTAATTCGCTGTCAGATCATCCGCCTGCGAGTGTGCCAGCCCTTCGTCCAAAACGATCATACGGACACGTTCCAGCTGCATAATATCCGCCAGTTCGTCCAGGTCTAGGTGCTTAACAACCTCTCGGGTCTGCTTCTGGACGGCGTTGGAATAGTCGTGCAGCGCTGCCAGATCGATGCGTTGGCTCAATTCGTCTACTTCAGGGAATTTCATGCCGGTGCCGTTATGGCGATAGGGCAGGTTCATTCTCTCCATCCAGCGCCCATCATCCAGTACCTGTGAGCGGTCAACGACAAAGCGATTCAGACCGGCGTCGTCAACACGCGTAAGATGCCACAAATTCCAGGCGATAGAGTTGACATTTGGGTGTGGTCGCTGGCGCATCAGGTCATCCGGCACAGTCTCCCAGACCCCCCGCAGATAGAACTCGCAGAGCACAGAATAGCGCTGAAGAAATAGATCCGTAAAGTTCATAATGTCAATCCTATCATATCAGCTCAACCACTCCCGTACTCAAGTCGTATACAGCGCCAACGATTTGCAGCCTGCCCTGGGAAATTGCCGGTGAGTACCGGGTGTTCCTCTTGATCTGGTCGACGGTCAATTCCACATTCCCTTGCACTGCGTTATCCCATAGGTCACCATCCATGCCAGCCGCACGTAAGACTGCCGGGCGCAATCTGTCGACCAGCCTGCCGATCTCTGTTTCAGGGTATTGGACCCCCTTTATCAGATCGATCGCTGCTTTTACTGCCCCACAATTTGTGTGACCCAATACCATCAAGAGTGGAACGCCGAGGATATCTACCCCGAAAGCAATACTGCCGATCACGGCCATATCAACCACATGCCCGGCCGTACGGAAGACGAACAGATCGCCCAACCCACAGTCGAAAATCAGTTCCGGAGGCACGCGCGAATCGGAGCAACCCAGCACGACGGCGAATGGCTCTTGAGCCTGGCTGACCTCCATCCGGCGGCTGGCATTTCTATGTGGATGGGTGGGCATATCCGCTGCAAAGCGCCGGTTGCCCTCCAGCAAGTGTTGGAGTGCGGTCTCAGAATTCATATCTAATCTCTTTTGCAGTCCTCAACAGTCCGAAAGTGGTGATCCCGGTTCCTGGGATAGCGTTCTCCTCCACGCATTCGTACCCAAATTGCTCGTACATGGCTACGTTGGAGCGGGTCACTGTATCTGTTTAGCCGGGCAGCTTCTGCGCATCTGCCATTTCGAGCACCGGTCGTATCAGCTTCGAGGCGGCAATCAGTGCTTTCGTCCAACTGCTCGAGTAGAGTTTCTCTCATAAGGATAGATTGGCCCATAATACCAGGCTGGGGATATTGGGTATGTCTTTCTTTTTTATACCGGTAATGACTCGCCGAATAATCTAGAGAATCCGGGGTATGGCCTCAAGGGGATGATATTATCCAAATGTGGGGCGAAGTCTTCCGCATTAATGTCTTGCATCTCACGTTCGAGGGCTAATATCTTCATCTATATATCCATTATGGTGGCTAGTGCGGACTGCGCTTCTTCTAGCAGTGCCTGCTCCGTGCCAGAAGTTGGTAGGTCTGCGCGATCGAGAATGGATTCCAGTACTGCTCTATAAGCTGCTTCCAGAGCTAGTTCACAGGGGATAGGGAATAGTATGTCTTCATAGCCCCGTCAGGCCGCCAGCAGATCGCTGATCCTACAGACAACTAAATCCGGCTCGACTCCGAATTCCAGCGGGACAGGGCTGCCGTTGGCGTTTACCCACGCGGCAGCCATCCCCAGCCGCTTGGCTCCCACCACATCTCGCATGAATGTATCTCCCACATACAGCACCTGCTCGTTTGGGAGGTCGAAATACTCCAGGGCGGACTGGAAGATGCGCTCCGCCGGTTTTATGCAGCCGTAGTCGCTCGACCAGACTCGCACCCGGAATAGATCGCGGATGCCGGCACGCGCCAGCTCGGCTTCGAAGACCTGGGTCAGC
>JAQBDA010000112.1:0-3351 GCA_032124675.1 Chloroflexota bacterium
CCGCAAACGAAATATATCAGCAGCAGCCATAACAGGACCATTTGATATCCCTAACCAGCCCAACGGTCTTTCATTCCAAAGGTGCAAAGCGAAAGTCAGCTCGGGGGTTGGATCCTCAAGCACCCCTTCAGCTATCATACCCTGTGCACCACCCTGACCCTCCTCAGCAGGCTGAAAGACGAACTTTACCGTTCCGGCAAGCTCATCCGCATGCTCGTTAAGCAGTCTCGCAACGGTCAACCCAATGGCGATGTGCCCGTCGTGCCCGCAGGCGTGCATCACTCCGGGAGTAATAGAGGCATATTCTGCACCCGTCTCTTCTTGGATTGGCAGAGCATCCATATCAAAACGCGCCAGCACAACTGGCCCCGGTTGGCTGCCTTCCAACAAAGCTACAACGCCAGTTTGGGCAACACCTGTCTTCACCTCTAAACCAAGCTGGTTAAGTTCTTGTGCGACAATTCCGGCAGTGCGAACCTCCTGAAATCCTAACTCGGGATGGCGGTGGAAATCTCGCCGCAGGTGCCGCGTGTATTGAGCTAGAGTGTGCGATCCAGCCAGAAAATCACCCATCGGTTAATCGCTGCGCGGTTTTCTTCTCTTATTTTTTCCGGATGTTCTCCGGGTGGGCTGCTCAGTTTTACCGCAATCACATTCGCCCCCTTCATGTTTGTCGCATGGAGCCTGAGATTTCTCCTTCAGCGCCTGAAGTTCCTCCCATGGCTGGATCAGGTCATGATCATATTCAGTGGCTCCCTTTCCACCGTGGTCAACCATCACAGTACGTTTCAGAGGAAAAATGTCAACTACTACCCCTTCGCCCTGGGGGGTCATCACCCGCTTGCCGCGCTTGGGCAATTGCTTGCGCGCCTCCACATACTGCTCATACTCGTACACCAGGCAGCAGCGCAGCCGGCCGCACATGCCAGTAATTTCAGACGGGGAGAGTGAGATACCCTGCTCTTTTGCCATTTTAATTGAGATTGGGCTGAACTCGGTAAGGAACATGGAGCAGCAGCGGTTTTCCAAACCGCAGGCACCCATCCCCCCAATTATTTTGGCGACGTCCCGTGGGCCAATCTGCCTCATCTCTACCCGGGTGCGCGGGTAGGTGCGCTGTATCGCGCCGCGCAGTTTCTTCAGATCAACTTTTCGTTCGGCTTCTGTGCTGTACAGGAATGAAAGACGTGTTCCGTCAAAAGTATATTCTGCAGTGATGATCTTCACCCCGGGTATGCCAAGCTCAGACATCTTCGCCCGGCAGTTGATCGTCGCCTCGAGCTCCTTACGCTGCAGGAGCTGACTCAGAACCAAATCACGCGGGGTGGCCCGGCGCAGGATTGCCTTCCAACTGCCTTCTGCAGGTGGTTGAGGATCACTCAGTAACTGAACCACCTCGCCCAGTTGGCGACCGCGGGTTGTATCGACAACGGTGTAATCCCCTACCTGCAGGTCATTGTTCTCACCGGCGTCGAAATGATAAACTTTACCAGCCTTTTGAAATCGTATACCAATAATTAGCTGCTGCATAATATTTCAGCGCGTGGCACTATTCTCCTTATTAGAGTACAAGGTATCTCAAAATATGGAGTGGGAAAACTTCCCATTTTTGAGATGAGTTCTAGTCATTCTCTATTTTACCACCCTGAGAAATAGAGGCATAAGGATTAAATCAAGGTCAAATGGATTTTACTATATCGATATCAATTAAATAGGGGTTGGCACGCTTGGCGTGCCAACCCCTGTCAACCCATACATCTAACTGATCGAGGATCGATTAACCGATCAAGTTGATTGGAATGAAATTAGATCCTTGTACCGCTGCTACGCTGATTTTGGAAGCCAGATCCATTGCTATCTGGCTCAATGCCTGAGCGACCGGCGAATCTGGTTCCGCAACTGTCACCGGCACACCAGAATCGCCCCCTAACCGTACCGCTGGATCCATTGGGATTGCCCCGATAAACGGCACACCGGCTTCAGCCGCCAGGCGTTCTCCACCGCCCGCACCGAACACGTCCATGCGGCTGCCATCAGGGAGCTCCAGATAACTCATATTCTCCACCACGCCAAATATGTTCACATCCAGCTGGCGGAACATCTCCAGACCCCGGCGCGCATCATCAAGGGACACCTGCTGTGGCAGTGTTACAATCACCCCCCCGCTGAGCGGTAGGGATTGTGCCAGACTCAATCCCGCGTCTCCTGTGCCGGGTGGCAGATCAACTACCAGATAATCCAGCTCTCCCCAATCCACATCTGTCAGGAACTGGCGGATTGCTGAATGAAGCATGGGGCCACGCCAGATAAGCGGCTGGTCCGGTTTGACCATGAAGCCGATCGACATCAGCTTCACACCATACGCTTCTGCAGGAACCAGTTTTTCGTTTTTTACTGGGGGCAGGCGATCAACACCCATCATCGTCGGGACATTGGGACCATAGATATCCGCATCCAGCAGCCCGACTCGGGCACCGCTCTTTGCCAGCACGATTGCCGTATTCACTGCAACAGTGGTCTTTCCAACGCCCCCTTTTCCAGATGCGATGGCAATCGCGTTCCGTATAGGCAGCTCCAGCAAACCACGCGATCTCCCATCGCTGGGAACATTGGCATCGAACTTGATCTCAATTGTCTCCACCCCCTGAAGCGCTGCAACAGCTTCGCGTGATTCTCGCTCGATTTGCGATTTTAGCGGGCAGGCCGGTGTGGTCAGCATGATCGTGAAACTCACCATGGCACCATCGATGACAACATCCTGGATCATATTCAAAGTCACCAGGTCGCGGTGCAGCTCAGGTTCCTGCACTGTTCCAAGAGCAGCAAGTATATCCTTTTTAGTTACTATAGCGTTTGCCATTATTGCCTTTCGAAATTAACCTGCAGACGACGCTTGTTTTCCAGCTTTCCTGGCTGCTTTCGCAGCTTCCGCCTCTTTTCGGGCTGTCTCTTCTCTCTCGTAGTTCACCGGTCGTATCGAGGCGTAATAGGATACCGGCTTGGAGAGTTTTTCCTTGTTGTAGATGTTCTTCTCATGACGGTTATACACCGATATTTCATAATCGTGGTCCATTTTAATTGCATCGAAAGGACAATACTCGGCACAAAAACCACAATTCATACAGATATCGACATCGATGAAAAACTCTGCCGGCTCGGGGACCGGACGCCCTGTATCCGGATCGTTCGTGCGTACGATCCAGATGCACTGCGGCGGGCATACCTTCGCGCAGATACCGCAAGACGTGCACCGGTCTTGTTTTTCGCCATCTGGTCCATCTTCGTAAAGCAAGAACGGGATATAGCGAAATTCCTCTGGCACGGGGCAGTTTTTCTTCCGGATATTGAACC
>JAQBDA010000113.1:0-9949 GCA_032124675.1 Chloroflexota bacterium
CGGAGTTGTTCCAATCAAGACGCTGCAATATTTATCAGATCGCTCGAACGAATTTGACCAAATCGATATCGTTACCATTTCCGAGGGTGGGGATCAGGAGAGTATAGAGCGGGTTAAGGCAGATTTACAGAGTCGCTTAGGCGATGAATATTCAATTGTATCGCCGGCATCTCAGGGGGAAAGAGTCAACCAGATGTTATTTGGTTATCAGATCGGCTTAAATTTCTTAAGCGGTATGGCACTCTTTGTCGGTATGTTTTTGATCTACAATGCCTTTTCGATGACTGTTGTAGAACGGACTCGTGAGTTGGGGTTTTTACGAACCGTTGGAATGACACGTGGGCAGATCACCCGCCAGGTGTTACTCGAAGCAATAATACTTGGATCGATAGGATCGATCTTGGGTGTCGGCTTTGGTTACCTTTTGGCACAGGGATTGACCAACTTGTTGGGTTCTGTGCTTGAAGAAAGTATGGGCAATCTACAGACCCCGCCCGAGATTATTGGTGCAAGCATTCTATTGGGAGCGAGTGTGACCTTAATTGCCGCCCTAATACCAGCCTGGCAGGCAGGGAGGATCTCGCCATTGGAGGCTCTAAGGGTACGGGGTACCCGACGCGATAGTTGGCTTCTCCGGTTTGGCTGGTTATTTGGAATATTATTACTTCTGCTCTCTACATATATTCTGATCCTGAATCCATTTCCAAACGATGTGCAGTTTCGATTGGGTACCATTACAGTTTCTTCATTGTTCCTTGGAGCCACATTGACCATTCCCATAGCGGTAAGTATTTGGGAACGATTAGTCCGTCCATTTCTCGCCCTGATTTATGGTAGTAGCGGTCAGTTAGGTGGTCGAAATATTCAGCGCTCAAAGCTGCGCACCACACTGACTGTTGCAGCTTTGATGATCGGTGTTGCCATGATTCTAATAACTCGCGGTATGACCGATTCGTTTCGCTTTGACCTTGAAAATTGGATTGATGCGTATATCGGGGGAGACTTGGTCGTAAGCTCAGCGATGCCGATGGAAGATGTTGTCTGGCGCCATATTAAATCAATTACTGGCGTTCAAGAAGCCACTCCAATTCGATATTTTCCAGTTAAGTGGGAAAGACCAGATGGAAGTATCGAGGAGTTGACATTTATGGCTGTTGATCTTTCTTCCTATTTGAACGTGACTTCTTTTGTTTTTTCTGACAGTCAGCAAGATCTAAAAATACCCTTGCAGCGGTTAGCGGATGGTGAGGCTGTATATATATCCAGCGTTTTGTCTGAAAAATACGGGTTGAATCAAGGGGATACAATAACATTACGTACCAGAAAAGGACCACGTGCATTTGAGGTTGCCGCGGTTGTGGTCGATTTCTTCAACCAAGGTCTGGTTATTCAAGGGAATTGGTTGGATATGCGGGGATATTTTAATATAGGAGATGCCAATATCATTTTGGTAAAGGTAGAGCCTAATGTTCCGTTATCTGAAATCCAAACACGTATTGAGAATACGCTGGCAAATCGGCATAACCTTTCAGTTGCATCAAACCAACTGCTGATTGGGCGGGCAATGCTTTTATTGCGCCAATCTTACAGTTTATTCGATGTGTTAGCGTTGATTGCTCTGCTAGTAGCAGGAATGGGCGTTGTGAACACACTTACGATGAATGTTATCGAGCGAACTCAAGAAATTGGCATGTTGCGTAGCATAGGTTTGACACGCGGCCAGGTGCTGACTATGATTCTGGCTGAGGCTGGACTGATGGGCCTGATTGGTGGTCTTTTGGGTCTGGTATTTGGCATACTTCTAACGCGTATCTTTCTCTCGGCTATGACAGCTATGTCAGGCTATAAAGTAACCTATGTACTGCCATTTATCGCGATTCTTGCTGGGGTAATCATTTCATTAGTGGTTTCCCAATTGGCAGCGATATTTCCTGCAAGACGAGCCGTCGGCATCCGCATCTTGGAAGCCATCCATTATGAATGAATTTGAAATTTGAACTTTAATGAGAGTATTCTATTGCCAGTGAAGTTGCTTGCATCAACACTACGCCAGAGAACACAATTGAATACTGTACTTATACCCGATTCTAGATAGATAGTAGGTGTGATATGGAAACAACACAGAAGGGTCAACCACGCGTAGTAGTCACCGGGATGGGAGCGCTCACACCTTTGGGAACATTGGATTCCTTCTGGGAGGCTTTGAAGGCCGGCGAGTCCGGAATTCGAGGAATTACCCAGTTTGATCCAGCGGAACTGGAGGTTAAGATTGCCGGGGAGGTCGATTTCGATGCACGCACTTATCTTAACCCCAAGGCTGCTAGACGTATGGCCAGAGCCTCTCAATTTGCACTCGTAGCAGCTCAAATGGCGCTTGAGGACGCCGGACTGCAACAAGAAGATGTGGCAAAGGATGGCGATAGGGTCGGAGTGATAATTGGCACTGTTAATGCCGGATTCGCTATGTTGGTAGATACAGCTTATGATTTCACATTTCGTGGGCGCAAACCCTTCCCCACAGCGTTGATCAATGGGCTGCCAAATATGCCAGGCTATTATATAAGTCTCGAAATGAGTGCGACAGGACCTTTAACCACCATATCCACAGCTTGCGCCAGTGGTACGCAGGCTATTGGTGTTGGACTGGATTTAATTCGCAACGGCAAGGTTGACATGGTCATTGCCGGCGGCGTTGACTGCATGATCCGTAAAGAAGTCTTGGCTGCATTTGATGCAATGACAGTGGTTGCCAGAAACAACCAGGCAGCTCCGGAGAAAGCCAGTCGCCCGTTCGACGCAAACCGTGAAGGTTTTGTACTGAGTGAGGGAGCGGGTGTGCTGGTATTAGAATCACTAGCGCATGCGCAAGCACGAGATGGACGTATCTACGCCGAAGTCTTGGGGCATGCGGCATCTTCGGATGCTACACACATCGCCGCGCCGGATGCGGAAGGTCTTGGTGCGCAAAAAGCCATGCGCTGGGCATTACAGGATGCGATGATCAATCCCGATCAGGTAGATTACATCAACGCGCACGGCACGGGGACGAAGCTTAACGATTTAACGGAAACAAAAGCCATCAAACAAGTCTTTGGCCGAGGGGCGTATAAAATCCCAATCAGCTCTACGAAAAGTATGATTGGTCACAGTATGGGAGCATCGGGTTCACTGGAGGCGATCGCCTGTGTGATGGCAATAAAAGATGGTGTTGTGCATCCGACAATTAATAATCAAACGCCCGATCCGGATTGTGATCTAGACTATGTTCCCAATTCGTCTCGCCTGGCAAATATCCGGATTGCGTTATCGAATAGTTTTGGATTGGGTGGGCAGAACGCATGTCTAGTTTTGAGTGAAATATGAAATAGAACGCGAAGACGACTGGCAAATTCTGGGCATCGCCAAATATGCACTTTGGATCTAGATGCACTCCCAGAAGATTCTTCATGTTTTGACCCTGAAATCAAGTTATAAGAAGGCATGCTCCCGCTGTGACTGACCACCCGAGAAATCAATGATATTGAGAAGATGATATGGAATTAATGATAAATAATCAAGCCTATCAGGTTGCTGATGAGTATGACAGGATATTGTTGTGGGTGCTGCGAGATGAGCTTGGCTTAACCGGCACCAAATTTGGCTGTGGTATTGGCCTCTGCGGCTCGTGTACAGTGCATCTGGATAACACTCCAACGCGCGCATGCATCACCATGTTATCCGCCGTAAACGGTAAAGAAGTGCGTACGATCGAGGGGTTGGCGAAAACAGATGCCAATGGGAAACCTGTGCTGCACCCGATACAGCAGGCCTTCCTGGATGAGCAGGTGCCGCAGTGCTCCTGGTGCATGTCTGGACAGATGATGACTGCCGCAGCCTTATTGGAACAGAACCCCAATCCAGATGCGGAGGAAATCCTTCAGGCGATGAACAACGTTTACTGCCGGTGCGGGACCTATTATCGCATACGTAAGGCGGTGTCACGCGCAGCAGAACTGGCGGCGCTTACGGGGAGCGAGAGAGCATGAGCGAACAGACCAACCCACCAAAACGAAGGCGTCTGAGCAGGCGTAATTTCCTGATTATGCTTGGTGTGGGTGCTGCCGGGCTTTACGTCGGGGTAAGGCTTGGCACGCCGCCATTACGCCTGAGGCTGGCAGAATTTCTGGAAGAGTCGGGCGGCCCTCCTTCAAATCTCGATGCCCCTCCGGATGCCTGGTTTGAAATCCTGCCAGACAATACGGTGAACCTCTACCTGCCGAAATCCGAGATGGGTCAGGGTGTGCACACCGGTCTGGCTCAAATTGCAGCGGAGGAGCTTGAAATTGACCTGGAGCAGGTCCGGGTGCATCATGCCGCGACAGACCGGCTGGCAGATCCGGTTGCCACATCAGCCAGCAACACGATTTCTGGTTTGTTTGTTCCGCTGCTGGAAGTGGCTGCCACGCTGAGAGAGCTGCTGCGCGCTGAGGCAGCTCTGCAGTTGAATACCCATCCTGAAAATCTAAACCTGGAAAACGGCGTTTTCAGTTTGAAATCAGATTCCAGCCAGCAGCGTACCTATGGCGACCTGTTTAAGTCAGCAGGTGAATGGGTGCTACCCGAATCCTCGCCAGCGCTCAAGCCATCCAGCCAGTATCGTATCATCGGTCAGCCGCTGCCGCGCGTAGATCTAAATGCGAAGATCACCGGTCAGGCGATTTATGGATTCGATGTGCGCGTGCCGGGAATGCTGTATGGTGCTGTCGCTCGCCCCGGAACCATCGAGGGTAAGTTGCGGAGTGCTACTCCGGGTCAGGCCGAAAGTCAACCCGGGGTGGTGCAGGTTGTGGCAGATAAGGATTTTGCCGGGGTGGTGGCCGAGTCGCGCGAGCAGGCATATAATGCGCTAGCACGGATGCAGCTGGACTGGGACGCTGGCAGGCTGTGGCAGCAGCAGGAAATTGAAGCCATGGTCACGGTGGGCAAAGGCCAGGGCGTGGTGATCCAGAAAGAAGGCAACCTGGATCAGGCGCTGGTTCGCGGCAGGCTGGTCGAAGCTGAATACCGCACCCCGATGGCTTTCCACGCCTATTTAGAGCCTCTAGCCGCTGTTGCTGATGTGCGAATCGAAAAGGTGGAAGTCTGGGCTTCGACCCAGGCGGCTAACCGCTTGCGCGGTGCAGTTGCTGATGCCGTCGGGCGAAAGGAAGAAGAGGTTGTCATCCATCCCGTCTACCTAGGAGGTGGGTTCGGGCGCAAGATAGACGAGCGGGCTGCAGTGGAGGCGGCTCTCTTATCTCAGGCAGCGGGCAGACCGGTGCAGGTGGCGATGAGCCGCCCGGAAGATTTTCGCAGCGGTTTTGTTCGTCCGCCCACTCATCATATCCTGCGTGGCAGCCTGGCCGAAGATGGGGGTGTGCTGGCGTTAGAGCACCAGGCAGCCAGTGGGGAAGTTGCCTTTGCCTTCCTGCCCAGTGCAGTTGGCAGGCTCCTGGGCGCCGATTTCGGCTCCTATCGTGGGGCTACCATCAATTATGGAGTGCAGAATATTCAAACTACAGCCTGGTTGGTGAAATTACCGGTCCAGACTGGCTGGTGGCGCGGTCTGGGTCTGATGGCCAATACCTTCGCAGTGGAGAGTTTCATCGATGAGCTGGCTGCAGCCGCAAGTCTGGACCCGCTGGAGTTCCGGCTGCGCCATCTGCCGGATAATGAAAAGGGGCAGAGAATTCGCGGTGCCCTGCAAGCGGCTGCTGAAAGGGCAAACTGGGGAGCAGCCCTGCCAGCTGGGCGCGTACATGGGCTTGCAATGAGTTACGATGTTGGTACAATAATCGTCGAAATTGCTGAAGTCTCCGTTGAGAATGGTCAGATTCGTGTTCACAAAGTGACCGCCGCTGCTGACCCTGGCATGGCTATCAATCCAGACAGTGTCAAAGCCCAGACGGAGGGCGCGATCACGATGGGCTTGAGCTCCACGTTGCTGGAGGAGGTGCTGATCGAAAACGGTGCATTCAAGGCGAGCAACTTCAGTGAATATCCGCTGCTGCGTAATGCCGACGCTCCGGATATCGATGTTGTGGTGCTCAACAGCCGCTCAACGCCTTCGGGTATGGGTGAACCGCCGATTGGTCCCATTCCAGCCGCTGTGGCGAATGCGGTTTTTGCTGCCACGGGTCAGCGCTTGCGCCGTCTGCCCCTGAAGTTCAGCTAAGTTAAACATTGGGATTACTTGAGGCATACCGAGCAGTCCCTTCTGGTACAGTTCCCCAGAGCCTTTTCAAGGACGATAGTGCCGTCCGATCATCATCGTATATCCTTGACAAGGCTTTTGGTGTACCGTTAACCCTTGTTGACTGGCTCGAACAAAAACACGAACATTGGCAATAAATTCTGAACCCGATTTTCTGGCATACCCGAAAAACGGTAATAGTAGGGGATTAAACACAAAAACCCGCGATCTGGCAGGCCTTAGTGGGAGAAATCACTCGTTTTACGCCCTTTTCAGGGGCAAAAGTGGAAATAGAGTGAGCGCGGCAGGGCTCGGACCTGCAACCAATGGATTTGCTTCACAATGACTCAGCAAAAGACAGCGATTGGGTTTATTTTACCCCATAACCATGCGAGGTCACTCCTGGTTTAGCTGATCCAGAAATTGGCGGGCAGTGATAATCGGAATATCCCGAAAGACACCTAAATCTAGCAGGTGATGGTCACCGCTCACGACGACGTCCGCCTGCCCGTCCAAAGCGCAAGCCAGAAACATCTCATCCTGTGGATCATCCGGGACACTTCCGGTGACATCGGCGTCTCCTGCTACCAACAGCGAGTCATGTTCCAAGAGTGTAATCGTCTGTTCAATATCATCATCGCTGAGATGATATTTTTTATGGATGCGCGGATATTGCATGACGGCCCGCACTTCGGCAATGTTAGCAGAGGAACTGAGCAACAGAAACCGCCGCTCGCGCCAGGCGTTCAATACTTCAGCCGGCGCTCCTTTACGGCTCAAGATGCCGCTGACAATCACATTCGTGTCGATCACGACGCGCAGCATGGTGGCTAATCAGACTCTGCCTGCTCTTTATACGCTGACTTCCTCACAACATCAATAGCTTGACTGACGTCGTTCTCAACCTCTTCCTCTGGGATCTCCGGCAGCTTGCTGCGCAGGCGATCCAACACCTGGAAACGCGCCTCACGCTCAGCGACCAACTGTTCATAGACTTGTACGGGGATGAGCGCCACCATCGGCTTGCCAGACCGCTCAACGATGGCAACCTCACCACCATAGCCCACCCGGCCCAGCAGGTCAGCAAACCGCCGGCGAGCCTCACGCGCACCAATAACTATGGTCATACTGCACCTCCATTCTAAGCAGAATCAGTATAGCATAATGTGCACAGAAAGTAAATAATGACAATTGTGTACACAATTATCGTGGGTGGAAAAACTGTTTTGTGTAGTAAACACCAGCAGCATTATCGAAGCGATAAATTAAGCCCTGAACGCCGGCTATTCAAAATGGGATTCAGTAGGCGGCAGATAAGGATCCAGAATCTCCCCCAACCGCCAGGGCTGATAGTCTCGGACTTCCACACACAGGTTGACGTGCTGTGCTCCCAGCTCGGGAGCCAGACTGTTGTGGATATGCCCATGTAAGTTGAGCAAGCCCGGCTCAAGGGGGACGATAGGGCGGTGCGAGAAGACCAGTTGTAAGCCTGAAGGATAATTCATGAGGTACGGATCAGGAACCAGGGTGATACCCAGTTGTTGATAAAAAGCTTTGCTGCGTCGGTCGTGGTTGCCGCGCATCAGGTATAAGTGACCGTTGAGTAGCGGTGCTAAGCCTTCGATCTTTTCCTTCTTGCCCAGTGCCAGGTCACCGACGTGGAAGACAATCTCTTCGGGTTGAATTAGGCGGTTCCAGTTGTCGATGATCATCTCCTGCCAGCCTGCCGGACGATCGCAATAGCGGCCGATGTTCTCGTGGAAGAAATGGGTATCGGAAATGATCCAGGTCGAATCATCGATAGGGATTTGCGGCTGGGCCGGTAGCATGGTTGTTGAGCACCCTGTTAATACGGCGGCTCGGCTGGGCCATCATAACCGCACATCCTGGTGCGTGGAGAGTTGACCAAGGTCATCGGTTCGCCATAATTCTCATGCGGTTGTTCTTCCATGTGATCGTCACAAAGATAGTCGCTATTATCCTCTTCGTAAACACATTCGATACACAGCCATTGCGCCGGTTGACCGCATTCCTGGCAGACAAATTCTGGCATCCGATTGCGCGCCAGCAAGGCAATTGGATGTTTCGTGGTCGCTTTTCCTTCCCGGAATCCAACCACTTTGATATCGGTCTCGGACGTGGTGCCAAAGTCATACATATGGCGCAGAACCAGTCCAGGTTCAAATATCGCATTGGCTTTACGCGCTTTGCCGATATCCTGGCCACCCCACCCGCCAATCGTGAACTTGCTCAGGTGACACATTCCAACCTAATGGCTTTATCTCATCGACTTCCTGTGAGTGTAGGCTGTTCCAACACAGCCAGGATCGGACGCGCCAGATACACCCGCCCCCACGACCGCCCGGTTATTTCTTCCAAGAGCCCATTTTGTTGCAGGTACTCGATCGCCTGGCTGGCTGTAGGGTGACTCACCTGCAGCAATTCGCCGGCCCGAGCCACCGTAATATAGGGGTTGATAAAGAGCTCGTCCAGGAGCGCAACTGCTTTTGGCTTGTCTCGCACCTTCAAGCGGAATGCTTCCCTAAGGTTCATCAACTCATCCGCATGATGGAGAGCCTGGCGAGCAGTCAAGACAACCCCATCCAGAAAGTACGTCAGCCAGCCAGGCCAATCTCCTTCGGTGCGCACTCGCTGCAACGCGGAGTAATATTCCTGGCGGCTGGCCTCGAAATATTGAGACAGGTAGAGAAGCGGTTGAGACAACCGGCCGCGTTCGATCAGGAACAGGGTGATCAGGAGCCTGCCCACGCGACCATTCCCGTCCAGAAATGGATGAATGGCTTCGAATTGCTCGTGCATGACAGCACATTGGATCAAATCAGGGAAGCTCTCCCTGTCGTGTAGAAAGGATTCCCAATTATCCAATGCAGTCAGCATCTCCTCGGGTGGAGGCGGTACGTATTGCGCATTGGCCAGAGTGCTGCCTGGGGATCCAATCCAATTCTGCGTCCGGCGGAAATCACCTGGTGTGGATTGCTCGCCGCGCATGCCCTGCATCAATCGGGCATGGATTTCACGCGTCAGTCTTTTGGACAATGGCAGCTCATTCAGCCGCTGTATGCCGTATTCCAGAGCAGTGATGTAATTGCGTACTTCCTGGATATCCGCTACATCGCGATCTTGTATACCGGGCTCAACTTCGTCGAGCCACAGATCGGATAAGTCGGCTTTAGTTCCTTCAATGCGAGAGGACAACACCGCCTCCCGGCGCATATAGGGGTTTATCAGCAAATGCGGATTCGGCAAGAGTCTGCCCAAGCCAGACAGCTCGCTTAAGGCTGTATCAGCGCGAGACAACGCCAGCACCAAGTTGGGATCATACTGGATGTCTGGAGGCAAAGGTGCAGGAATAAAGGCGTGATAGCCGGACGAGGTTTTGATTACCCTACCGGCCTCTGGAGAGCGAAAATCGTCAGGATTCATGGGTTGATAACCTCAACTGCATATTATAGCTTTGTAAAAATATACCACATTTCTTTCAAAGCAACGGGTGAATTGTAAGCCGATTTACAAAGAGGAACATTTGGGACAGGGACTTATGTCCCGTGCATAGCGGGACATAGGTCTCGTCTTGCTCAAAAACGCTTGACAAATTGGATTTCGCTGGTAATATTTGAGTAACGATTACCAACGCGCTGCTTTCGGCGCCAAATATTAGTGATACAGAAACCATACGTTGGCAGGTCATTTTTCCCCCTGGATGTGTGGTTTCTTTTT
>JAQBDA010000114.1:0-19431 GCA_032124675.1 Chloroflexota bacterium
CAAATATTCCAATCCTCGATCGCTATAAACCCACGTAACCGCTCCGATATATATGAACAGGAGAGCCCATCTAACCCGGCGAGATAACCCCAGCCCGTGCATTTGAGTGATGATAAAGATTCCCCCAAAGCCGAAGGCAAACATCGGCCAGATACCGTTGCCTTGCATAACCGCTACTAAGGTCCCGTGTACAAGTACGGCGAATTCATTTACAAACATCCACCACTTATTGATATGGATGCGGGTGAAGAACAGGCTTCCCTGTAGAAGAAGCAAGAACATGTAGAGGAAACCGATCAGATGCCCGCTTGTGGAGACCATGGGGTGATACCAGAAGGTGTAGATGGTGGCCCAGGCAAAAAAGTACCCGTGATACTTGCGGGCGATACGAATGACTTCTTTGGAGATGGGCATTTTCTTGCCAAAGAACATCCCCCGGCGCGAGTTCTCCATCAACATAACCCACACCAGCAGTATAATCACTGATCCTTGAGAGCTAAAAATGGATACATCCTGTGCTAATCCATCGTACCAGATGTGTGTCTGCAAGAAATGTAGCCCGATAAAGGCAGCATTAACCACCAGGGCGGCAATATTAACTTTGTGCAAGCTGGTGGTATATTTTAGCTTTCGTCGCTGGGCGTAGTAGATCAAGCCCCAAATGCTTAGTTGATGAGCAAGGTAGAAACCCCAGGCTGTCGCTCTCGTCCAGATGGTTGGATTGGGGAGTTTCCAGTAATACCAGGCTACCCCCTGATCAGGTAAGAGTTCAATGGCATCCAGGCGTCCTCCGGCCCACCAGATCAAGCCAGTAAAGGCCAGGCTGAATAGTATGCCACCCCATAATATGAGCAAATCCATGCGGTATTTGGGTTTAGCTGATAGCACTGCTTGTGACAACTTGTTCCTCCTCGTTTAATCTAGACAGTAATCCCAATACTGCCTGGTTATGTGGGATATCACGCATTGAATCGGCATAGTGTTGATAGCGGATCTCTCCGGCCTTATCAATTACCATCATGGCTGGCATTCGGCCAGCTCTGAGTAACTTAACCTGTTGACCGTATAGGTCTGCGACGCGGTGATCAGGGTCGGGCAATCCAATGAAGGGCATATCGTATTTTGACCAATGTGCCTGAAAATCGGCTTGACCTTCTGGTCCTACCACCAAGATGATCGAATCTTGAGCAATGAACTTGTCATAGTCTTGGCGCAACTGCGTCATATGCCGGCGGCAGTAGGGTCACATGAAGCCGCGGTTGAAAACCAGGACTACGTTCTTGCGAAAAAGATAGTCGGATAGGCTCACTGGCTGGCCAGTGTGATCTTCCAGGGTGAAATCGGGGGCAATTTGGTTTGTTTTTGGCATCATGTTGATTCCTTGGTTTCTTGCATTCAATGATTATTTGAACCCATTATACCAAAGATTCTCTGTTTGTCAAGATATTGTCAATATTTTGTATACAATTGAAGGTGTTGTGAGTATCGGACCCTTGTACTACGAATGCTGTAGTCGCTATTTTATTATGATAGAGGAGTGAAAGCGCTGATGTTATTCGATTTATTTATGCTTTTCAGCGTTTTTATACGCAGCTAGTACTCGTTGGCGCGCAAATTTGTGGTCAATTATCGGAAATGGGTAGTCCTCCCCTACCCGACAACGATTTTTTCGCTGCATCTCAATCGTCATTTCCCAAGGTGTATGTATATGAGCTGCTGGTACTTGCCTTAACTCAGGCACCCAACGGCGGATATAGCTACCTGCAGGGTCAAACTTCTTGCCCTGCAATATTGGGTTGAAAATCCGGAAATAGGGGGCAGCATCAGTTCCGGTGCCGGCAGTCCATTGCCAACCACCGCTATTAGCAGCTGGATCGCCATCGATAAGCTGCTGCATAAACCAACCTTCTCCCCAGCGCCAGTCGATCAACAGGTCCTTGACCAGAAAGGAGGCTGCGATCATTCGCGCACGGTTGTGCATCCACCCGCTTTGATTGAGCTGGCGCATGGCGGCATCCACGACCGGATATCCTGTAAGACCCTTGCACCAGGCCTCAAATTCCCCCCGATCATTCTTCCAGCGGATATGACTTAAATTCTGACGGAAGCTTTGTCGTGAGACCTCCGGAAAATGATATAGGATGGATATGTAAAACTCCCGCCAGATGAGCTCGTTCAGCCAGGTCTCAGCACCTTGGCGCGCTTCTTCATTTGGTGCATTTGAGATTGCATTTGGGCCGCTTTGATTACCTGTCGGGGCGATATCATTCCAAAGCGCAAGTAAGGTGATAGCTGCGAGGTGCCATTCAAGTCCATGCGGTCCCGCTGTTTTGCATATCGGAAGCTGGAAGGGTTCTTACCACCCATAAACAGCCTTAACCGCCGTTGGGCTTCACTTTCACCCGCTTCAAAACCGGATTCACTTGTCAATGACAGGTTGTCCAAGAAGGACTCGTTCATCAGCCCGGCTGGTGTGCTAATTTCTGCCGGTGAGGGCAACAAAGATAATTCACCAACCATGTTTACTGCTTTCCAGGCACGCATATAAGGTGTGAAAACTGTGTATGGGCTGCTATCTTGCTTCAGCACAGAGTTAGGGTGGCTTGAGCTCGGACCACCTACCAGTATAAGATTTAATATTTCGGCGACGGCCCTATCTCTTCGCCGGGCATATGGGGAGTAGTCGTCTACGGCGTAGATTAGTTCTACACCTGTTTCCTTCACTAAATTTGTAAGTACTTGGAGTGGTGATCCAGAACGGATTATCAGATAGCTGCCTTTTGCCCTCAGGTTCGCATCTAGTTTTCGCAAACCGTCCCATAAAAAAGCAACCCGTCTTGGGCTAACATTGGGTGAGTCTTTGAAAAATGGATCGTCGACGAAGACCGGGATGACCTGACGCCCCTGCGATATGGCCGCATTGAGCGCCTGGTTATCACTTAATCTCAAGTCTCGCCGAATCCACCAGATGGCTCTATCCATTGGTCTCTATACCTACTAGCAATATGCATCCTATATGCTGTCCCTGCCCGCTCGGTCTCAGCAACCAGAGCTTTAGCCACACGTAATCCGCCCAGCAAGACCGCCGGTACGGATTGCCCCGGGAATATTGTGTCTCCAACCAGCCAAAGTTTCGGCGCCAGACGCGGGCTCCATGATCTAAACAGGTTCGTCTGAGGGAACCCGCCCACCCAGCCATTCACCCGCCGGGTGAAGCGCTGAAAGGTAACCGGCGTGCCGGGCAAGATCAACGCGGCTGAATCTCGCAGACCAGGCAAAACTCTCTCCGCCGTCTCAAGGATGGTCTGCGCGAAATCTGCTTTTTGTGCCTCATAAGCAGCCCGATCGTGTTCGAAAAGTTTCCACCATCGATCTAAATTTGTATGCGTGCTGATCGTGATCGCCCGCTTACCGGCTGGTGCTCGGACTTTATCCCAGCCAGGGCTGAGCGACAAGAAAATACTATTCCCTTCCCCTAATGGTTCGTCGACGATCACCTGATGATGCAATGCGAAATTATCAGGGATAGCGCTTGCATCCAGGCCGACATAGACCATAAAAGCTCCCCAGCTATCAATGGGTAAGCGCCCTAACCGCTCCAATTTTGCCGGAGGTGTAAATTCGATCAAGGGCAGGATGTTCCAGGGTGGCAAGTTGAAGATGACGATATCTGCTGGGAAGGTCTCTTTCTGTTTGGTATAGATGCTGAACGTGCCATCAGCCAAGCGTTTGATCTGTGTGACCTGCTGACGAAAGTGCACATGTCCCCCATAACGACGGACAGTCTGGACGAGAATATCTGCCATCCCACCAATACCATTCGGGACATGCCCTACACCCTGGCGAGCCAGGTCCAAAGCCGCCGCGCCGTATAATGCATTTGCTGAACGGCTGGTTGCCTGAGCCGATATTAACAACTGTGCATCAGTAAAAAGCCGCAGCCGATCCAAAGAGTCGGGGATGTGCACTCTCACTGGCCTGAATGCATCCGGGGCTGAAGATAATAATTGCTTTAGTTGGCCTTGTTTGCTTCGCCCATTCGTCCATTTGTAGGCCTTCTGTGCTAATGATGCCAGGTCACCGATCGAGTGTGGTGGCCAGGGAGGCAGCTGCAAGGCAAATTCCCATAAGGCATCCGCTGTGTTTTCCTGCCATCGCCAGAATGACTCTGCTTCTGGTCCAAAAATGTCTAACCTTTCTTTTTTCCAGCGTTCCTGATCCGTCCAGCGTGTTATCGGTTGTCCCCCTGGCATATGAATGACCATAGCCCGTTCTGCCTGGTGGGCACCCCATTCAAGGTCAAATCGACGGGCGATCAGATCCAAGACTGCTCCAGGGGCAAAACCACCTACCAACGTTGCTCCAGCATCGAAACGGAAACCCTGATGATAAAATGTGCTGGCGCAGCCTCCCGGGAACACATGGGCTTCTAGCACACTGACCTGCACCCCAGCGCGGGACAGCTCTTCAGCAGCTGCCAGTCCCCCAAACCCTGCCCCGATGATAACAACCCTTTTCATCTCTCTAAAACCCTGCGTGTGCGCCAGGCACGGTAAGCGAATAAGAGTGGCAAGCTGAGCCACATCATACGGCTGATTAACCCCCAAAACGGGTGTTGGCTGGGTTGTGCCTGGATAGTATCCCGAATTATTGTGCAGTTTTCATCCAAGGCTACAAAGCTGTGGCGATGAATCCAGGTTTCAAATGGACCAGCCACCTGGGTATCTGTGAAACCAGCAGCGGGATTTACGTCGGAGTGGCGAGCGATCCAGCGGACGGGGAGAGGCCCAAACCAAATGGTGAAATCGGCGGTAGAACCCTCAGCGTGGGGCTGCATCTCATTGAACCTGACAACCAATGGAGGCGGCGTCAAGTATTTCAACGCACTTGTGTCACTATGAAATTTGGCCACGCGCACCAGTGGAGCCTGCACAAGAAAGTTGTGCGAGTAATGTTTCATTGTTATACAAATTTCTCAATGAATCTTCCTAATCGGGCACTTTGAACTCGAAACCCGATACTTGTTTTTCTACCTAAACGTTATGCTCAGATATTGTTTGATCGAGCCAGTTAATTATCGGCCAACCTGCTCCGCTGATATTTGCTTCTAATGCCTGTTTATAGAAGGTTAAGTAATGTGGGAGCAAATCACCTGGGATGTTATGGCTTTCCAACAAGCTCTTGAGCCAATCTGTCTCAACGTTCAAGAATTCCATATCGCCCAGGATTAAACCTGCCCGTATATCATTCGCGAGGAACTTATTGGCAACTTCCAGGTGTTGTTCCTGCATACCATTGTTTTGTAATTCTTCCCATAAATACGCTTCGATCAGCGATTGTTTTTCATTAAATTGAGTCTGTGCAATTTGATAAACATCAGATGCACCTGCCACCTCTAAGGGTGCAGGTTGATCTATCATAAGTCGTTCGATTTCCTGTACAGCGTGCTCGAGTGACTCACCCAGGAAATGACCGCGGATGCGTTCGCGTAGTCCAGGCAATAGATTGAAGATCAAACCGCCATAACCAAGTACCACTTGATGATCCTGTAAGGACTGTGCAACTTCATATAACCTGGCTGCAGTAGTGAGCTGTTGGGCTGTATAGACAACCAGCGCAGGCCGAATTGATGCTATGGTCTTTCCCATCTGTTCAATTGGCACATTTGCACCGAGGTAGACCACATCGTAACCACGGTAGCGCAAAAATAATGTCAACATAAGTGGTGAAAAGATATGATCCTCACCTGGTGGGCATCCTATGAGAATCCTGTCCTTGCGGGTGGGTGCTGGCGCAGCGGCTAATAACGCATGCAGCTTCCGAATAGCCAGTGAGGAGGCAAAATGCTCTTGCTGTACTGTGCTCGCGCCTGCATACCACAGGTTGCCGATCTCCGATAATCCTTTGCGCAGGATTTCTAAACAGACCGTCTCCAGAGGGTAGCGCGCAAATGCTTGTGCAAGTATATTATCTGCACTTAGTTCATCAAATGCCATGCAGGCAGCAATCCAGTTCTCTTTCATTTCATCCAAGGTCTGACCGGAGATTAATCCAGCAGTTGCAACTGGCGTTTCAACATCGACTATCGACAGGGCAAGGAGAGGTTCCTGTCCTGATTCCTGCATGCTTCGCCAGAGATCAACCGCCCGGTTGATCCTCATACCCTCTGCTTGACGGGCCTGAAGCCATTTGATGGTTTCGATGTCGAATTGGGAATACAGGCGATGCCCACCGGCAGTCCGTTCCGGCACCGGTAACCCATAACGTCTTTCCCAGGCGCGCAGGGTATCAGCCTTGATGCCGGTCTCCCGCATGACGACTTTTAGATTGTAGGCTGGAGCACTACTTGGCGTAGTCAATATCGTCTCCATTTTTATCCATGTTTCTGTTGAAAAATTGTTTCGTTATCACCTAGATATAATTCAATTAAACGAATTTGTCAAGGTATTGTCAATAAATAATACATAATAACTTGGCGCACTTTACCTTTTTTTAGATGGGCTAGTTTTTTCACATTCGGGCATCAAGCCGTTATCAAAGCTGTTATGCCATTAACGCTTAGGTGCTGATGCCTGGCGAGAAGGCTGGGTGATGCATATTAAAGAAATTCCTTTGGATTTCAGGCTATACGGCTCTGCTTGAATGAGCACATCTGGCGAGACGCCAGTCTCTTGGATTAGAAAATTCTAACCAAAACAGACTATACAAAACCTTGACAATATCGAAAAAATATGTACAATACATAAACAATATCAAGATTCCAAAAAGGAGAATATCATGAAGAAGTTTACATACCTATCACTGTTTATTGTTCTGTCTTTGTTGTTAGCCGCATGTGGCGTTCAATCCACACCGGCACCCACCCAAGCTCCCCCTACACCCATGATAACAGAGGAGCCCATGGAAGAGCCCGCCGCTGCTGCTCCATCGATCGTTGATATTGCTGTCGAAGACGGTCGCTTCACCACCCTGGTGACTGCCCTCGAGGCAGCCGGTCTGGTCGAGACACTGCAGGGTGATGGTCCCTTCACTGTTTTTGCCCCCACCGACGATGCCTTTGCTGCTCTCCCCGAAGGTGCACTGGAAGGTCTCTTAGCCGATACTGAAGCACTCAGCAGCGTGCTGCTGTACCATGTGATCAGCGGCGCGGTGAAAGCCGCCGATGTGGTTGGCCTCGACGGGCAGGAAGTCGCCTCTCTCTCTGGCGAGAATTTCAAAATCATGCTCGATGGTAGCAATGTGATGATTAATGGATCTAAAGTGATTATCCCCGATATCGTGGGATCGAACGGTGTTATCCACGTTATCGATGCTGTAATCCTGCCGCCAGCTGATGAGATGGCTGTTGAAGAAGACATGGCTGAGGATAAGATGGAAAATATGGATCAGACAATCGTCGACATCGCTCTATCCGACGAGAACTTCTCCACGCTTGTGACCGCCCTGGAAGCCGCCGGTCTGGTTGAGGCATTGCAGGGTGAAGGCCCCTTCACCGTCTTTGCCCCCACGAATGAGGCTTTCGAAGCATTGCCTGAGGGTGCACTGGAAGCTCTTTTAGCTGATCCTGAGGTGCTGACTGATGTGCTGCTCTACCACGTCGTAGAGGGTAAAGCTATGGCTGCTGACGTCGTCGTGCTGGACGGACAGAAGGTTGAAACCCTGCTTGGTCAATATATTGACATCATGATCGATGGCGAGACGGTTATGGCTGACGGGGCCCAAGTGGTTGCTGCCGATATAACGGCTGCTAACGGTGTTATCCATGTGATAGACAGCGTCCTCCTGCCTGAGACAAGCAGCATTGTCGACATCGCTGTTGAAGACGGTCGCTTCACCACACTGGTCGCTGCTCTGGAAGCTGCCGGCCTGGTCGAAGCGTTACAAGCAGAAGGGCCCTTCACCGTCTTTGCACCAACTGACGAGGCCTTTGCTGCCCTGCCCGATGGCACCGTAGAAGGTCTGCTCGCTGACACAGAGGCGCTGACTAAAGTCTTGCTTTTCCATGTAGTCGACGGCAAGGTGATGGCTGCGCAGGTCATCGATCTCGATGGCCAGGAAGTGGAAACCCTGTCGAGCGAAAATGTGAATGTGATGATCGATGAGAATAGCGTAAAGATCAGGAATGCTCAGGTCATCTTTCCCGACCTCGAGGCTTCTAATGGCGTAATCCACGTCATTGATGCGGTGCTGGTTCCCTAATGGTGGAATCAGGAATCTCGCCTCCTTCGTTGCGCACCAGGGTTTATATCTTTCTGGTAGCTAAATGAGCCTGGGTGCGAAAGTGGAGCAGTTATTATAAGCTGCTCCACTTTTTATTAATTAATGATAACCGATACTTTTAGCGGACAAATGGGTTATTGTAGATACAAGTTTCTACCCAAAAACATGATTCCAAAATACAAATGAGGAGCAAACATGAACAAAGACACACTCAGACAGTTAATTGTCATACTTGCCGTGGTTGCAGTAATCGCAATCAACATATTCGCCAATACGTTGCCGCTGAACGGCCTTAATACAGGCGAAATATCCGACCGTTTTGATATTTACTTCGTCCCTGCCGGATACGTATTTTCGATATGGTCGCTGATTTACCTTGGCCTTATCGCTTTCGCGATATTCCAGGCCCTGCCAGCCCAGAAGGAAAACCCGCGCCTGCGCAGTGTCGGCTATATATTTGTATTCAATTGCCTGGCAAATATCACCTGGTTGTTCCTTTGGCACTATGAGGTGTTCCTTTTTACGCTGGTGGCTATGCTCGCCCTGCTCTTGTCGCTAATTGCGATCTACCTGCGGTTGGACATCGGTCGGGTTAAGGTTTCTGCTGGTGAGAAGTGGAGCGTTCATATCCCCTTCAGCATTTACCTGGGTTGGATCACCGTAGCAACTATTGCTAATGCCACCCAGCTCTTGTATTATCTCGGCTGGAATGGATGGGGGATCAGCCCGGAGATCTGGGCAGTGATTATGCTAGCGGCTGGTGTTGTTATCTCAGCGGTAATGAGCCTCACGCGCGCCGATATCGTCTATGCCATGGTCCTTGTTTGGGCATATGCAGGCATAGCCGTAGAGCATGCCAACACGCCTATTGTCGCCGCTTCGGCCTGGGTTGGAGCCGGGCTGATCCTGGTGATATTGGTCGTAGCAGTGATTAGCAAGAACCGGCGCAAAGAAGCATTAATTAATGCTTGAGGCAAATACGATCGGTTGAGATCTGGGAGCTAAAATTGTTCAGCCTCGGTACTCGTCAAGGATATCAGGACTGAGCACCACGTCTACCTCGACAATATATAGATAAATACTTGACAAAACATTAACATCATGGTAATATATCCAGCGGATGGTATTCCTTTGTATGTTCAAGGAGTGAGGTATGACGATAAAAGTTGTTACAGACAGCACATGTGACCTGCCCGATGAGATCGTTGCCCAATATGGGATCACCGTGGTTCCGTTGTATATCAACATCGGCGAGCGCGGCTACCTGGATGGCATTGAAATCAGCCGCCAGGAATTCTATGAAGGGCTGGCTGACTACGAACCGTTTCCAACTACCGCCACCCCTGGTATCGACACCTTCCGAAAGGTCTATGATAAGCTGGCAGAGGAAGGTGCGTCGCAAGTGTTGTCGATCCATGTATCAATCAGCCTCAGTGCTACTATTGACGTGGCAAGAGCCGCTGCCAAGGAGACATCCTCCATCCCGGTGACTGTGTTTGATTCTCAACAGCTCAGCCTGGGTACTGGTTTCCTGGTTCTCGAAGCAGCCAAAGCCGCCGCGGAAGGCCGATCCATGGAGGAGATTATTACTTTGCTAGAGGAGCAGACCAGCCGCACGTATGTGTTCGCTGCCCTGGATACCTTTGAATTCCTGGAACGCAGCGGTCGCATGAATACGGTGGTCGCCCGCTTGGGAACCTTTTTGCAAATCAAGCCGTTGCTCAAGATGCACGCCGGAGAACCGACCGGTGAAAGGGTGCGCACTCGTGAACGCGCTACCCAACGCTTGATCCAACTGGTAACCGATTTGGGGGCTGTTGAAAGAATGGCGCTCGTACACACGAACGCACCCGAGGCGGCTCAGGAGCTATATAAACAGGCGAGGCATCTCTTTCCGGATGAGGAAGCTCCCTTATCGGTGGATGTTACACCTGTGATCGGGGCACATATCGGCCCTGGGGTGATTGGTTTTGCCTGCATTGCCGCGGGAAAGTCGTCTAAGTAATCTGCTTTGAGTGGTGAATAAAAATGACGCTGGTAAGTTTTTCAGAGATTCTAACCGAGGAGCAAGCTGATAAACAGATTCAAAATCTAGGTAATCAGCCCAGCTTCCTCAATCATGCCAACATCGAAGTTGCCGTACATAACATTCTCAGCAATATCGGTGAAAATCCACAACGTGAGAGCCTTTTAAAGACCCCAAATCGCGTTGCTCGCATGTTCGGCGAACTGACATCTGGATATAATGTCGATCCGGTCAAGCTCATCAATGCAGCCATCTTCACCGTTGACTATGATGAGATGGTCGTCGTCAAGGATATAGATTTCTACAGCATGTGCGAACACCATATGCTCCCATTTTATGGTCGCGCCCACGTTGCGTACATACCGGACGGAAAAGTTGTCGGATTGAGTAAGATACCGCGCATTGTCGATATGTTCGCAAGGCGCCTGCAGATCCAGGAGCAAATGACCTCACAGATTGCCGATTTTATTCAGGATGCTCTGCAGCCCCAAGGTGTAGCCGTTGTGGTGGAAGGCGCTCACATGTGTGCCAAGATGCGCGGCGTGAAGAAGGCCAATACCACGATGACGACCAGCAGAATGCTGGGCTTATTCCGAGAAAATGATAAAACTCGTGCCGAATTCCTGGCACATATCAACCAGAATTCAACCAATCCGTGAATACGATGACAATCTTAGAAATTCTCAAAATATTAGCGGCAATCGCCACAATCCTGACCGGGATGGTTTCACTGTTTTGGCCGTTACGGGTACGCGGATTTACAGGTCTAGATGTAGACGGTGGAAGAGGTGTGACTGAGATACGGGCCATTCTAGGCGGATTCTTTATTGGGCTTGGTGCCGCTGTATTGATCCTAAATGATCCAGCAGCATACCAGACTTTAGGTATCGCTTATATTGTTGTGGGTGTGATAAGAACTATCTCAATGTTTGTTGACAAATCTGTCGTTCGTTCGAATATCATCAGTGTGGCTGCCGAGGTAATTCTCGGTCTAATTCTGATCCTGTAACCACTGTTAGTGATCCAGGCAGAAAGAATCATCTGGAGTTTATTATGAAAGCAGCAAAATCCATATCGTTGCTTGGCTTGCTGGCAATGACGGCGGCGCTAATCTACGGTTTCACCGTTGGTGATTTCAGGGAGGATGGGGCCGCTCTGCTCTCTAATCCCTGGGGGATCGTTTCTATCATCGATCTTTATGTCGGCTTTATCTTATTTTCCGGTTGGATCATTTACCGGGAGAAATCTGTCATTCGCTCCATCATCTGGGTCGTCTTGATGATGGTGTTGGGCTTCTTCACTGGATCGTTATATACATTCATCGCCTTGCAGACCAGTGGAGGAGATTGGCGGCGATTTTGGATGGGATATAAGATTGATGAAATCGATGGGTGAGCGTAGTCAGGCTAGAAACCGTTTTGATGAAATACGGGAGGAATTGCAAACTGTATTTTCCGGTCGTGTACGCTGGGCTGATTCGCTGCTACCGCCGCTCATCTTCCTCATAGTGAACACAATTTTCGGTTTCCAGACAGCTCTTTGGGGATCACTGGGTATCGCACTGCTTTTTGTTGGTTTTCGACTAGCGCGAAGACAGCCCCTACGCTATGCGCTCGGAGGCATGGGGGGTGTTTTATCAGCTGTAATTGTCGCCCGTTTTGTGGGCAGTGCCGAGGGATATTTCCTTCCCGGTATCGTAACAGGTGTGTTTACATCTTTGCTCTGCCTGGTGAGTGTCGCCCTGCGGCGTCCGCTGGTGGCCTGGACGAGCTTCATCACCCGCCGCTGGCCGTTAGACTGGTATTGGCATCCGAAAGTGTGCCCCGCTTACAGCGAGGTCACCCTGGCATGGGCTCTCTTCTTTACCTTGCGAACATTGTTACAATTCGGTCTATTCCAGGATCAGGCAGCAGGGGTCCTTGGTCTGTTCCAGTTGATTTCAGGCTGGCCAGCTATCATCTCGTTGTTGATTATCAGCTACCTGTATGGCGTGTGGCGCTTGGAAAGCTTAGGAGGGCCAAGTGTGGAGGAATTTAAAGCTGGTTCTGAACCACCCTGGCAGGGGCAAAACCGTGGTTTCTAAGTTGGCAGCGGTCACTCGGATAGAAAAATAAATAAACAAGAGGAGTAAGCTCGTGGATAGTAGAGAAATCAGGACCTTCATCGCAATAGCCATCGTCTTGCTAATTGCTGCAGTTGTTGCTTGGGCAGGCAGCCAGGGTGGTTACACCGTCAATGGAGTCCCCATCTTCGCCTTCTGTGTGGCTTTGGCATTTATTATTCAATGGATTGGGTTCATACCTGCCTACATCAGGCAAACAGAAAAGTTTTACGACCTTGCAGGAAGTATCACCTATCTCACCGTCATATGGATTGCCGCCTTGCTAAATCCCGTGGTCGATGCAAGGACATGGTTGCTTCTAGGGATCGTTTCCATTTGGGCTGTTCGACTAGGTACATTTCTATTCAGGCGGGTGCGAGCCGCGGGGGAAGACCGACGATTTCGAGATATCAAGCCGTCTTTTGCCCGCTTCTTGCTCGCCTGGACACTGCAAGGTTTGTGGGTTTCCTTCACAATTGCGGCTGCATTGGCAGCGATAACTTCGGCTACAAGGCTCGATATAGGCATCTTTGCCCTGGTTGGTTTTCTTGTGTGGTTAGTTGGTTTTGGTATAGAGGTGATCGCCGACAGACAAAAAAGCATGTTCCGCGCGGACCCGGAGAACGCGGATAAGTTCATCAATGTGGGTCTATGGTCTTGGTCACGCCATCCCAATTATTTTGGTGAAATTCTCTTGTGGATCGGTGTGGTCATCATCGCCATACCTGTCCTCAGTGGATGGCAATTGTTGACGCTGATTTCTCCTGTCTTTGTGACAATCTTACTTACCCGTATCAGTGGGGTACCCATGCTTGAAGCTAGAGCTGACGAAAAGTGGGGTGGACAGGCAGAGTATGACGATTACAAGGCCAGGACATCTTTATTGATCTTGAGACCCCCATCCCCTGAAAAATGAGGGGCTGCTAGGGTTCCATTTTCCAATGAAGTCTGGTTGATAAGCTGGATTTCTTTACAGAACAACAGTAAACTCAGCTGATCTTCGGCGGTAGGCGGCGCAACTGCTGCTCGACAGGTGTGAAAACGGCATTTGCCACCACGGCTGGAATGGGCTAGACTGGCTCAATTTGAATCCAAGTTGTATACAAACCATTGACGGAAAGACATCCGAGACACTTACTCAGTGCGGTGAAAGATAACAATATTCACTGAAGACCCAACCAATGAGAAAGCAATATATCTACAACTTAACACAAGGATCTCTTCCATATTCCGTAGGGAGCAAAGCAAAAAAACTGCGCAACCTTTATGATATGGGATTTAATATCCCATTGACATACAGCTGTACCTGGGATGCATACACCAATTTTCAAGAAACTGGCGAGCGTGTGTTGGAGCAGCTTCGAGAAGAGATATCCAATATTATCGGGATTGATAAATCATATGCAGTCCGATCATCCACCGATCTCGAAGATCAGCAAGATTATTCGTATGCAGGACAATTCACAACTATATTAGACGCTAGGGGTCCCGATTCTGTGCTGCAAGCTATCCAAGAGGTTTGGAGATCCAGCCAGCTAGAGGGGATGCAGTTATACCAAGTAAAGGCGGGGGACAAAAAAAATATCCCGAAAATGGCTGTGATCATTCAGGAAATGGTTGCACCGTTGCTCTCTGGCGTAGTATTCAGCAAAAATCCGGTAACAGGACTTGACGAAACGATTGTCGAAGCAGTAGAAGGTCAAGGAACAGCGCTGGTACAAAAGGGCATCACACCACTCCGATGGGTCTATAAATGGGGGCTTTGTCTTAAGCAGCCCCCAGGGAAAGAGATATATGCTGACCTGGTGCAAAAGATTGCCATCCAAACCGAGCAAATTGTCCAGGCGTATGGCAAGGATGTAGATCTGGAGTGGGTATATGATGGCGCAGAGATCTACTGGGTACAGCTGCGGGAAATCACCGCGTTGGAGAATATAAAAATATATTCCAATAAAATCTCCAAGGAATTTCTGCCAGGTATGATCAAACCACTGGTATGGTCTGTCAATGTGCCACTGGTTAACGGCGCCTGGGTTGAACTGCTGACTGAGGTTATCGGAGAGAACGATATCGTTCCGAATAGCCTAGCACGTTCATTTTATTACCGGGCCTATTTCGACACCAACACATTTGGGGATATATTCGACCGACTGGGTATGCCACGTCAGGCATTGGAAATTAATATGGGCATTGTCGAGCCACCAGAAGAGAGACAAGCCATCAGACCGAACAGCAAGATGGTTAAACTAATCCCCAGAATTTTGCGACTTCTCCTTGACAAGTGGTTTTTTTCTAATAAGATCGATCAGCATTTCCCAGAGATAGAATCTCAATTCCACGAGATTGCACAGCGATCGGCCAAGAGCTTAAGCCAAGAGGAACTGTTGGATATAATCGGGCAGCTTTACCGGATTGTACAAAACGCTGCATATTACAATATTGTCGTACCCCTTCTGATGTATGCTTACAACGGAGCCTTACGGAACCAATTGAAAAAGTATGCTATCGATTTCGAGCAGTTCGATCTCACTAGGGATTTAACATCCTTAAGTGTTTACGCCCCAGATGCCAAATTGGGACATCTTAGTAAGGAATTTAGCATGCTTGATCCAGCGCTCCAAGAATCAATCCAGAATAGTGATTACGAGTCGTTTCAGGTACTGTCTGGTATCAGTGCGTTTCAAGCCCAAGTCAGCCAAATGATCGACCAGTTTGGTCACCTTAGTGACAGTGGTAATGATTTTTCTGTCCCCCCATGGCGAGAAGACCCAGACTTAATTTTAGCTCTTATCACGTCCTACCAAACTAGCGAAAGTAAAAAATCAGAAAAGTTGGGTTTTGAAGACCTGCCTGTACGAGGTCTAAGACGTTGGTTTTTGGAGCTTTTCTACCAGCGGGCGCGAAAGTATCGGTATTACCGCGAGTGGGTTAGTTCGGTGTATACCTTTGGTTATGGGATGTTCAGGAACTATTACCTGGCCTTAGGTGATCATTTTGTGCGCGCAGACCTGCTGATAGATCGCGAAGATATTTTTTACTTATATGAAGATGAAATTCGTCAAATCGTTGCTGGGGAATTATTTAAGGATGAAATCGTAGGGAAAGTTACCCAACGGAGACTTGAGATGCGGGAATACCGGGATATTGAGCTCCCGGAGGTTATCTATGGAGATCAACCACCTGCATTTGTGTCCGTCACAGCGGAAACAATGCATGGAACGCCAACATCGCGAGGGATTTATACTGGCCCTATCCGAGTTGTGCGTGGTTTACAAGATTTCAACAAAGTTAGGGAAGGAGATGTCATCGTAATACCATATTCGGATGTGGGATGGACACCATTATTCAGCAAAGCTGGGGCTATCATTGCCGAGTCGGGAGGCATACTTTCCCACAGCTCGATTATTGCGCGCGAATACAACATCCCAGCTGTGGTTTCTGTTGTCAACGCTTGTAATATGGTTGATAATACGAAAGTTACAGTGGATGGATTCCTCGGTGACATATTCATTCATGAGACTGAAGTGGGATGATGCAATACTATATCAGAGCACGCAACTTGTCTACACACAGAATCTATAGGAGTGCGTTATGAGATATCTGATTTACTTTATCCCCATAGGATTATCCTCTTTGTTGGGCGTGTTGCTGGTTCAATATTTTACAGTTCACCCACTTACAATGAGTCTTTACCTGGTAGCAGCATGCCTGGTGCTGTTTCTGCTTGCGGTGGTTTTGGCGATGGGTTTTAAAGGAAGACAATTGTTGATCGGCATCGCTTTTTCACTGCTATTCTTTGCAATTGGGTATGTCGGCATGACAAAGGTGTTTCTTAATCGGGATGATATAAGACCCGTTCCTGAAATCACTCGTAAAAAAGATGATCCGGGACTCGGACATACTGCAGTCGTATACTTCACACATGGAGAACCTGAAACGTATGATCCTATTGGCTGGATCAACCAGTTTAATGAGTTTGAAGAGCAGGAAATCCCTTTTGTACCGCTGGTCGCAAAGCCAATCTTCATTTACCAGTTACGAAATAAATACCTAGAAGTCGGTAAAAGCAATCATCGGCAGATGCATCTTCAGATGATCCAGAGCCTTGAAGAGGCATATCGGGCAGAAGGGGACAGCACAACAAAATTTTATATCAGCTTTTTAGATGATAATCCCAGACCTGATGCCGCAGCGATTGAAGCATTGAATGATGGGGCCAGCAGGATCGTGGTCAGTGAGATATTTCTGACGATTTCAAACCACACTGCAGAGGGAGAGAATTTAATTAAGGGGTTGAACATCGAGAAGGAATATGGTGTGCCAGTGTTGTTTACTGGACCCATGTATGATTCAACCACTCTACTAAGTATGTTTTTAGCCCGGGTGGATGCCAATATTGGTGAGACTGATAAAAGTAAGGTAGGGGTGCTTCTGGTTGGGCATGGACAACCGGATGAGTGGGACGCGGAATGGCCCACTGAGACGGAGCAGGAGATTGGCTTCCGGAAGCACGTCCTTCAATTATTGGCTGATAATGGGTATCTGGAGAAAAATATGAGTATGGCATGGATGTCATTCAAAGAACCTAAGCCTGCCGACAAGATAGAAGAGTTTTTTAAAAATGGGGTGGAGAAGATGCTTTACTTTGCTGCAGCGATCAGCGCAGATGCAATCCACAGCCAGTACGATATTCCTGCCCTTGTTCATGAAGCAAACGTTCCAGATGGATATCCTTTAATAAACCTTGGTGCCTGGAACGAGGACCCAATCGTCATCCAGGCTATCAAAGAAAAGATTGACCAGCAGATGGGCAATTTTGGAAAGGATGGCTAATGCAAATGGATCCTCTGATCTTCGGGTTTGCTACTTTAGTTGGCTATCTATCGGGTTCGGTCTCTTACGCCAGGATTGTAGCCCATCTGGCTGATCCTGACCGTAAAATTGGAAAAATAAAAGTTAGCCTCCCTGGTTACGAAAATGATTTTCTTGAATCGGATGTGGTGAGTGCCACCACGGTTCGTTTGCAGTATGGCGGCAAGTATGGCGGCTTGGTGGCCCTATTGGATATGCTCAAGGCAGCCATTCCAATGTTGGCATTCAAGCTCTGGCAGCCTGATCAGCCGTATTACTTAATTGCTTCGTTCATGGCTGTGATCGGGCATAACTGGCCCATCTTTAACAGGTTCAAAGGGGGGCGCGGTTTGTCGTCGATTATCGGGAGCTTCATTGTGCTGGACTGGTTAGGCACCATCGTTACCAATATCCTCGGTTTTATAATCGGATATCCTAAACGGAATATGCTCATTATCACCGGTGGCGGCATCGTGCTGATGATTCCCTGGATCATATTCACAACCCGGGATTGGATTCTGGTAGTTTATGCGATCCTGATGAATTTCATATACTGGTTCAGCATGATCCCTGAAATTAAACAGTATGTTCGCCTGGAAAAAGAGGGGAAGCTTGAAGCATTACGAGACGTCCGTTCTTTGGAAGTGATTCAAGAAGATGGCAGCGTACGATATGACATGAATACGCTTCAGAATTTAACTGATAAGATCAATGATCTATTTCGAAGGGACAAAGCAAAGTCCTAGTAGGATCGTATAGATGATATTCTTGGGTAAAGGCTGGAAAACAAGCAACATGGTCCATGAAATGGATAATTCAGGATGACTGTTCTAAAGTCAAATAGCCTACGCAAGTACTACGAGATCGGGGGGCATCGTGTTAACGCACTGGATGGTGTGAATTTCACGGTTGAAGAGGGGGAATTTGTCGCAATTATGGGGCCTTCAGGGAGTGGCAAATCGACTCTCCTGCACTTGCTTGGGGGTTTAGACCAACCATCAAAAGGTGAAGTGACCCTTGCTGATCAGCAACTTTCTGGATTGAGTGATAATAAGGTTACTTTGATCAGGCGTCATAATGTCGGTTTTGTATTTCAGTTTTTCAACCTCCTTCCCACTTTGACTGCGGAAGAAAACATTGCATTACCTTTGATTATCGATGGGAAAAAGAAACGCGTCTACCAGGAGCGCATCGATGAACTATTAGATTTAGTTGGGCTGACCGATCGCCGCCACCACAAACCTGATCAGCTTTCCGGAGGCGAGCAACAGCGAGTGGCACTGGCTCGCGCCCTCGTGACCGAACCTGCTATTGTACTTGCCGATGAGCCAACGGGGAATCTTGATTCAAAGACTGGCAAGGCGATTATGGAATTACTGCGGCGCTCTTGTGAACAACTCAACCAGGCCATTGTAGCCGTCACTCACGATCCGAGAGCTGCAATCTACTCCGACCGGATTGTTTTCCTAAGTGACGGCAAGATTACCCATGAAATTCACCTGGGTGCGGAGTCATCAGTTTCCGAACGCTTAAAAGTAGTGATTGATGCCCTGGAGAACCTGGAGTTGGAAGGGCAGTAATGTCACTGGCGCGTCTGCTGACCTTGCGATCATTGCGCACCCGTCCATTACGCGTCTTATTGAGCATTTTTGGCATTGTTCTGGGTGTGGGGGCTTTTTTTGCTATACAAGTTACAAACAGGACTTCATTGGAATCCATCAGCCGTCTGTTTGATACTACATCTGGCAAATCTGACCTTGTAATCACTTCCAGTGACACAAGCCGCATAAGTCTAACAGATCGCGAATTGCAACAAGTATCGTCTGCACCTGGCGTCGCCCACGCTGTTCCTTCAGTTCAGATGCGCACGGATCTAGCGACCAAAGTCGAGAACTCCGAAATTGAACTCGGTTTATTGGGATTGAACGTCAGTGGGCTGCTTCTTTTTGGAATTGACCCCGAGGTTGACAATCAAGTGCGAGATTACACGCTGGTCGGAGGAGACTTTCTCTCCCCTGAGATAGATGCGTACGATTTTGTCCTGGTAGAAAGTTTTGCCCTAGAAAATGACATTGAAGTTGGAGACAGAGTCGCAATTTTGACCCCCTCAGGTGTTGAAAAACTGGATATGATTGGTCTTATCGCTAAGGATGGACCAGGTCAGATTAATAATGGTGCTTTCGGAGAAAGATTCACTCTTTATTGTCTACCATCAGCCTCTCCAAATGATTGG
>JAQBDA010000115.1:0-5635 GCA_032124675.1 Chloroflexota bacterium
GCTTGCCGACCAGGAGCTTGAAAAGTTGTTCAAGCATGCAGGGCTGGAATCTGCCCGGGTGGAGCTTGCCCTGGCGGAAGCGATCCGTGAACAGGCACTAGCGGAAGATCATCTGGCAAGTCTGGCACAGCCCATACCGCAGTGGCAGCTCGACCAGGCATACGCCAATCTACAGCTGGCGGACAACCAGCTTGGGAAGGCCCGCCAGGATCTCGAGAAAATTCAAAAGAGATTTGACAACAAAAAAAGCATCTACTGGCGCTTCATTGATCAGCGCCAGTTCAAACTGCAGATCACAATGCTCAATGCGGAGGTCGCACATCGCGGGCAGCGCTTCCAGGATGCGCAGGAGAAGTACCAGGACCTGTTCGATTGGTCGGATGCCATCGACCTGGCGCTGGCTGAATCTGACTTGGAGCTAGCCAATGCCAACCTGCAGCACCTGCAGAGTGAGCACACTGCTCTCTTGAACGGACCGCGTGCGGATGACCTCCAGCTGGCCCAGTCGCGCCAGGAGGCAGCCCGAACCCGTCTGGCGGCTGCCGAAGCTGCACAGGCAGCAACTATCCTCCGAGCACCCAGGGATGGGATGGTGGTGGAATTGAATGCCACACCCGGCGAGTGGCTGGCAGCCGGACGACCGGCAGTGGTGCTTGCCGACCTCGACCAATGGGTAGTCGAGACCGAGGACCTGGATGAGGCATCAGCCGCTCGTATACAACCCGGTCAGGCGGTCAGGCTGTCCATTGATGCTATACCCGAGCTGGCGTTGGGAGGAGAGGTAGAGCATATCGACCTGCTCTTCACCGAAAATGACGACGAGGTTTACTACACTGTGCAAATAAACACTCGCGAGAATGACCCCCGCCTGCGCTGGGGGATGAAGGTACAGGTCGAGATAGACTAACCAGAGTCAAGCGGGTAGCGGCATTTTGATCGCCCCGTCCGGTCGAACGCGCACTACGTGGCAGGAACTTCTGCCAAAGATCTGCTCGATCTGATCGACGTAAATACTCAGGAGATCGTCAGGCACAAAAGCCTGAATGGTCCCCGCAAAACCCCCACCATGCACCCGCCATGCACCGCCTCCCCGCAGAACGGCTTCGCTGATCATCAGGGCGATCGAAATCCCTTGCTGCTCGACAGATCTAGGTGAATAGCAGTTCTGCAAATACATCCACGAGCTCTTGCCAGAATCGATGATCAGCTGCAGGAATTGAGAGAAATCACCCCCTTTCAGCGCATTTACCTGCTCCACCACGCGTTGGTCATCGGCGTAGAAATGGATTGCCCGCAGGATAGCCCGGTCGCTTACCCTTTCCCGCAAGTAAGCTGCCCGCTCCAGCACCAGCTCCGCCGAGTATTCGCGTAGCACCTGCCCCCCCATTGCCCGGGCGACCGACTTCATCTCATTTTCCAGGGCCTCGTATTCATCCGTCAGGTCTGCATGGTCGCCAGCAGTATCTACGATCACCATCGAATAGCCGCTGGCAGCAAAATCGAGATCGACTTTCTCTACAACCGGATGCTCGAAATCCTGAAAATCAATGGTCACGAAGCCGCCCACCGCACAGGCTGTCTGGTCCATCAGCCCGCAGGGTTTGCCGAAATACTGGTTCTCAGCATACTGCCCGATCTGTGCCAGGAGCACGGCATCCAGCTGACCCTGGTTGTAAAGATGGTTCAGGACGGTCGCGATCAGGACTTCAAAGGCTGCCGATGAGCTTAACCCGGAACCCTTCGGCACCCGGCTGGTCGCCACCGCATCGAAGCCGCCCAGCTCCAACCCCAGCTGCTGGAAGCGGGCGCACACCCCGCGGATCAGGGAGACGGCGGTATATTTTTCGGACTCCCTAATATCCAGGTCATCCAACCGCACAAACGAGGGCGGGTAGCCCTGTGACTGCAGCCGCACCACACCAGCATCGTTGGCAGCCGCCACGGCGATAATATCCAGGTCTACCGCGGCCGCAAGCACCCTGCCTGCGTTGTGATCGGTATGGTTGCCTCCAACTTCACTGCGTCCCGGCGAAGAGAAGATGGTCATCTCAGCCTGTTCTGGGAACCCAGCACCGAAGCCCTCCACCAGCGCCAGATACCGCTCCTTCTGCTCCTTGATGATTTGCACTGAGGTACCGTATTGCCTGGCGAAGTAAGACTCCCCAGTTTCAGAATTCAAGTAGTCTGTGATCTGTCCCACGGTAGGCATCGGTCATCCTTTCAGTCGTTGGCAAGCTCGATGATCGCATCAGCCATGTAGTCGATTGCTTGGTCGGTGAGCCTGGGGTGGACCGGAAACATACGTGCCTGGAGACCACTTCTTCTGCCAATGGGATAGTGGGCGCAGTCCACGATGACTGCCACGCCATTCTGCTGGGCGATCTCACAGATCTTGTCCATTTCACAGCACTGCCCGAACAGGTGCACCGGGACGATGGCTTTGGTCCAGGGCGTGATCAAAGTTTCCAGCTTATCCGGGTCCAGGTTTAAGGTGTGAGGATCGACATCACAAAAAACGGTGTTTGCGCCCAGGTTGCTGCCAACCAAACCGCCTCCGCTGGAAATCGGCAGCTTTTGTGGACTCAACTACACTTCTCGATATTCATTCCGGGGTCCGGTTCAGCGCTGGCAGCACTGATGCAGCGATATCCGCCTCGCTCTCCGGAACCGGCACCCCATCCAGCAGATGCCAATCTTCGACGTACTCGGTCTCTTCACCGGGCTCGAGCGGGGTCAAGGGACTCAGCGTCTCCAGTTCCAGGAACTCGTCATTCATCCATGACTCGAAACAGCAGCCCATATCCGGATATACGGCGTTCGGGACATACTGGAACTTCTTGACGAACAGGTGCCCAGCGCGGGCGTATGCCACCCAGCCATCGGGCACGCTGGCGCCAATCTTCTGCGGGGTGCTGTTACTCGGATCCTGCCGCAGCAGCACATATTCACGTCCTAATTTCAGCCGTTCATCCATCAAGTCGGTGTACGCCCACAGGACCAGTGTGCTGGTTGGCAGCAGGTTTTCAGGATGTGGTCCGCGCGGCGGCAGCGGCAGAATCGCTGTCCCACCAGGTGCCATCACCGACAGGCACCAGACAGATAGCTCGACAGGCCACACACCCAGGTTGCGCAAGCGATGCACCAGTCGAGCATGGGCCTGCGTCTCGTCCAGGGAGATCTCGATCTCCTTCTGGATACCAGTCAGCGCTTCTACCGGCTGGATGGCGTGCAGTCCGGTAGGACCGATCTTCACCTCGATGGGGGAATTATCCGGGGCATAGCTGCGAGGCATAGCCTCTGGCGCATGCCATAGTCGATGACCACCATAGCTGCGCCATTCATCTCCCCCCATCCGACCCACTTCAGACTCGAATTCCTTGAATTCATTCTCCCCTCCTGAAAATCCGAGGCGGATGATGCGCGGCCCGACATCTGCTGTCAATATCAGTTCCACCAAGTCATTCTTCATGCGATAGCAGTTCTGCCAGCCGCAATACGCGACTTTCTCAATTTGCATCGACGTACTCCTCAAGTGTTGTGTTGGGCTAAACGCTGCAACCTCGCCGCATCCAATGGGTCTCCTGATTCTGTTTTCCACAAATTATACATCCCGGCACAGGCAGGGGCAAGATGCCAGCCAGTCTGGTGGTCATTAAACCACCAGGGAGCAGCACCAATCAAGGTGCTGCTCCCTGGTAAATCCAAAAAGGAGATAATTTATTCGTTCTCGCCGAATGCCGCTCGCAGCTCGGCTTCCTGCTCGGCGGAGAGATTGGACTGGATCAGCTCCATCTCGGTGCCCTTGAAAGCATCCGCGATCTTATCCTGTACGCCACCGCTGGAAAGTACAAACAGTGCGGAGGTACCGACGGTGACCTTCTGTTGCACTTCCTTAATAAACTTGTCGTCAATCCCATAATCGGCGAATTTTCCCGTCAGAGCGCCCATAGCTGCGCCGACTGCCAGACCGAAGAACGGCACGAAGAAAAGTAGACCGAACAGCATGCCCCAGAATGCGCCCTGCATCGCGCCGACGCCAGCCAGGTTGACTGCCTGCTTGGTTTTGGGTTTGTCCTTGCCTTCCGGCCAGCTAACGGTAGCTGCATCCTCGATCGTGATGAGCTGCTGTTTCTGCAGGCTTTCCAGCTTGGCGAGAGCCTGCTGGGCTCCTTCAGGCGTGTTGAATTTCCAAACGCTTAATGTTGCCATATTCATTTATTCCTTTCAGTATTGGATTTTGGTGTTATCAGATATCAATTCTATCACAACTATATAGAAAAACCGTGACTGTTCCAAATTTGGTAAACTTCACCCGTGCTCTCCACAAGTGGGGCGAAGCCACACAAAATCTACGCTTTCTTCGTTGCCCGTTTGCATAAATTGCGCAAATTTCGCCCTAAAGTGGGAGAAATTATCCGCTGCCCAAAAACTCTACCAATTTTGGAACGATCACAAAAACCGGTGATCGTTCCAAAGTTGGTAGAAACGTGGTTAAATGGTTGAGGGGCAGCTAGCAGACCGCCCCCCAACCAACAAACAGAGAGGCACACGTGCATGCGCCTCAACCTAATTCTACCAAAAGTCGAACCGAGCGTATTTGAATATCCGAAGAAATGCCCCCGGAAAGGATGCCCGGGAATGCGATTTCTGCCACGCCAGGAAGTGAGCAAGAAGATCGTGGATGCTCAGCACCCGGAAGTCACCGCCTGGCGCTGCGAGTGCCGAAAATGTGGGTATGTTTTCCGGGTCTACCCGAAAGGGGTGAGTCAGAAGCAAATCTCGAAGCGTGTGAATGGGATGGCAGTGATGCTGTACGTTCTGGGACTGAGTTATGGGGCTGTCGAAATTGTATTGAACAGTCTCGGCATGGGGATTGGGAAAACGAGTGTGTTTCGGGTCGTCCAGGCCGTGGCCGAGCAAGTGCCTGGGCTGAAGCGTGAAAAGCTACTGGATGGATACCAGACCAAAGCCGTAGGGGCCGATGTGACCAGTGTGCGCTGTAATGGGAAGTGGGTGACGGTTGGGATCACCGTCGATGCCGTCAACGGGATGGTCTTGAGTATCGACGAATTACTGGGCGAGGATGCCGAACAACTGCAAGCCTGGCTGGAGCCCATCCTGGACGCAGTCGATGCGGATGTGGTGGTGAGCGATGATGCGGACGCATTCAAGCAGGTGAGCGATCAGACCGGACGTTCGCAGCAAGTGTGCAAGAGCCATGTCGGCCGCAATACCGATAACTTGGTGGCGGAACTGGCTGCCATTATCGACGCCGGGCAAGATCATTCTCTGGATGCAATTGGCATTTCGCCTCAACAAGCCTTGGAGGATCTGGCTGCCCTGACAGAGATGATCCATGCCCGGCGCCCAGATGATCAATCTCGCCTGGAAGAAATCTATCTGCGCTATGCCAGCGCCCGCAAACCAGGCAAGGGCAAGAAATATGACGTTGCCTATCGGATGCGCAATCTGTTTATGGATCGTTGGAATCTCTGGCCTCGCCTGACTTTCTATCGCAATTGGAAGGATGAAGATGGAAATGAGATCTTAGACGGCACCAATAACCATTGTGAACGCGCCATTGGTTGGTGGATCAAAGAGCGGTATCGCTCCATGAAGGGTTACAAGCGGGAGC
>JAQBDA010000116.1:0-16692 GCA_032124675.1 Chloroflexota bacterium
AATATAAATCATAAAGCAGGAAGTCATGTACCTCGGCGAAAAGGTATCGCTTGCGTAAGAGAGGGAAGATCTCTTTAGCATGCCGCTCTGTCAGGTAGCCATCTGGGGATTCATCCTTATATGCCCGCCGGTATTCCATACCGTATTTTTCGGTATATCCTTCGATCTGACCGTGACCGAACATGGGCAGTCCCGGCAAGGTTGCCAGCATAGTAGAGATTCCAAAATACTTGTCACCCTTGCCGAACTGGTCAGCAGCGGTCCGCTCGTCGGGGTTGTTCATAAAATTGACGTAGCGTTTCAAGATCTCCGGATCGAATTCCAGCGTATTCTTTATGACCAGCCGGTATTCCTGATTCTTCTCATCGCGCAGCATATTCATAAATGCGCTGTTGTACACTCGGTGCATACCCAGCGTGCGGACGAAATAGCCTTCCATCAACCAGAATGCCTCCGCCAGCAGCAGAGTATCAGGCAGCTCCACTGCAACTCTGTCGACAACCTCTCGCCAGAATTCGACAGGCATGGCGTCATCGAATTGCTGTTTGGTCATGCCATGCTCGGCGCGCGAAGGGATGTCTCCACCAGTACCGGGTTCTGGAAACCACAGCCGTTGAAAATGCCTCTTTGCCAACGTCATGGCTGCGTCAAAGCGGATGACGGGAAATTTGCGGGCTACGTGCAATATGGTCTGGATGACGGCTTCACGCGTCTCAGGGTTTAGATAATTCAATTGTGCGGTATCGTTCCAGGGTGTCGAGGTACCATCATTGCCGTGGTAGACATATTTTTCAGACCCGCTCCAAGAGTCAACCCGCTTGAACACCACGGCAGCATCGCTGTTATCGTAGTAGTGGTCCTCCAGGTAAATTCCCACCCGGCCGTCCCATGAGAGATTGGGACCGTTGAATGAATAAGATGGGAATGGGCTGTGGTCCAGGGATATGAACCAGTCGGGGTTCTCGATCACCCAAGGCGAGTCGACGCCCATATGGTTGGGCACCATATCTGAAGCGAGCCGGATGCCCCGCTGCCAGGCACGGTCGCGCAGCGCCTGGAAGGCCTCTTCACCGCCCAGGTCTTCCGCGATGTCGTAATAAAACAACGAGTAGGCTGAAGCTTCCGCTTCGGGATTGCCGCGCATGCGTTTGATATTCTTCGAAGCCGGGCTTCGTTCCCAGAGACCGATCAGCCAGAGCCCGCTGAACCCCCAAGCAGCAAGATTGTCCAGCTCCTCATCCGGGATCTGGTCCAACCGGGTAAGGTTGCGCTGGTAATGCTTGGATAACTGGTCCAGCCAGACGTAAGCGTTCTTCGCCAGCAGTACCAGACTGGGCATCCAGTCCCTATCGGGACTGAACTGTTCGGGCTCGATTTCCAACTCGGCGAATTCGTATACTAGCGATGGTCCTGGGCCAAGGAAATATGCTTTCTCCTCTTCCTTGATCAGGTCCAAGCTGGAGAGCAGCCGGTAGAGGTAGGTTCTAATGATATAGCCCCAGCGATTGCGCAGGTATTCAAGCTGACCCGATAGTGAATGGGGGACAGCGATAGCCGGGCTGCGCAGCACGTCCATCAGGTTCTGGTTATCAGGTCCAAATGGCGGCTGGGTATCGAAGAAATCGTGCAGGCTGTCAATCGCCGCACTGTAGCTGGTATTCTGGCTGATCGAGCTGTCATCGAACAATTCGCGGTAAGGGGAAAATGCAGGGTTGCTGTTTGCCAGCCAGAGCATGATCAGCTCTTCCAGCACTGCCTGGCGGTGAGGTGTTCCGGCGGTAGACCCGTTCAGATAATCGTCTGCACTCAGTTCTTTGCGGTAAACAGCCAGTGATGGGAATTCCTGCACGAACTGTCCCAGCAGCCGGTCGGTCTCTGCCCCTCCGATGTGCTTTTCCAGCCAATCCACTGCCTTCTCCATCACAATTGGGCTGCGTTCCTGGCGGTACATGGCGACCATGTGATGAGAAATTTCGTCGATTAGTCCCATAGCGTTGATCTGTCCTGCCTGCACTGCATTCTCGGGGTAACTGACCAGGTCGCGTTTTTGATTGATCTTTTGTGCAAACAACCGGGAGGCATGGAAATTGGCGAAGATTACGTTGCCATTCAGCGAAAACATCGCTTCGTCAAACTGGTAATAATCTCGAGCTCGACGCGAGACGTGGAACTCGAAGGATACTGCCTGGGGTTGTCTGTTGGTTGGATGTGTCATAGACTGGCTCTTTTGATCGGAGGAATGATTGATGTACTGATCATACTTGATCAAACGTGAAAAGTCAAAATTGAATAGCGCCAGGGTGATAAAGATGGATAACATCCACATCCGGGGTAGAGGGGTGAGTTCCTGAGTTTGCGTTGACCTGGAACGGTTGAAATGTTAGACTATCTCCGGAAAATCTCTGTATGGACTACAATACGATCATTCCCGCTGAAGTGCTGGCTGAACACCTGCAAGAAGATAATCTGGTGATCATTGATTGCCGGTTTACATTGGGCGAAAACCTGCGCGGGACATCGGACTACCAGCGGGCGCATATCCCTGGTGCTGTCTACGCCCACCTGGAAAACGATCTATGCGGTCCCATCATCCCTGGCAAGACAGGACGACACCCCTTGTCGGAGGTTGGCTTATTGGTGGATAGGTTCTCCTGCTGGGGGATCAACCCAGAGGTGCAGGTGGTTGCATATGATGACTGGCCTGGAAACGGCATACCCGTCGCGGCGCGGCTGTGGTGGTCGCTCCGCTGGTTAGGTCACGAAAAAGCAGCCGTCCTGGATGGTGGATGGGATGGCTGGTCGCAAGCGGGGTATCCCATGGCGAGTGGGATCGAAGAGCGAGCCAGGTCTGTGTTTGTTCCATCGATAATGACTGAAATTATCGCCTACAGCACCCTGGTCGACAGCATGCGGCAAGATCCTGCCAGCCGAGTTGTGGACTCGAGGTCCTCAGATCGCTACCGGGGAGAGAACGAGATCATCGATCCGGTTGCGGGGCACATTCCCAGAGCAATTTCTCTGCCATACCAGGAAAATTTCGATTCTGGCGGATTTTTTCACCCGGTGACTGTACTGCAGAAAAGATTTGGGGACAGCCTTGGAGATGCGCCTTCCTCTAATATTGTTTTTTACTGCGGATCTGGGATCACTGCTGCTGTGAATGTGCTGGCGATGGCGCATGCCGGGCTGGGCGATGCGCGTCTGTATGTCGGCTCCTGGAGTGAATGGATAACCGACCCTCAGCGTCCGGTTGTCAAGAAGCCATCAGTCTAAGTCCTGATAGCGAGAATCTTCCAAATCCCTGTGCAGCCGGTCTTCTGCACTGTCAACAACCGCGGATAGACGATCTGCTGCTAATTCAGCCGCTTCTTCTTCGTGCAGTAATGCCTGGGGGACGCGCTGGACCAGGCTCCATTTGCCGCAGTGAGGGCAGCGATCAAGTTTTCCAACGACCAGGTTGAGCCCCCATACGTGCATCCCGAACGGTCGCCCGCATTTAGGGCAGATCGTTCCGCCGAAGAGACCGTAGCTGCGGAGAGCTCCCGGTGGGTGCCGGCCTTTCCGGCCTCGACCAACTAGAGTTGGGATAGCTATTGATATGATAACCGAGAGCAGGATTAGCAAGCGGCCCCTTCGGGTACGGTCGGAGCCGTTGTTGGTTAGAGCTTAGCTCCTTTCCCTGGCTGGTATACCCAACTGCTCTGAGGGTATGCACCCCGAGGGGGAAATCTCCGGTCCTAAATCTCAACTGAAATGGTGGCTCAGCCACTTCTCCTATGACCTGGTCATCGATGTAGAACACAACCCGGGTTAAGTCTTCGGGACTATCGACCTTCATGGTGAAGGTGCCCTGAATATCACCCGTCCCGGAGGAGTAGCCGAAATTACGCGACAATCGGAGCGCAAGCTGGCTCTCGTCCTGAGCATGGGCGACTGTGAACGCGCTGGAGATCATCATTATGGTGAGGAAGTATTTTCGAAATCTGAATGCCATTTTGATCAGGTACGAGAAATTTATATGACAGACTCTTGCTACTTCCAACGGGTCAGGATCGTCTCTCTTTGGAAAAGCCGCACAGAAATGTAGAGTACGCCAATGTCAACGATGAACACAATCAGACTGATCAGGAGTACAAGGCTGCGGTTGAGGTAAAACAAACCAGCAATCTGTCCGAAGAATATCGCCAGTAGCGGCAGGATCACTACAACCGATACCTGTTCTGCCACGCGCGGGTCGTTTACCCGCGAGGAGACAAGGATGCTGAAATTCACTGAGAGGATCGCGAGCAGTGGACCAAGGAGAATCACCGCAATCCACCACATCGGGTCGAGCAAGGCGGAAACAACCTGCGGCGATTCGACAATTAACCATGCCCCGGCGATATAGATCAGAAATCCCATCCAAGTCGCCAGTACCGCCGGTATCACCGCCGACAGATTTTTACCTGCCAGCAGCTCGATGGTCGTGATAGGTGTCGCCAGCAGCGGCTCAAGGCTGCGGGTGGTTTTTTCGCCGACGATCGAATACGCGGCGATATTGACCGGGATCATCAGCGGGATGATCATGAAGAGCAGCATGAACTGATTGGTGATCAGTGTCTGAAAACATTCCGACTCGTTAAGCCCGCTCTGGCAGGCCTGTAAGAATTGGGCAGGCAGGTCGCTGGTAAGCTCCTCAGTGCCGGTGCCGCGCGTGAAGTAAAACATAACCAGAGGGATTGCGGAAAAAATCAAGGGCATAAATATGATCGTTGAAATGACAAGCCGATTTTTAAAAACCTCAGCCCACTCTTTCCGGATGATGGTGGTGACTTTTTTCATAATGGCTGCCCAGTCTTGGGGGATCGGTTCAAATTTGACCGCCCCGGTGTCGGCTTGATTTAGGCATTCTTAACCAGCTGCAAGTAAACGTCCTCCAGCGAGTGGCGCAGCTCACCGACAAATTGGATGTCTGCGCCGGCTGCGACGATGTGGCGGATGATGTCTGGATTATGCACTTCGGGTTCTTCAATAGTCACCAGCAGCTTGTTATCGATCAAGCTGACTTCTTGCACAAACTGCATCTCGCGCACTGCGTTGGCGAGCATCTCATCTGCGGCTGACAGGTGGAAGACGACCTTGCGTCCGAACATACGGGAGCGCAGGTTGGCTGGGGTGTCAACTACCAGAAGCCGGGTTTTGAATACGCCTACCCGATCGCAGAGCTTATCTGCCTCATCCAGATTGTGGGTGCAGATAAAAATCGTCCGTCCTTCTTTTCGGAGATCAGCGATAAAGTCGCGAACCAGGCGGCTGGCCTCAGGATCGAGCGACGAGGTTGGCTCGTCCAGGAAGACAATGCGTGGTTCGTGGAGCAGAGCGCGGGCGATGGCTAACTTCTGCTTCATCCCTTTCGAGAAGGTGCCCGCTTCGTCATTCCTGCGTTCCCATAGACCGAGCATGCGCAGATATTTCTCAACTTGTCGGTTGGTATCCTTTACTTCGTACAGGTTTGCATATATTTGCAAGTTGAACTCTGCGCTCAGATTATCGTATAAACCCGGAGATTCGGTCAGGATGCCTACGGAGCGGCGGATATCCTGATCCCCTGATCCCAAGGCGAATCCATTGACGATGGCAGACCCTGAGCTGGGAGCGATCAGGCTGGTGAGCATGCGCACTGTGGTTGTTTTACCGGCTCCATTAGGTCCCAGGAATCCGAATACCTCTCCTTCATTTACCTCTAGTGTCAATCGGTCAACGGCCAGAGTGCTGCTGTCATTTCCGGCGGGGAAGCTCTTCGTCAGGTCATGGGTGCGGATCATTGAGTTGCTCTCAGAAGGAAGAATGGATGGGAGATAAAGATTAGGGGAGAGTTGATTTTAATCATATCTGCTTTCATCGAGCTTTTCCAGGGTAGGATCTTCGATACGCGAAACCATCGCAATTGAGGTGTCTGATAAGGGTGATGTGTGTGGATCCTCTCCTGCAGGCTCTGGCTGGCGCAGGGCGAGGATCACGACAAGGCTGATAATGGCTGTCACCCCGATCACAGCTTCGGTAACATAAGCGTTGGTTGTGCTGATCAGATACACCGCCAGTGCATCGACAAATGCGTGCCAGCCTATCGCCAGGAACAGCCAGAGGATGTTTTTCCGGATAAATACTTGCAGTACCATCACAGACAGACATATCTGTACGGTTAGTGCAAAGGCTCTCTCAAGCGCGCCCAGCAAAGTGTCGTACCACGGCAGCGACCAGTAGACCGCAATCTGTTGGTCTAGTAATGCTGCCTGCCCCTCAGGTATAAGCGAAGATATATCACCGACCTGGGCTGCTACCATAACTGCATAGTTGATCAGCACTACTACCCCCAGGATGATCGCTTCTGCACCGCCCCAGCCTGAACCAACCATCAGAGCTTTCGACCACGAGCGCGCATCCTTCGCCCACCAGCGAAATGCGCCATAACGGAATATTTCTTCCCAAACGCCTGCGCTTAACCCTGCAAAAACTGCCGTGAATATCAGACCAAAATTCTGAGCCGGCGCGGGTAAAATCCCACGCTCGAACAATAGCCCTACAGCGATATTGAATGGGATATGACCGATCTGAGAGAGCACAAATGTCGCTGCACCAATCCACCACAGCCGCCAGCCCAACCGGAACTTGCGCGCGAGGAAAATTCCCAGAGCGACCGGCAAAGCAACCATCAGTAAACCGTTCAGTAAATGGGTTATGATCAAGACTGGGTTCATATGTTCTCTCCGGGATCAATCCGAAATTTAGCACTATGCGTATATATCTGTGGGTGATTGGATAGACCAAGAGGTTGAGGTTTTTGACAGCTCATGTTCACGTGTGTTTAGTATAACTTAATTCCACTTCACAGATTGCTAGGAGTAATGTGGTCTCAATGCTTCTGGTACCCACCAATTCACACGCAATATATCCGGAGATTGTGGTCTAATCGTAGGTGAATCGTTCTGCAAACCCGGATCATTTTTGGCATAATAGACTCATCGCGGATGCTTCGATGAACAATGCCGTGATCCGACATGATGGGTTATTAACTGGGCAGGTCGAAGCTGTAATACGAAAGAATATCATTGTAGATATGATAGGTGGTGAGAGTTGCGCTGCTGATCCGCGGGATGAGGTAATACGACCGGCAGTGCAGTAAATATTGTTATTGGTATTGAAGGCAGGTACCAGGTGAAGTGGAAATTAAACGAGCTCGATAAGACTCCGGAGCTTTCTCCTGACCTGGAGTGGATGATCCAGAGCGGTCAGGTGAGCCGCCAGCTGCTGCTGGAGAAATTGGCGGAAGCTTATTACCCCTCTGTATATCGCCTGACGATTTCGCTGACCGGCGATATCTCTGCAGCAAAACTCATCGTCCGGGAAGTGTTTTCATATCTGGTGCTCAACCTCCACCGCTACCGCAGCCAGACGAGGGTAGATGTATGGGTTCATCAAAACGCCTACCGGATCATAAATCGCAATCTGAAGCGCGAACGTTTCTGGCGTGGGCTTGAATGGTGGGTATCAAGCCCTGGACAGTTTACCGATCCACTATCCGTAGAGCCGAAGACCGAGCTGGACCGTTCCGTGTGGAGGAAGCTCGATCAACTGGATGAGAAGCTGAGAAGAGCACTGATCCTTCGTTATGGGAACGGCTGGGAAATTCCATATATCAGCCGGGTGACGGGTATAGATGAAGATGTAATCGACAATCGAATAATTGCCGGCCTTAAGGAGCTTGCGGATTTGACCGCTTTGCCTAGGGAGGGTCTGGCACCTAAACTGAGCGCCTCGCTCCAATCGCGCTATAGATCTCGTGACCCCGGAGATACCCAACTGTTCGTCAGCCAGCTGGATAAAGAGACTCGCCGTCGTTTCCAGCTGCGTGGCGGATTTACCATCGCCTGGGAGCTGATGCTGGTCGGTCTGTCGATCTTGCTTGTCCTGCTGGCCATATGGGGCGCGAACCGTTATCTATTCGACGGTGAGCTGCTGCCGTTGTCAGCAGTAAACCAGGAAAGTGGTCCTCAGATGGACAGCGGCAGTTCGGGTTCTTCACGGCAGTCAGGGATTGAAACCCCGACCCCGGTGCAAGGAACCATTCAGGAAAGGGCAACTTCTGGAGGTCCAACCTCAACCCCTACTCCTGATGGTGTGTTTTATTACGCAGTGCAAGGAGATACGCTGGCATCTATTGCCAGCTACCTTGGGGTCAGCGAGGATGAGCTGCGGCGTTTTAACCGACTGCCAGATGGTATTGACATTGTTGCAGGTCAGGCTCTGGTCATCCCCGGCAGCGTTCCGACCGCCAGGCAGCCCCAGGTGACTCCAGTGACACCGGTGGCACGCGGCAGGGTCCCTGCTCCGCCGAGGACTTCCGGGGATGTATTGAACCTGCTTAACCCAGATGAGCTCCCATATCACTCACTCTGGGTCAGTGCGGTCGTTATAAGCCACGATACATTAACCTCGGATTCTGTCGCGAATAGCTCTCAGGTCCAGCTCTGGATCAACCCCAGACAATTCTTACTGCTTGGAGGGGAATCGGGCGAGGAGCTGCAAGAAGTGGGGATTGGTATGAGAAGGCGATTTTATGTCGCCGGACCGGGCCACGGACAGCCCTGGTTCCACCCGGCTGAATCGGGATTTACCAACCCATTTCGAGACTCGACCCTGCTGTATGGATTGTATATGCTGTTCGGGGAGATAGGCGAGCTTGCTACGAGCGATTTTATGCTGCTGGGCAAGTCTATAATAGCGGGCAGGAATGCCTGGGTCGTCAGCCAGTTGAATTCTGACAATGAGCGGATCGGTTTATTGTATCTCGATGAGCAGACCGGGTTTATTCTGCGCTACCGGAGCCTGACTGCTCCGGAATTCAGGGCCGAAGCGGGTATATTCATGCCAGATGAGGTCGTGGTGAACGCGGTTGAATTTGACATCGACATTCCGCAAGAACTCATTGATTTATCACTCCCCTGGCGTGGCGGGTATGCCGCCGACCATACCGGACGGCCCGCTTCATCAGGTGTGATAGAACTTGAGCAACCCGAAGATAGCCTGGACTACTCCGATCGGGCTCAGGAGCCACCGGATGGTTATGATCCAACAAAGGGGCGTCTGGACTTCCGCTTCCCAATTGGCAGGCATAAATTTCTCTCGATGGCCGGCACCGATATCTACGCTGATGGATATTTCCTGGGTCGTGTTGATATGGGGATCCCCTGGAATATTAGCTGCCAGCGGGCAAATGATGGGCAAGTCATCGTTTACCGGACAGCCACGAGCAACAAAGACGATATCATCTCCATCTCAAATGGTCCGTATTATCTGCGTCTAAGCAAGCCGTTGGAGATCCGCAGGGTGCTCCCTGGTGCCAATCGAGCATCCAATGATTTTGCTATATCGCCTGACAGTCGGTATGTCGCTGTTTGGGCTTGCGAGCGCAATGCGGAGCCATGTGGGGTGTATCTACATGATCTGGAGAATCACACCTGGCGCAGGCTGGTTGATATCCAGGAGGGGGCAGGAGGATTTGTGTGGAGCCCGCAAGGGGATCAGCTGGCTATGCTGACGGCCGGCAATATCATCATGGTCGTCGATATTGTAAATGGGGAGCTGCTCTTCACCGGTGAGTATGACAGCATTAACCAGGCGCCATTACCAGAGACACCGATGGACGATTGGGGTGTCGAGTTCCCGTCTCGTAATCATGGCCTGGAAGCGTGTATAAACCCACCATAGCATCGGTAATTTTGTCATATAATAGACAGCAGCAAGCCATGAAGAGGAGGAAATATGGTAGATTTGAGACAATATGCCTGATAAAGTCCACGACTGGATGAGCAGTCCTGTGATCGTGATCGACCCGGACAGCAGTGTATCCTATGCACTTACATTGATGCGCCGCCGGAATATCCACAGCCTGATCGTTGATATCTCAGCTGAGAATCCATCCTATGGTATCGTCACTACCACAGATATACGAGATAAGATCGTTGCGGCCGACAGGAATCCGGCGGAAACTCAAATCCGCGAGATAATGACTGCCCCGGTATCGGTTGCTGATCCCGACTGGTCGCTCAAAGAGTGTTCGAGTTTGATGCAGAGGCTGCATATCCACCACATGCCAGTAGCGGACAAACATGGCACGCTGATCGGATTGATTTCTGTAACCGATATATTCAGAGCTGCTGAGGAGATCGGATGGGGGAATAAGGGCTGACACGATTAAATGGAGTGATCTGGTATAATTTTTGCGTTCCTATGATCCTTAACGTAAAAAAGTAACGCTGTAACGCCGGGATTGCACCCGGTGTTATTTTGTGCGATTATATGATTTGAAAGGCAACCAAATGGAAAAAAGCGAATATCTGGAACTATATCGCCAGATGGTGGTCATTCGCCTGGTGGAAGAGCAATCTGCGCAGCTATACCAGCAGGGGAAGATAGGCGGCTTTCTGCACCTGTATATTGGTCAGGAGGCGGTCAGTACCGGATTGATATCCCTCCGCCAGCCGCAAGACCGCGTGATTACGGCTTACCGCGACCATGGTGTGGCGATCAACTGCGGCATAAGTGCCAGGGAAGTCCTGGCAGAGCTGATGGGAAAAGCGACCGGCAGCTCTAAAGGTAAAGGCGGCTCGATGCACCTGGCCGATGTGACCAAGAACTTCTGGGGTGGGCATGCCATCGTTGGGGCGCACCTGCCCATTGCTGCGGGTCTTGCCCTCGGCGACCAGTACCAGAAGAATGACGGCATTACGATCTGCATGTTCGGGGACGGGGCAACGAATATCGGTTATTTCCATGAAGCACTGAATCTGTCCAAAGTATGGACTCTGCCTGTATTATGGGTTTGTGAGAACAACCAGTATGGGATGGGTACATCCGTTGAACGTGCTTCAGCAGTTCCTGAGATGCGCCTGAAGGCCGATGGTTATGGGATCCCCAACAGCCGGGCAGATGGGATGGATATCATGGCTGTCCGCGAGGCCACAAAAGAGGCTATCGAGTCAGTGCGCGGCGGAAAAGGACCCTACTTCCTGGAGATTATCACGTATCGCTTTCGCGGACATTCCATGGGTGATCCTGAACGCTACAGGCAATCCGATGAAGTAAAAAAATGGCAGGAAAATGATCCCATCGGCATCTACCGCCGCTACCTTGTCGAGCATAAGATCATTCCAGAAAATGAACTCAACACGATCGATGAGAAAAGTGAGAAGGAAGTTCTTGAAGCCGTGCAGCTGGCTGAGGCTGATCCTGAGCCGGCTGCCGATGAATTGTTCGAGCATGTGTATGTAGAAGGTTAATCCTGCTGAGTCCGGCGATTGATTTGAAAACAATAAGGGAATAAAAATGGCAAGAATAACAATGCGTGAAGCCATCTCCCAGGCATTGTGGGAGGAAATGGAGCGAGACCAGAGTGTGTTTATCCTCGGAGAAGAGGTCGGTGTGTGGGGCGGTACATACGCGGTTACAAAGGGATTTTACGATCATTTCGGCCCCGATCGGGTGCGGGATACACCGATTGCTGAGGCGGCGATCGTGGGGGCAGCTATCGGGGCAGCATTGACCGGGTTAAGACCGGTGGCTGAGCTGATGACGATAAACTTCGCATTTTCAGCGATGGAGCACATCGTCAATGAAGCTGCCAAGCTGCATTATATGTTCGGCGGTCAATTCATCCTGCCGCTTGTCATCCGGGCTGTGGGTGGGGGTGGGCGCCAGCTGGGCGCAACGCACTCGCAAACTCCCGACGCGGTGTTTGCCCATTTCCCCGGGTTGAAAGTAGTCGCCCCAGGGACTCCAGAAGATGCAAAAGGGCTGCTAAAAGCCGCCATTCGCTGCGACGATCCGGTGTTGTTCATCGAGCATGCCACGCTTTACCAGGTAAGGGCAGATGTCCCGGACGGCGATTACACCGTTCCCATCGGCGAGTCGAAGATCCAACGACCTGGGAGGGATGTCACTATTGTGACATACAGCAAGATGTTAGAAATATCCACCAAGGCGGCAGATCAGCTTGCTAAAGATGGCGTTGAAGCCGAAATTGTTGACCTGCGGACTCTCCGACCTCTGGATATGGGACCTGTGATCCAGTCGTTTAAAAAGACCAACCGGGCTGTTATCGTTGAAGAAGGCTGGCGGTCATACGGTGTTGGATCGGAAGTAGCTGCTCGTATCTATGAACAGGCATTTGATTACATCGATGCGCCAATTCAGCGTGTGGCTCAGAAAGAAGTGCCTCTGCCGTATAACCGTACGCTCGAGCAGTTGGCGCTTCCCCAGGTTGAGGATGTGGTGAAGGCTGTCAAGGAGGTGCTGTGATGGCTGATATCGTTACCATGCCTAAGCTCGGTTTTGACATGGCAGAAGGGGTGCTGGTACGCTGGGTCGTCCTGGAGGGGGAAGCAATTGCCAAAGGTGCTGTACTGGCTGAGATCGAGACAGACAAAGCAACGGTAGAGGTCGAGTCAATGTATGAGGGGATTGTGGCACGTCACCTGGTTCCGGAGGGGGAAGTGATCCCGGTCAATGACCCGATCGCTGTGATATCAGCTCCAGGAGAGAAGGTCGATTTCGACCAGATATTCATGGGACTACCGGCGGGGGAAAAAGCATCCAAAGTGCCGGCAGCTGATGAATATGAGCCCTCTCAAACAGCGGAAACCCAGCCTGCCGAGATATCTGTACCCGCTGAAGGTGAGCAGTATCCAGGGGGTGTCAAGGCAACTCCCGTTGCACGCCGGATGGCTGATGAGCGGGGCATCAATATGCGGCAGGTGAAAGGAACCGGTACAGGCGGTCGAATTACAAAATCGGATATAGAAGCCTATGTCCCAATCGCAGCTCCGCCAAGGGAAGCCGTGATTCCTTCGGCTCTACCCGTGATTGCCAGGGGCGAGACACAAATCCTACCTCTCAACCGGTTGAGAGCTGCTATCGGTCGGCGGATGAAAGAAGCCAAGCAGCAGGTGCCGCACTTCTATGTGACTAACGAATACGATATGGCCGCCTTGCTCGACCTGCGGAAGCAGGTGAACCTGCTGCTGCCGGAGGATGAGAAGACTTCTGTCAATGATTACATCGTGAAAGCAGCCGCGCTGTCGTTGAGAGAATTTCCAAATTTGAATGCCTCACTGGACGGAGATCAGGTCATTCGTCATGGACAGGTCAATATTGGCGTTGCTGTGGCTGTTGAGGGGGGCTTGCTGACGGTAGTGTGCCGGGATGCGGACCTGAAGCCAGTACGGTTGATAACGGCAGAGGTGCGTGCGATGGTAGCTAGGGCCAGAGATGGGAAGGTAAAATCTGAGGATATTGAAGGCTCTACGTTCTCGGTCAGCAATTTAGGCATGTTCGATGTTGAGCACTTCATTGCCATTATCAACCCGCCAGAAGCAGCTATTCTAGCAGTCGGGTCGGCAAGAGAGGTACCTGTTGTGGAGAATGGGCAGGTGGTTCCCGGCTTACGGATGAAAGCTACCATCTCGGTGGATCACCGGGTAAGCGACGGTGCAGAAGCTGCTCAGTTCATGCAAGCACTGGCGAAATATCTTCAAGAACCTCTGCGTCTGATGGTTTAAGCAGTTATTCTATGGTATCTGCGGAATACGAGCTCGGGTATATTCAAGCCGCACTGCCCGTTTTGGAAAATTATCTACTGGCGGAGAATGTGTATTGGACACTGGTGGCAGTGTCACCAGTTGGGGGTCCGACATACCCTAACCTCACGCTTGGAACTTTACTGCTAACGCTGCAAAAATTACGTGCCTGCAACCTATCGCTTGACCTGCAGTTTGAACTGGAGCGGGCTGAGAGCATGATAGGAAGGCAGCAGTCGCAGTGGAGGTCCGCCTGGGAAAAGAAGTCTTCCCAGGAGTATGGCGCCCGGCTCCGATTGTGGGGCAACTATTTGGAGGACTACCGTCGGGATGCGGAGAATAATATCGACCGCTACGCTTATGAAGTGAGCCGCAGAGTCATGCTGACGCTGCTGATGGTTTTCGCAGATCCTGCTGATGAAGAAAGAGAGATGCTCAACGGGCTCGACATCATATTGAGGTCGGTTTTTATCCCTGGCAGTTTCATATGGGAAGAGGTATATGCAAGCGGATTTCCCGAGGATCAATTCTGGTATTTATACGGTCAGTTGCGCGGCAATCATGATTGAGGGGATATAGACCATGGACCAAACCGTGTCTGCCAGAATACGATTTGAACCGATATCTCATCGAGCCGTATAACTAACCCTGTTCTGCAGAGCGTTTCTGTTTAGACGAGTAGTGTAATAGGAGTCATGAAAATGGATGCGGGTATTAAACTCGGTCGCATCTTAGGCATACCTATCGGTGTGCATATCAGCTGGTTTGTCGTATTTGCTTTGCTCACATGGTCGCTTTCCAGTGGATATTTCCCCAACGAGTATCCTCAGTTGACTGTCATCAGCTATGTCATCCTCGGGGTGATTACCACATTATTCTTCTTTGTCTCTGTGCTGGCACACGAGCTTGGGCATTCTATTATCGCGCTGCGCAACAAAATCCCAGTGAAAGGGATTACGCTGTTCATATTTGGTGGTGTGGCTCAGATCGCTCAAGAACCGAGTACACCGGGTGCAGAATTCCGCATCGCGATCGCTGGACCCCTCATGAGCCTGGCCCTGGCTGGCATATTCGGACTGGCCTACCTTGTCGATCAAAGTGTGCCGTTCCTGGCCGCACCCAGCCTGTACCTGATGCGGATAAACATTATACTGGCAGCATTCAATATGATCCCTGGCTTCCCCCTTGACGGAGGCCGGGTTCTGCGCGCATTTATCTGGTGGGCGACAAAGAACTACCAACGTGCCACCAGGACCGCCTCCTTTATCGGGCGGCTGGTTGCGTTTGGTTTCATTGGATGGGGTGTCTATTCGATATTCGGTGGGCAGTTTCTAAATGGGCTATGGCTGGTATTCATTGGCTGGTTCTTGCAGAACGCTGCTGCCAGCTCGTATGCGCAGACCAATATCCAGCAGGCACTAAGCGGTGTGAAAGTTGCCCAGATCATGAGCCAGGATTGCAGCAGGGTGGATAGCCTGGCGTCGATCAACCAGCTTGTTGAAGAGCGTGTGCTAACCGGGGGCCAGCGCTGCTTCTTCGTCGCTGATAATGGAAAACTGGAGGGGATGATTACACTGCGTGATATCTCTCAAATTCCCCAGCAGAAGTGGCGCTTTACCACCATCCGTCAGGCGATGGTACCGGTCAGCCGGATGATATCCATTGATCCGGATACGGAGCTGCTGGCTGCCTTGCAGACGATGGATAGCGCTAATATCGCACAGATACCAGTAATGGTGCATGGTGAGTTAGTCGGTGTGCTGACCCGCGAACAGATTGTCCATTATCTGCGCACCAGAGCTGAACTGGGCGTATAAAGAATGTTGGCGTCGATTTGCCATAGGTAGTATATAATTCGTGTGCTGGCTATGAGTGTACCCAATTCCCCTCAAGACAGCCCGGCATGGTCGCTTACGGCGCGCTGGGTTGCGGCGATTATCCTCCTGATCTCCCTGATCTGGCTGTTCATCGTTGCATTACCTCTGGTTGAAGCGGTATTTATCGGGGCATTGCTGGCATATCTGATTGACCCTCTGGTACGGTTCTTGACCACAAGGGCACGGTTGAAACGCAGCTGGGCTTCGGTCATTGTAATCATCCTGGTGCTCATTATCCTGGTGTCGCTGCCTGCCGCTCTGGGTGCACTTGCGTACGATCAGTTCCGCAACTTCGGCGTAAACCTCAATGAAGCGATCCAGGAGATCCAAATCTGGGTCTCTCGCCCGATCAATCTATTGGGTTTCCAGTTCGCTCCACAATTGTTGGTTGACAATGTAGGTCAGGCAGTCGGTGGAGTGGTGTCTTTTATCCCGGGAGGTTCATTCAATATCCTCTCCGGATTGACAACCAATCTGCTGTGGGGATTAGTCATAATTTTCTGCCTGTATTACTTCTTGAAGGATGGACCGAAGATCAAACCCTGGTTAGTCAGCCTGTTTCCGGCAGATTACCAGTACGATGCGAGTCGATTGCTGGACGAGATAGATGATACCTGGGTAGTGTTTCTCAGGGTTCAGCTGCTTATATTCTTTGTATTGGCGGTATTACTTGCGCTCGGATCTCTAGTTGTAGTACTCTTATATCAAGCCGGGTTGATTCCATATTCGTGGATTGGGTTGATTGTGATGCTGATCATTGTCTATGCTCTCGTCCAGCAGGTGGATAACCTCTGGCTGAGACCACAGCTGCTTGGAAACCGCTTGCGACTTCACCCGGCGATCGTCGTGATCGGGCTGATTGGAGCGCTGGCTCTGAGTGGTGTCCTGGGTGCGATCATTGTCGTACCGATGATCGCCTCTGCCAAGATTGTAGGCACATATCTGCATCGTAAACTGCTGGGATTGCCAGCCTGGCCGCTGACCAGCGAATCCGAAACTGAGAAACAAATAACCAGCGAGGCGGACGTTTCAGAGGATGAATCAGTAAATCTTGATACCAGCAGCTAAGTAATTGGCTGAAAGAGTTAGAAGTTACGCAGTTCAGGGGAAATTGGGGGTGTTTGGGCGGGCCTCGCCCGCCCAAACACCCCCCGGACCCCACCAACAGCGGAGGTGCAAAGGTATTGAATTAAATAAAATGT
>JAQBDA010000117.1:0-6885 GCA_032124675.1 Chloroflexota bacterium
GGAGTGGGCACCCACCCTCTCCGCAGGTCGGAAGATCCTCATAGCAGCGAAAGCTGCACATTATCGCCGGCCTCAATCGTTTGGTGATAATGGACTCAAATGACTGAGGGTTTGCGACAGAGATCGCTCAGTTCGCGCTGGGCGATCTCACTTTTAATGAGTAGCAAGAAATGGCTAGAGGTTCGCATGGGAGGCAACGCTAGCAAGAGACGCTTACCCCATTACGATAAGCACAGTATGCATACCGCCATCCTGTGAGAGTTGGATCGCCTTTCCCGGGAGCGCCTGGCCGTTCAAGGACACTTGCTGCACTCCCTGGTCGACGCGATCCGGATTCTGCACTTGAAACTCATAGGTTGTTGACCCAAACCGGTAAGTGAAGCGAAAGCCAGTCCAGTCCCGGGGAATGCGTGGGTCTACTTCGAGCCAATTCCCTCTTTTCTTCAAACCCAGAAACCCTTCCAGGCCCAGGCGGTACATCCAGCTGCTAGAGCCGGTATACCACGTCCAGCCGCCCTGACCGGTGTAGGGGGAGACACTGTAAACGTCTGCCGCGACCACGTACGGTTCTACCCGGTAAAGGGCTGCCTTTTCGGATGTGTCGGCATGCAGGATCGGGTTCAGGAGCTGGAATAATTCAAAACTTTCCTCGATCCATCCTAATTCGAGAAAAGCCCAGGCAGACCACACGGCAGCATGTGTGTACTGTCCACCGTTCTCGCGCACACCCGGTGGATAGCCCTTGATGTAACCAGGGTCGCGCAGCGTTTTGTCGAAGGGGGGCTTAAACAGCAGGGCCAGCCGCCCGCTCCGTCGCACCAGGTGCTCTGAGACTGACTGCATAGCGCGGGCGGCGCGCTGCGGGTCCCCGCCGCCGGAAAGGACCCCCCAGGATTGGGCGATTGAATCGATCTGGCATTCCTGGTCCTCTGAGGAGCCCAGGGGCGAGCCGTCGTCATAAAAAGCGCGCAGGTACCAATCGCCGTCCCAGGCGCTGTGTTCGATGGCCTGGGCCAGGTCGGAGGCACGCTGGCGATAGCCGGCGGCTGGTTCGTCCTGACCACGCCGCTCGCACAGGCCGGCAAAGCGGTTGAGGGTGCTGTAAAGGAACCAACCCAGCCAGGTGCTCTCGCCGCGGCCATCGATCCCCACCCGGTTCATACCGTCATTCCAATCTCCTCCGCCCATCAAGGGCAGGTTGTGCAGCCCAGAAGTCAGCCCTTTAACCAACCCACGGCGGCAATGCTCGAATAAGGTATAAGTTTCGCTGGTTTCCGGGTACTGCCCATAGCGTTCGTCCTGCCCCGGTTCCAGTAGGGGCGCACGCCTGAAGGGTATCTTCTCGGTCAGGACTGTATCATCGCCGGTGTGGCTAACGTATTCGGCGGTCACATACGGCAGCCAGAGCATATCGTCGCTGATACGGGTGCGCACACCGCGCCCGGAAGGCGGGTGCCACCAATGCAGCACATCCCCGGTCTCGAATTGGTGCCGGGCGGCGCGCAACAGGTGCTCGCGGGCTAATTGCGGAGCGGCGTGCAGCAGCGCGAGCACATCCTGGAGCTGATCGCGAAATCCATAAGCTCCGCTCGATTGGTAAAAGGCGGTTCGCCCCCAGATGCGGCAGGCCAGGGTCTGGTACAGCAACCAGCGGTTGATCAGCAGGTCAAATGCAGGTTCGGGGGTGTGAACCTGCACCGCTCCCAGCAAGTCGTTCCAAGACCGGTTATTGGCCTCCCAGGCAGCCTGCACTTGCTGCGGGTCCTGGTAGTGGCGTACCAAAGCCAGGGCTGCATCCCGGTCTTCGGCCTGGCCAATCACGAAGTAAATTTGTTTCGATGCGCCAGGCTGGAGGTCGATGTGGAGTTGCAAGGCGGCGCAGGGGTCCAGCCCTGCCCCCACTGTCCCTGCCAGGCCAATGCGCTTGAGGGCAGCCGGCTCCTCCAGGCTGCCCAGCCGACCGAGGAACTCCGTCCGGTCGGCGGTCAGGCCATGCAGTGGGTTGCTGGCTGAAACGAAGGCCACGCGTTTTGAGAATTCGGTATTGTTCGGGTTGCGTACCAACAAAGCCTGAGGGTCGCTATTGAATTCCGGGATCAAATACTGCTGAGAGCTTTCCCGGCTTACCCCCAATACCCATTCGACATAATAAGTGGCAGTGATGCGCCGAGCCTGGTCCCAGGTGTTTTCCAATTCGAGCTGCAGGATTTTAAGCGGAGCATCTGGCGGGGTGAAGACCCGCAGCCGCTGGCGCAGACCGTGACTGTGGTGCTCGAAAGTAGTGTATCCTGCACCATGGCGCACCAGATAGGGGGCTGGGGCAGGAGCAGGCTGTGGGGTGGGTGACCAGAGGATGGCAGTGTCTTCATCTCGCAAATACAACACTTCGTGTGGCTCATTGGAGACCGGGTCGTTTCCCCAAGGACTCAGCCGGTTTTCGCCGCTATTTTCGGCCCAAGAGGCGCCCAAACCGGACTCGGATGCCAGGAAACCGAAATCCGGGTTGGCTATCACGTTGACCCAGGGAGCGGGAGTAACCTGTCCGGGCGCCAGGTAAATGCAATACTCGGCTCCATCCGGGCTGAAACCGCCCAGGCCATTGTCGTATAGCAGGTCTTGGGGGCGGGGCAGGGGCACGGTCGGCTGTGGGTCCAGCCCGTCGGGCAGCGCCGGAGAAAAGGGTGGCAGTCGGGAGGGCTTATGGTCGAGCGCCGGGGTGTGCTGAAGATGCTCAGCCAGAGTCCCCCGAGCGCCGTCCAGCACCACACGAGCCGCCGTTTCCAAGAGCACCCGGTCCGCCTCTCCCATCTGGTCTGCATGGAGCAAGAAGATGCCCCCGCGGCGGTTAAGCCATCCTTCGCTCTCTGTGCTCGCGACCAGGCGGTAGAGCTGCGAGCTGAGCTCCTGGTTATAGCTGGTGCCCTGCCTTTCCAAGACCACCAGATCGATCATGAGTTGGCGCCTGCGCCAGTAAGTGTGCGCCTGGAGAAGCTCCCGGACCAGGGTTAGCTCTTGATCGGATTCAATTTCGACCAGGAGGATGGGGTAATCTCCGGAAATCGCAAAAGGCCACAGTCCTGATTGGCCTTTCTGATTAGCAGCCAATCGCTCGGGGCTAGCGCGCAGAGCAGGAGATGGAAAAATCAACAAAGACAGCAGGGTTTGAAAATCATTCAACCGGGTGTTGGAGATATCCAGTTCGTTCAATTCTACTTCAGCGAGCGCCCGGGCCTGTTCAAGGGCTTCCTGGATTGCACCCAGCGATGAGTAGCGTTCAATTATGGCCTGGGAGCTCTCTGCCGAGCTAGCTGCAGCCGTAAGGAAACCCAATTGGAGTACGCCGTGTGCCGGCAGATAGACTAGCTGGCTAATCGAATAGATCGGGTCCAAAGATGCCCCGATTCTGGGTCGCGAGCCAGCTTCCAGGGCAGCCGGACGTTGGACGGTGCGGCCGCGCCCCAGGAACCGGCCGCGGTCGGTTTCCAGCCTGGGCCGCACAACTGTGGTCTCGCCTGGGTTGGTCACCAACGCATGGGCCAGATAAATCCCTTCTTCCGACTTGGAACGCGGCCGGCGGTGGAACAACAAACCATTGCCCCTTGGCAGTGGCCCGCTCTCGATGAACAGCTTATTGAACGCCGGATGGCGGGCATCTGCGACTTGCGGGGCGAGGATGACCTCACCATAGCTGGTCAACCGCAGACGGCGTGGCTGATCCCCATGGTTCGTCAGGGTCACCAGGCGAACCTCCACATCATCCTCCGGAGCGACAAAGACCTCAGTCACCTGAGCCAGGGATCCGTCTTGGCGGCGGAACTCTGCAAAGTGACTGCTAAAGAAGACCTTATGTTCATCGCCAACCACTAAAGCAGGCTGAAGGCCTGACGACCAGGCTGTGCCGCTCTCTTGGTCTTGAACGTAAATCCAGGACCCCCAGTTATCCAGGGTGGTATCGGGCTGCCAACGGGTCAGATCAATATTTTCCCAGGCGCTGTACCCGCCGCCCGCGGCAGTAATCATGAGACTGTAGTGGCCATTCGAGAGGTAATGCGCCCTGGGCTGCGGCGCTTGCGGATCCACTTGCCAGGGACTGGTCAGTTTGAGGGACTGTATAGTGCGCGATCCCGGTGGACCATCGGTATTCGGTTGCTCGATAGGGGGATCTCTTGGAATCTGCTCCAATAACAGCAGTTCTACACTTTGGATCCTCGGGTCACGCTGGAAGCGCTGGACCATGACATCCTGCTGCAAATAATTGACCAGCGAGAGCATGATCATCCCTTGGTGGTGAGCCATATAGGACTGCACGATTGCTACCTCTTGGCCCAAAGCAAGCCGTGCCGGGGTGAAGTCGGCGGCTTCATAAAAACCATACATCCCAAGCATGCCCAGCCGTCTAAGGCGCTCCAAATTCTGGAGAACCGCCCGCGGACGCAGCGGCAGCGCTAGCAGCGAAGCGTGGGGGGTGATGACAAGGTCATCAGCCAAACCGCGCTTGTATCCCAACCCAGGAACCCCAAAAGCGCGGTACTGATAGAATTGATTAGCGTCAAAGCGATAATACCCTGATTCCGAAATTCCCCAAGGGACGTTTTTCTCACGCCCATATTCGATCTGGCGGTCGGCTACCACTTCCAGGGTTTGACCGAGCAGGGTGCCGGGTTCGTTGCGTGCCATCAAGCGCGGCATCAAGTATTCGAACATGGTGGCGCTCCACGATATGAGTGCCTGCCGGCCGTCAACACGCGTAAAGGGGCGGCCGAGGTGCAGCCAATGACTCTGCGGGACCTGACCCTTGGCGATGGCCACAAGACTGGCGAGACGCGCTTCCGAGGCCAACAGGTCGTAAAAATTCAAATCCAGGTCACTTGTGGTAACGTTGTAGCCGATATGGAAAACCTGGCGCTGAGAATTGAACAGAAAGGAAAAATCCATCGCCTGGAAGAGCGCATCGCAGCGATGCGCCAGTTTTTCAAAACCGATCAGCAGGATTTCAGCCTTTATCTCGCTAGTATCCAGCATGTCCTGCAGGTCCCGCACCCAGCGGCGTGCACTATCCCAATCTGCGCCGGCCTGAGTTTTCATGGAATCCTTGAGCTGTCTCAATGCCAGGCGACCTGCGTGACAGGCAGCAGGGATTTCCGCTAGAGAGGGCTGTTCGGGAAAAGCCATCTCGAGGGCATGCCAGGCTTCCACCAGGCTGGGTGGTAACTCGTCGTCCCGGAAAGTGGCCGGTATGTCCTGGAAAAAGGAGAGCCAAGGCAAAAGTAACTCGATGTAGCGCTGGATACTATTGAGCTGCTGCCGAACCCCCCGGTTGTAATACCGCAGGCGGCGTAGGTTTTCTGGTTCCAACTCTGATACGTTGTTTTCCACCAGTTCCACGATGAGACGGTCGAGTTCGGACCAACTGAGTTGGGAAACCTGACCGTCCCCACTGCCGCTTAGATCGGAGAGCAAACCCATCCACCGTGCGGGCTCTTCTTTCACGGAGTGGATGGCTTGAACTATATTGCTGAGAGCACTCCTCAACTCCTGGATCTCTGGGTGCAGAGAAGGGGCATCCAGGTCATCGAACACCTCATCCAGCAGGTCGATGGCATCCAGCAGCCCTTCAAAGGAATCCCAGCGCAAGACTGGGTGATCAGGGACATCCAGGCAGCCCTGGCGCAGCGCCAGCAGGCAAGCCGCCAGGTTGCCGCTATCCACAGTGGATACATAGCGAGGCTGCAGTGGATCCAGACTGCGTGTGTCATACCAGTTTAAAAAGTGACCCCGGTAGCGCTCCAGCTTCTCGAGCGTGTCAAGGGAGGATGTCAGACGCGTGGACAGGGTTAGAGCCTCAAGGTAGCCCAGGTCGTACGCCCCCAGGGCGGAAAGCAAGCCCAATCCGATATTGGTCGGCGAGGTGCGGTGGGCAACGGTCCCCAGTGGGGTTTCCTGAAAATGATCGGGGGGCAACCATTGATCTTCAGGACTGATAAACTGTTCAAAGAAAAGCCAGGTACGGCGAGCCAAACGGCGCAACTCCCGTCTCTGCCCGCTGTCCAACTCCTCCGCACGCTGCGGCAGAGGCCGGCTGACCCAGATGGCTATCCCAGGAGCCAGGAACCAGGCTACCAACAGAGGGGCTGCCCAGACCAGGGCCGCTGGGCGAAGCAGGGCAACCAGGGCAACCAGAACGATCGCCAGGAGGGGAGAAAAGGCCATCTGCACCCATGTCGACAAGGCAACTCGATCAACCAGGCGGCGGGCGACCTGATCGCTGGTAGTCCATAGCAGCATGCCGCGATGGGTGATACCCAGCCTGACCAGAGTCTTTATTATTGCGTCTGCGGCAATCTGCGCCTCGTACGGCAGAAAAGCCAAGGACAGAAGCCAGCGGAAGAAGCTATTTTTAAAACTGGCCTCGGACTGATGGGCTGGCTGGCCGCTCAATCGCCGCCGTAACGCTCCGGAGAACCCGGTAATCACCGGGACGGCCAGGACGAGTGCTCCAGCTACCGTCCAGGCCGCGGGATAGCCGGGCAGGACCAGCCAACCGGCCAGGATTAGCAACAGGAGAGCCGGGGCCATCAGGCTGCGCCGTAGGTTATCCAGAATCTTCCAACGGCTGATTGCCGACAGGCGTGGTGAGAACAGCCACGGCAGGACTTGCCAATCGCCAGACGTCCAGCGGTACAGCCGGCGGGTATGCGCCAGATAGTTTGGCGGCAGGTCTTCGATCAGGACGGTACTGGTCACCAAAGCTGTCCGCCCGTGAATGCCCTCCAGCAGGTCGTGGCTGAGCAGGGAATTTTCGGGGATGCAACCCTCCAGGCTGCGCTCGAAGCTGTCGATCTCGTAGGCACCCTTACCGACATAGCTGCCCTCTCCGAAGAGGTC
>JAQBDA010000118.1:0-21260 GCA_032124675.1 Chloroflexota bacterium
CCCGCGAACGGATGGGATGGGCGCTGGGTGTCGAGGACCTGGATGAGCTCAACCATAATTTAGCCCGGGTTATCGATTTGCGCCTGCCGCAAGGTATAGGGGAAACGCTGGACCGCGGCCGTGAGCTCCTCCGGGTCGTCCGTTCAGTCGGGCTGAAACCCAAAAAGGTGCGTAAAGCCCCCGTTCAGGATATCGTCCACACGGAGAATGTCTCCCTGGATTTCCTGCCTATCTTGCAGTGCTGGCCCAAGGATGGGGGTCCGTTCATCACCCTACCGCAAGTAATCACTCGCGACCCCGAAACCAGGGCGCGTAATGTGGGCATGTACCGCCTTCAAGTTGTCGACGAGCGCAGGCTGCTTGTCCACTGGCAGCGTCATAAAGGCGGCGCAGAACACGAGCGAAAGGCACGCGATACTGCCCAAACAAAAGACCCGGCTCGGGCGCGCATCCCGACCGCCATCGTCCTGGGCGGCGATCCCGCCAGCATGTGGTGTGCCTCCGCACCGCTGCCGCCCAATATCGATGAGTATCTCCTAGCTGGTTATTTACGAGGCGCACCGATCTCATTTGTAAATTGCGTTACACAGCCGCTGGAAGTACCCGCCCAGGCAGAGATCGTCATCGAAGGATACGTCGATCCCACAGACCACCGCCCAGAAGGTCCGTTTGGAGACCATACCGGCTACTACACGCCGGTCGAGCTGTTCCCAGTCTTCCATGCCACAGCGATCACACAGCGCAAGAAACCCATCTACCCGACCACGATCGTGGGAATCCCTCCGATGGAAGACGTCTGGATGGGGAAGGCGACCGAGCGCCTGTTCTTGCCGTTGATGCGCCTGTTCCTGCCAGAGATCGTGGATGTGAACATGCCCGCCGAGGGCGTATTCCACAACCTGGTGCTGGTCTCGATTAAAAAACGGTTTCCGGGGCACGCCCGCAAGGTTATCTTTGGGCTGTGGGGGCTGGCGCTGATGTCGCTTGCCAAGACGATCGTAGTGGTCGATGATTGGGTCGATGTACAAGACCTTTCCCAAGCAGCCTGGCAGGCGCTTGGTAATGTTGACTGGTCCCATGACGTAGTCATCGTCGATGGTCCGGTTGACCACCTCGACCACGCGTCGCACCAGCACTCGTTTGGCGGTAAAATTGGGGTCGATGCCACCGCAAAACTGCCTGAAGAAGGCTATCTGCGCAGCTGGCCTGAAGTGGCTCGCATGGACCCTGGTACTAAAGCCCGGATAGACCAGTTATGGGAAAAGTTAAAGATATAACCATATCCCTGCATCCATAGACAGCATCTATTGCAGTCCTGGCTGCAGGACAATTCGCCAAGGAGAAAATTTTATATGGATAACAAACGTCTTATCGGTATCAGTATTTTCATATTCTCTATCACTACGCTGATCATCAGCGGCTGCTCGCAGCTCGCGCCACAGGCTACCCAGCCCCCACCGTCAGAGCCGGTCGCCATCAGGATGGCGATCCTGCCAATCCTGGACAACCTGCCGATGTATGTCGCCCAGCAAGAGGGACTGTTCGAAGCCAATAACGTGTCGGTCGAGTTCATCCCCGTAGGTTCGGCCGCAGAGCGGGACCAGGTCATCGTTGCTGGGAGAGCAGACGGTATGATCAACGAGACGATCTCGACACTGCTCTATAACAAGGACAAGCCCCAGGTGCAGATTGTCGGATTCTCGCGGACTGCCACACCCACCAACTCCCAGTATTCGATACTTGGCGCGGGTAACAGCGGTATCGAGAGCACGGAGGGGTTGAAGGGTGTCGATATCGGCATTTCTGAAGGGACGATCATCGAGTACATCACCGATCGACTGTTAGAAGCAGAGGGCTTCTCAAGCGATGATATCAGCACGATTGCCGTTCCCAAGATCACCGACCGCATGGCATTGTTAGGCTCTGGAGAGCTGAAAGCAGCCACACTGCCGGACCCATTATCCTCACTGGCAATCCAGCAGGGAGCCCGGGTAGTGATCGACGACACCAGCCACCCAGAATTCGGCTACAGCACATATTCTTTCGCCATCCCGTTCATCGAATCAAATCCGGAGGCAATACGCGGCTTTCTGGCAGCTGTCGCGAAAGCAACCGAGATGATCAACGCCAATCCAACCCAATGGGAGACAGTGCTCACCGAGCAAAACCTGATCCCCGCCCCACTGGTCGGGAACTACACAATACCACCCTTCCCAGCGCCCAGCGTTCCCAGCCAGGCACAGTGGCAGGATGCGCTCGATTGGGCAAAAGATAAGGGGCTGGTTGTCAATGATGTACCTTATGATGCTTCGGTGAGTGCGGACTACTTGCCCTGAGGGTAGATGATTGCGCTCGATTCGCTGACCTATGCCCACTCCCAGGGAAACCTGATCTTCGAGGATTACAGCTGGAAGGTGGACCAGGGCGATGCATGGGCAGTGCTCGGTCCATCGGGGTGCGGAAAAACCACGCTGCTCTACCTGCTAGCCGGGCTGCGCTTCCCCGGTCGCGGCCGGATCTTCGTCGACGGGCAGCCACTTTCCCGCCCCAGACCGCATACCGGGCTGATCTTGCAGGATTACGGACTGCTGCCCTGGGCGACCGTCCGGCAGAACGCCGAATTGGGCCTGCGGATCCGCAGTTTTTACGGACCGGATGGCAAACACTCGCCGGAGGACTTCCGTCCCGATGTGGAGGTCGATCCCTGGCTGGAGCGCTTGGGTCTGGTACCAGTTGCGGACAAGTACCCGGGACAGATCTCAGGTGGACAGCGCCAGCGGACTGCGATCGCCCGCACCCTGGCGCTCAAGCCTGATTTGCTGCTCATGGATGAGCCATTCTCCTCTCTGGACGCACCCACCCGCGAGAGCCTGCAAAACCTCACTCTGGAGCTCAAGGCCGAGGAGCACCTGACCCTGGTCATCGTAACACATGCCATCGAAGAAGCTGCCGTACTGGGCGGTAAAATACTGCTGCTCCAGCAGCCTCCCAACCGCCAGACGATCGTTATCGAAAACCCTGGCGTTCAAGAGCCAGATTTCCGCAATAGTAAAGAGTATTTCGACCAGTGCCGGGAACTGCGCAGCATGCTAGAAGAGACCCAGCCAGCATAACCCGTTGTCTAAGAATTTCTAATGAAACGTCGTGACCTGCTCCTAGCCATCCTGGCCCTGATCGTCGTCTGGCAGATCGCTGCCTGGGTGGTACGCCGGCCGATCCTGCCGCCGCCGCTCGAGGTCGCGGTGGCGTTTATCGCCGGGCTGCAGGGTGATCTGGTGGGACACTTCCTCGTCAGCCTGTGGAGGGTGATCGCCAGCACAGCCCTGGCGATCGCAGTCGCCGCCCCGGCGGGGCTGATCCTGGGGCAATCCCAGCGCTTGAATAACATCTTCTCGCCGGTAATCTATCTGGTCTATCCGATCCCCAAAGTGGTATTTGTGCCCATCGTTCTGCTCTTCTTCGGGCTGGGTGATTGGCCAAAAATTGTCATCATCTTCCTGATATTATTCTTTCAAATCCTGGTACTGGTGCGCGACCAGGCTGCCGGGCTGCGACCAGAGCTCGTGCAGAGCGTGCGCAGCCTGGGTGCGGGTCGCCGGGCGCTATTCCGCTTTGTCTACCTGCCCGCCAGCCTGCCCGCCATCCTGACTGCGCTGCGCCAATCCGTCGGCACAGCGGTGGCAGTACTTTATGTGGCTGAACTCTACGCCACCCAACGCGGGCTGGGCTACTATATCTATCTCAACGGCAGCACACTGTTCAATTATCCTGCCATGTATGCCGGCATCGTGGCCATGAGCATCCTCGGTTTGAGCCTTTACTTCACAGTGGATTGGATGGAACGGCGTGTCACCCCCTGGCAGAATAAATATTGATCCTCTTAACCATGTCCTAACGGCATGCTGTGCTTCAGTATAGGGGCAATGAGGTATAATCGCGCATATTGCTGCTTTTCGAGTATGAGGAATACTGCCGCAATTGACTGCTCATAAGCTGTTGGAAAGGAGTGAAACCGTGATCAACAAATGGCGAGTTAACAGCATACACCCCACACTCAAGATAGCGCTCAGCGTGCTGCTGATCCTGGTTGTGGCAGCTGCCGCGCTGCCGCAGACTGCAATGGCTGCTTCGTGTAAAGCCTACTACACCGTCCAGAAAGGGGATAAAACCGGCACGATAGCCAGGATGTACGGTGTAAAGTGGATCGAGATCGCTGCCGCCAATGACCTGGAGCGTCCGACCAAACTGGTGGTTGGCGACCAGTTGTGCATTCCATTCAAGCACAGCGTCAGCCTGAAGAACAATATCGCGGTGAGCAATGTGAACAACTTGATCAAGATCACTGCCTCGGACTTCAAGGAGAATGGGAAGTATTATGTCCGGGTCCGGGATATCACCTCCGGTGCTGGAAAATGGTACAAGATCGGCACATTCAAAGCCCTGCGGAATAAGACTGTTTGGGGTAAATACCTGCTGCCAAAACAGCTGAAAAGCTCGATCTACTTCGAGGTCTGTTTGAAGAACGCCACCAGCAATGAAGTGGTTTGCAAGAACGTCAGGCATTTCTTCCGGGAGTAGTATCCTACACTTTTTATACAAGTCAGTTTCAAGTCAATAAATCTGGGTAAGACCTGGATTTTGACTCATCGCAATGCGCCCCATGATGCCGGGGCGCATTGTGTTTTGCCGTCCTTGACCCCCACTCCGGCACTTATCGAGGACTAATCTTCCCCTGGTATAATGCCCAGCGATGAAATCAGTGCGTGGCTTCTTAGAGCTGATCAAGTTCGAACACACCATCTTTGCCTTGCCATTTGCGTACCTGGGCATGCTCCTCGCAGCCGGCGGGCTGCCCGCATTCGTGCAGTTTTTTTGGATCACGGTGGCAATGGCAGCCGCCCGAACCGTGGCGATGGGCTTCAACCGCATCGCCGATCGCTGGTACGACGCCAGAAACCCGCGCACGGCCAACCGCTCGCTGGTCACCGGGGTGGTATCCCTCAAGACAGCCTGGGGGGGTACCGTAATCGCAGCCCTGGTGCTGACGTTTGCCGCCTGGCAGCTGGGACCACTGCCCTTGCTGCTTCTGCCCGTCGCCTTCATCTTTCTGATCGGCTATTCCTTCACCAAACGTTTCACCTGGATGTCGCATTTCATCCTTGGCTTCACCGATGGTCTGGCTCCACTCGGAGCATGGGTTGCCATTCGAGGCTCATTGTTTACAATGGAAGATCTACCAGGGTGGATCCTGCTGGCAGTGGTAACATTATGGATCGGCGGCTTCGATATTATTTATGCCTGCCAGGACATCCAGCATGATATCGATGAAGGGCTGCAGTCCATCCCGGTCCGCTTCGGGCCGCCATTCGCCCTCAAGATCTCATCGCTCAGCCATTTGGGGACCATCTTGCTGCTCGCTTTCCTTGGGCTGCAGGTGCCCCTCGGCTGGCCGTACTGGATCGGGCTGCTGGTTGTGATGGGTTTATTAATATGGGAGCACAGTCTGGTCAGCCCGGACGATTTCAGCAGTATAAATGTCGCTTTCTTCAATATCAACAGCTATATCAGCATCACATTATTCGTCTCCATCCTGGGTGCACTGTATCTGCCTCAATGACTTAACCGGACTGTTGTGACATGAACAAACACTTTTTATTATCTGTACTCTTATTACTTAGTTTCTTCGCCCCTGGCTACCAGCACGCATCAGCAGCTGAACAGGCTGGACCCAATCAGGCCGCCGGAGCACCCGGCGCCGAGCAGGGGGTGATTTGTCTGCCGGGCATCTACACCGGCGAGCAAGGCGACTGCACACCTCTCGGCCCATCAGCATACCTGACCCGCATGGGCGCAATGGGCATCACATTTCCCCTCGCTCCCCTGTCGACTGGTAAACCCGACCCGGCTCTGACAATCGTTGATTACCGCTACGGCGAAGTGCGTACGCCAAACGCCCCGGTATATCCTTCAGTAGATGATGCACTGAAAGGCAACAAGAAAGCAGCATCCCGGCGGATCGATTCTCCTTTCAGCTACATCTCGTATACCGATGAGGCGGTGATCGACGGTAAACGCTTCTACATGGTCGAGTACGGCGAGTGGATGACTGCCAATGACATCTCACGGGTCGGTTCTGTGCCTCTATTCCAGGGTCAGACCTTTTCCCGCACCCCGGAAACTGCCTTTGGCTGGGTACTTGGCTTTCTCAGCCCCGGACCGGTTGAGACCAAACGCACTCCCGGCTACCAGGAACAGGACTATACAGGTCATGTGCTCAACCACCACGAGATTGTAAAGGTTTACAGCGAAACCCAAGTAGGTGAGGAGAGCTGGTATATGGTCGGACCGGACGAGTGGCTCAATGAGAAGGTGATTGCCAGGGTAATCCCGAACACCACCCCGCCTGAAGGTGCAGATAGCGAGCGCTGGATCGAGATCAACCTGTACGAACAGACCCTGGCTGTGTACGACAACCACGAACTGGTGTTTGCCACGTTGATCGCCAGCGGTATCGACCCGTTCTGGACCCGACCCGGGCTGTTCCAGATCTTTGAAAAACTGGAGACCACCCCTATGCGAGGCTCATTCGAAGCCGACCGCTCAGACGCCTACTACCTGGAAGATGTGCCCTGGACGATGTACTTCGACCAAGCGCGCGCCCTGCATGGCGCGTACTGGCGCGCCAACCTGGGCTTCCCTCAATCACATGGCTGTGTCAACCTGACTGTCGGCGATTCTCGCTGGCTGTTCGATTGGGCTGAGGTTGGAGACTGGGTCTACGTGTGGGACCCCTCTGGCAAGACACCTGTCGACCCGAGTGTTTACACTGCCGGCGGTGCCTAGTGATCCTTTATTAAACGGTAGATAGCAATCCTGCGCGCAATTAACTGGTAATCTTGGCAAACAAAGACTTCCCAACCAACCGGTATATAACCTGTATTTTGGCGAACGCCGGATGAAACTATCCCGGCTAGGCGTATTAGTCCTGCTCCCGCTGATCCTGTCCGGAGTTGCTTGCCAGGCTGTCTCAGGACTGTCCTTGCCGGCGCCCTCCCAGGGCCTTCAAAGGCTCGAGCACCAGCTTCTGAGGGCGACAGACACACCTATCCCGCCCTCCGCAACCCCAACTTTCACCCTCACCCCACCGCCGACCAGCACGGCGACTCCGACCGATACTCCGACCCTGGTCCCCACCCCTTCGCTGGTTCATTTCAATGTCTTCCAGGAATTATGGCAGGCCATCAACGATGATTATCTATACCCAGACTTCAACGGTCAGGACTGGTATTCGGTCTACAATGAATATCACCAGCGTATCGCTGCGGGACTGACCGATGCGGATTTCTACGCTGCAATGGAGGAAATGGTACACAACCTGGGCGATCAGCACTCGGTATACCTTAGTCCCCACAGAGCCTTGGAGGAAGAAGAGGAGTTCAAGGGCAATAATAATTTTGTCGGGGTTGGAATCCTTACTACGGCGATCCCGGAACGCGAGCGGATCGTCATCATCCTAATTTTCCCGGGCAGCCCAGCAGAACAGGCCGGACTGAAGTCCCACGACAGCATCCTGGCTGCGGATGGGATACCCATCCTGGATGAGTCCGGCTTCCGCCGGGAATTACTGCTGGGTCCGTCTGGCACAGAGGTCACGCTGACCGTTCAGTCCCCGGGTGAAGCTCCCAGGCAGGTTGTGATCACCCGCGGGGCGGTAACCGGACCCATGCCGGTGCCTTATTCCTGGTTATCCACAAATGGGGGGAAACAAATTGGCTACATTCTGATCCCAACCTTCGCCGACGATACAATCGACGAGCAGGTCGCTGACGCAATCCTGCAGCTATCGTCAGACTCTCCTTTGGATGGGCTGATCCTGGACAACCGCCATAATACCGGTGGGGCAGATACTGTCGCCCGGAGTGTGCTATCTTACTTCACATCCGGAAGACTGGGTTACTTTGTCGATCGCAACCTGTACCGGCGGCCCCTGCGGGTGAGAGGCGACCGCATTTCTGTCCCTACCGGCACCCCGTTGGTTGTGCTGGTGGGACCGGATACGGTAAGCTTTGGCGAGATATTTTCCGGGATATTGCAGGACACCGGTCGCGCATACCTGATCGGAGAACAGACGGACGGCAATATCGAACTGCTCTGGAGTTATGATTTCGAGGACGGTTCGCGAGCCTGGCTTGCCCGAGAGACTTTCCGGCCTATCAACCATCCCGACCAGGATTGGGAGCTCAGCGGCATCATCCCAGACCTGATCCTGAGCAGCAACTGGGATGAATTCACCATCGAAACAGACCCCCTGATTCAGGCCGCCCTGGATTACCTGGATTTGCAGCAGTAACCCGGTCAGAAGGGAACTTACGTACAGAAATTAGACGCCTACGGCAGGGCGATTACCATAGGGTGCAGTGATATAATCTCAGCCTAGCTGTGTTGGCTCACCAAACTGAGCCAAAGATAGCCGGTAGCAAACCACTCACCCCCTGGAGGATGCATGCTGACCCTTCCTGAAAAAATCCTCTTCATCCTGGCTGTAGCTGCTTCAGCGTATGCTGCGTTCTTTGCAACCAGACGCATCATCAGGATCATAGCCAGAGGTCAGGGTAAGGTTGATTGGGGGCTGCTCAAAAGGCGCATTGTTCCGACCCTATACAAAACGATCACATTCCAGCCTGTATTTCGCTTCCGCTTCTGGCCCAGCCTATTCCATGGGTTTGTGGCCTGGGCATTTATCTATTACCTGCTGGTCAACTTATTCGATGTGCTGGCAGGTTTCATCCCAGGCTTTCACATCCCGGGCACCATCGGTGATCTTTACCGGCTGGGCGCCGATATCCTGAGTGTGGCAGCCCTCGCCGGGATGGTGGCATTAATCCTGCGCCGTTTTGTGTTCAAATCTGCAAGCCTTTCAGCACGAGAGGATGTCCTGCTGCACCCGAAAGCCAAGCACAGTATACGCCGCGATTCTGCTGTTGTGGGAGGCTTTATCCTCGTCCATGTCGGGTCACGCTTTGTTGGGGTATCCTTTGCGCTGGCATCGCAGGGCGCTGATTCCTGGCAGCCATTCGCCTCCACACTTGCACAGTTGTGGTCTGGCTGGAGTGAAACTGCCCTGGTCATCGGGGAGCACATCTGCTTCTGGCTTGCATTAGGCACCATCCTGGCCTTCATCCCTTACTTCCTCTACTCAAAACATATCCACCTGTTTTTCGCCCCGCTGAACTTCTTGCTCAAGCCTGAACGGCGATCCATTGGGGAGCTAAGCAAGCTGGATTTTGACGATGAGAGCATCGAGCAGTTCGGCGCTACCCATCTGGAAGACTTGGGCTGGGAACAGATCATGGATGCATACGCCTGTATTATGTGCTACCGCTGCCAGGAGGTCTGCCCTGCCTACAATACAGGGAAAGTGCTCTCGCCAGCAGCATTAGAGATCAACAAACGCTACTTTCTTAACACAGAGGGAGAACGGCTTGCCGGAGGAGAAGCCAGCCAGCAAAGCTTGCTCGAATTCGCCATCACCCCGGAGGCGGTTTGGGCATGTACGGCTTGCGGCGCGTGCATCGATATCTGCCCGGTAGGCAACGAGCCGATGCGCGATATCCTGGATATCCGCAGGGCGTTGGTTTTAATGGAAAACGATTTCCCAGAACAATTGCAGACCGCATTTCGCGGCATGGAACGCACCATGAATCCGTGGAATGTGCCGCCCACCGAGCGGATGAAATGGGCGGAGGGACTTGCCGTGCCGACCATCGAAGATCTCCCGGAGCCGGATGTGCTGTGGTGGGTGGGCTGCGCGCCGGCGACCGATGCCCGCGCCCAGAAGATCGCCCGTGCGTTCGCCGAGGTCCTGAACAGTGCCGGGGTGAAGTTCGCAGTGCTGGGTGAGATGGAACAATGTACAGGCGACTCTGCCCGCCGTGCAGGCAATGAATTTTTGTTCAATGAGATGGCGGCTGCAAACGTCGAGCTGCTCGACGAAGTTGCGCCAAAACGCATCGTCACCACCTGCCCGCACTGCCTTCATACCATCAAGAATGAATATACGGCATTTGGCGGCGATTACCAGATCATACACCATACCCAGCTTATCAATGAGCTGGTCGCAGAGGGCAGACTGGCGCTGGACCCGTCTGAAATGAGCCAGGTGACCTTCCATGACCCGTGCTACCTGGGCCGGCAGAATCAGATCATCGCTGACCCGCGCCAGGTGCTGCAAAATTCCGGGGCTCAATTGGTAGAAATGCCGCTGCATGGGGCAAAATCGTTCTGCTGTGGCGCTGGGGGGGCGCAGATGTGGAAGGAAGAAGAGCACGGCAGCGAACGCGTCAGCAGCCATCGATTCAAAGAAGCGCAGGAAACCGGGGCAGCGACACTTGCCCTTGGTTGTCCGTTCTGTATGATCATGTTCAACGACGCCAAGAAAGATGCCGGCAGCGACCTGCAAGTCATGGATATCGCCGAGATCGTCACGGCAGCTTTGCGCAAATGAATCGATTGAAGGGGATTGGCATCAAATAGAGGTGCCACCCAGGGGTAAATTTCTCCTGCTCTGCCTGTACACCACAATCTCCGTGAACAGCTCAGTCCGCTGGTTTTTCAGTCCCGCAGTATCTTGCGTAACAGCCTGGGAAACGGACAAATGCGAGACTTGGTGAAAAAATCACCTTTAACGCATGACACAAAAACCCTTAGGAACGTATAATATTCACAAAAAAGGGCGATATAATCTAAGAAGGGATACCGGGAGAATCATACGCTGAACCGTCAGCTGCGTTAGGAGGGACCACATACAATGACCGAAGAGCTCCTGGAGGTCAAGAAAACGAACAAGCATCTCCCTACTTCTGCCGAAGAGGTAATCCAGGATTACCACCTTGGATTCAGAAGCCGCCAGGTGAGCCTGATCGGTCGCCGAGAGGTGCTGAGCGGGAAGGCAAAGTTCGGGATCTTCGGGGATGGCAAAGAGCTGGCGCAGATCGCCATGGCGAAGGTATTCCAGAAGGGGGATTTCCGCTCCGGTTATTACCGTGACCAGACCCTGATGCTCGCCTTGAACGAGCTGTCGATCAAGGAATTCTTCGCCCAATTGTATGCCAACACAGACCTGACATTCGAACGGGCTACCGCCGGCAGGTCGATGAATGCTCACTTTGCCACGCGCAGCTTAAATCCGGATGGCAGCTGGAAGGACCTGCTGACAATACACAATTCCTCAGCGGATCTGTCTCCAACCGGCTCGCAAATGCCGCGCCTGGTCGGGCTCGCTTACGCCTCGCGCCTGTATCGAGAGCTGAAGGAATTAAAGCAGTTTACCCAGTTCTCGAATAATGGGAACGAGATTGCCTTCGGAACCATCGGTAATGCAGCTACTTCGGAAGGTATGTTCTGGGAATCTATGAACGCCATCGGTCTGCTCAAGTCACCGGCGCTGATCACGATATACGATGATGGCTACGGCATCTCAGTCCCCAACCAGTACCAGATGCTCAAACAGGATCTCTCCGAGCTATTGAAAGGGTTTCAGCGTACACCCGGCAGCAGAGATGGCTATGACCTGTACACGGTTCCCGGCTGGGACTATACCGCCCTGCTGGATGCGTATCACACAGCGGCACTCACCGCACGTGAGCAGCATGTACCTGCTATCCTTCACATCATCGAGCTGACCCAACCCCAGGGTCACTCCACCTCTGGCAGCCACGAGCGCTACAAACCGAAAGAACGGCTGCAGTGGGAAGAGGAGCATGACTGCCTGAGGAAATTCCGGGAGTGGATCATCGATAACGAACTCATAGCTCCGGGTGAGTTGGAACAAAACGAAGTCACCAACCGCAAAGAAATCGAAGATCTACGCAAAGCAGCATGGTCAGACTATATCACCCCGATCCGTAAAGATACCCGCGAAGTGGTCGCGATGATCGACCGGCTGGCCGATCAAACTGTCCAAAATGATGAACTGCTGAGGATACGGCAGCGATTGCTGAACAATCCCACCCCTTTGTGGCGGGATATCATGGCTGCCATCCAGGAGGTTCTGCTACTGGTCGCAGATATCCCTGGAACACAGAATAGTGATCTGGTCACCTGGCGAGAAGTACACGAGCTTGAGAGTGCGGAGCGCTACAGCTCTTTCCTGTACAGCCAATCTTCCCAAAGTGCTGCCAGCATCCCGGAGATCAAACCGCTTTATACGGACAGCTCCCCATTGCTTTACGGCTTCGAAGTGATCAACACCTGCTTCGATGCTGCGCTGGCGCGCGACCCGCGGGTCATCGCCTTCGGTGAGGATGTCGGCCACCTGGGGGATGTCAACCAGGGTTTCCGCGGTCTGCAGGAGAAGTATGGAGAGCTGCGGGTTTCAGACACCGGCATCCGTGAAGTGACCATTATCGGGCAGGCGATCGGGTTGGCGCTGCGCGGCCTGCGCCCGATTGCCGAGATCCAGTACCTGGACTATTTGCTGTATGCGCTGCAGATCATGTCCGACGATCTGGCAACCCTGCTGTGGCGCACCAAAGGCGGGCAGAAGGCACCCGTGATCGTGCGCACTCGCGGCCACAGGCTGGAAGGCATCTGGCATTCAGGCTCATTGATGGCAGGTATCATCAATCTGGTGCGCGGCATGCTTGTCCTGGTACCCCGCAACATGACCCAGGCAGCCGGTTTCTACAATATGCTGCTGCGCTCCGATGAGCCCGCGATTGTGGTCGAAGTGCTGAACGGCTACCGCCTGCGAGAACAGCTGCCCGATAATATAGGCGATTTTACAGTTTCGCCTGGCGTTCCAGAGGTGATCCTGCCCGGCCGGGATATTACCATCGTCACATATGGCGCGAACTGCCGAATCGTGCTGGACGCTGCCGAGCGGTTAAACCAGGTCGGCATCCTGGCAGAGGTGATCGATGTGCAATCGCTCCTGCCGTTCGACCTGCACGGGGTGATCCTGGAGTCGCTCAAGAAGACCAGCCGCATCTTGTTCGTGGATGAGGATGTACCCGGCGGCACCAGCGCGTATATGTTCCAACAGGTGATCGAAGTGCAGGGCGGCTACTACTGGCTCGACTCTCCTCCCCGTACATTGTCGGGTAAGGCACATCGCCCCGCCTACGGGTCCGACGGTGATTACTGGTCGAAACCCAACCGAGAAACGGTATTTGATGCGGTCTATGACATGATGCGAGAAACAGACCCCGGATCATACCCCTCGATCTATGGATAAGTCATAGATGAAGCGGAGGTCTTATGCCCGTTGAAGTTCTCATGCCCCAGATGGGCGAGTCGGTCGATGAAGCCACAGTAACCAAATGGCTCAAAGCGAAAGGCGACCAGGTCGAGGAATATGAGGCCTTACTGGAAGTCAACACCGACAAGGTCGACACAGAAATTCCAAGCCCGGTCTCTGGAGTCTTGCTGGACATCCTCATCCCGGAAGGGGAGACCGTTCAGGCCGGTTCGCTGCTGGCCTGGATCGGCGAAGCGAGTGAGACAATCCCAGAGGCACCCGACAAAACGGAACTGATATCAAGCTCTGCAACCGCTACCGACGCAGCTCCGATTCCCGAGCCTGCGACAGCCTCATTTCCAGCGCTGGAGCCTGGCCGGGACCGAGATCTAGGCTTTATCTCTCCGGTTGTAGCCCGCATCGCCAGCGAGCATAGAGTAGACCTGACGCAGGTTGCCGGAACGGGGCAAGGCGGTCGCATCACCAAAAAAGATATCCTGGCTTTCATCGAAGGGCGCCCGGTATCTGCACCCATTCGTGAAAGTGCTCCCCCATCCACCGCTGTCCCAGCGCCTGCCGCGCTGCCGTCTGCCCCGGCAGGGGAAATCCTTCCGCTTACTCCGGTTCGAAAAGCTGTCGCAGAACATATGGTTCTCAGCCGGCGCACCTCGCCCCATGTGAGCACGGTCATGGAGGTCGATCTCAGCCGTGTGGTCGCCCACCGGCAAGCGCACAAGGATGCCTTTGCCAGGGATGGTGTCAATCTCACCTTCACTGCCTATTTCACAGCCGCATCGGTCACTGCACTGCGAGCCTATCCAATCGTCAACTCGTCATGGACCGAGGCAGGTATCCGCCTTCACCAGCAGGTCAATATCGGCATGGCTACATCGCTGGGGGAAGAAGGGCTGATCGTACCGGTAATCAAATCCGCAGACGGGCTCTCCTTGTTGGGCATGGCTCGCGCGATCAATGACCTTGCAAACCGGGCGCGCGCCAAGAAACTTCAGCCGGATGAAGTCAAAGGCGGGACTTTCACGATCACAAACCATGGAATCAGCGGCTCCTTATTTGCAACCCCGATCATCAACCAGCCGCAATGCGCCATCCTGGGGGTTGGAGCCATCCAGAAGCGGGCTGTCGTCATCAGCGATGAACGCGGCGATTCGATCGCCATCCGGCCCATGGCCTATCTCAGCCTTACATTCGACCACCGCATCCTGGATGGAGCGATAGCGGATTACTTCCTGAGCAAGGTGGTAGAATCGCTTAAACAATGGAACTGAAACATGTCATTACGGCTGGAATTCCAGCCTCACCTAAACCTACACTCGATTTCCAGGAGAAAAGATGGCTGACTACGACGTAATCGTGATTGGTGCAGGCCCGGCAGGATATGTCTGCGCTATCCGTGCTTCCCAACTGGGTCTCAAGACAGCAATTATAGATAAACAATGGATGGGCGGTGTGTGCCTGAATGTCGGCTGCATCCCTTCCAAAGCACTACTGAAGAACGCCGATGTAGCCCATACATTGCGCGAGCGGGGTAAAGAGTTCGGGTTCTCATTCGATAATCTCAACCTGGATTACAGCGTGGCTGTCAAACGAAGCCGCCAGGTATCCAACCGGTTGACCAAAGGTGTCGGTTTCCTGATGAAGAAGAATAAGATCGATGTGCATATGGGCACGGCGCGCCTGGTCGCCAGGGATACGGTGAGCGTGACCGATGAGACCAGCGACAGCAAGCAATTCACGGCGGAGCACATCGTTGTGGCTACCGGCGCCAGCGCTATCGTTCCGAACGGCTGGGTGATGGATGGTGAATTTGTCGTCACGTACTTGGAGGCGATCCTGCAGGAGAAGCTGCCGCAATCGGTCATCGTGATCGGGTCAGGCGCGATCGGTGTGGAGTTTGCTACCATCTGGAACTCGTACGGCACAGACGTGACCATCGTAGAGATGCTGCCCCGCCTGGTGCCCCTGGAAGACGAAGAGATCAGCGCAGAGCTGGAGAAAGCGTTCAAGAAAAAAGGCATCCGCATACTGACCAACCACAAAGTTGAATCAGTAGAGAAAAGCAAAAACGGGGGTATGGTGACCGTGTCAAGTGATGACGGCGAAAAAACGCTGGAGGCCGAACAGGCACTGCTGGCGATCGGTTTCACACCAAACAGTAAAGGACTGGGGCTGGAAGAAGTTGGTGTACAGCTCTCCGCCCGGGGGATGGTCGAAATCGACGAGCGAATGGCTACCAGCGTGCCGGGGATCTGGGCTATTGGGGACGTGACCGGTAAATTGATGCTGGCTCATGTCGGGTCAGCCCAAGCGATCCTGTGTGCGGAAAATATCGCCGGTGTAGAGACGACTGTTCTTGATTATGAGATGATGCCCCGGGCTACTTACTGCCAGCCGCAGATTGCTTCCTTTGGCATGACCGAAGCCCAGGCAGCAGAGCGTGGCTATGAGGTCAAGCTGGGTCGCTTCCCTTTCCAGGCAAACGGCAAGGCGCTCGGTCTGGGTGAAGGGACTGGTTGGATCAAGCTGATCACAGATGCAAAATATGGTGAGATCTTAGGCGCACATATGATCGGTCCGGAAGTGACCGAGCTTCTGCCCGAGCTGACCATCGCCCAGATGATGGAGCTCACCCCGGCTGAGATCGCTCGCAATGTACACGCACACCCAACTCTTAGCGAGTCGCTAATGGAAGCAGCCCATGGTGCCGAAGGGCATGCGATCAATATCTAGACCCCGCGTCCAGAGATGAGAGGGTGTATAGGTGCCCGAGAACATTGGCAGGCTGCTGAAAAATGCGCAGCGCGCTTACAAAGCTGGCGAACGAGGTGCTGCAGCATTTCATATCGATAAAATCCTGCGGCAGAACTTCACTCACCGGCGGACCTGGAAACTGCTCTATCGCGAGTACGGCAGCGGTCAGAGCCTTAAGGATTTCCAGCGAGAGTTCACCGAGCAATATTATCCCGATAAACTTGAGATCATCCTGGGCACCTCGAAAGGCAAGCAGCCTGGGATAAGCCGGGGTGAAGGTACATCTCTGCTGCGGCGGATATTTCCTCTGCGCAGCAGATCACCGGAGAAGCCGGCTGATGCCCCACTTGGGATCGGACCCGAATCCCCACCCATCCGGAGAAGGGGATTACAGATAGAGCCAATCACCCAAGGAAAGGAAACTCCTACCACTCCCATCGCCCGCAGAGACCGGATCAGCGCACACCCACAGGAAGAACGGCCAACTCCGCAGCACCAGCCTGAGCAGGTTGGCCCCCAGAGCAGCGAAACGATCCAACAGCCAGAATCCGCACGCCTCTCCTTCCCCCTCCGCCAGAGTAAATCTGGCAATATCCGGGTTATTGTCGTCGACGACACGCCCCAAACACGAGATACTATCATTCGCTCCCTGAGCTTCCAGCGCGAGATTGAGATCATTGCCACAGCAGAGAATGGCTCTCAGGCGATCGCGTTGGCGAGGCAGACCATGCCCGATGTCGTCTTGATGGACATCAATATGCCGGATATGGATGGCATCACCGCCACAGCCGGTGTGCTCCACGAGGTGCCCCATGCTCAGGTCGTGATCCTGACCGTGCAGGATGATCCAGACTACATGCGCAAAGCGATGATGGCAGGCGCGCATGATTTTCTCACCAAACCCCCGGGGCTGGATGAGCTGCTGAGCGCAGTAGAAAACGCTGGCAAAGTCGCTCACCAGGAGAAAAGGAAAGCCGCACAATCGATTCTGGCATCATCCGGGTATTCACCGTCGCTGTTATCGCGGGGGAAAATCATATCCATATACAGTCCAAAAGGCGGGTCTGGTTGTTCGACAATCGCGGTCAACCTGGCTGCTACCCTACACAACGAAGAAACGAAAGCTGTGCTGGTTGACAGCAACCTGACATTTGGGGATATCACCGATCTGTTCAATATGCAGAGCGTGAACACGCTCTTCGACCTGGCAATGCGGGGCAATGACCTGGACTTCCAGATGATCGAAGATACCCTGGTCACCCACGAATCCGGTATACATCTGCTGGCGCCTCCCGGACCGGAGCAGGCTGGTTACGTCAATACTGAGCAGTTTGTCGATGTGGTCGAAAATATCCGCGACCTGTACCCCTACGTTATCATCAACACCACCAGCCAGCTCACAGAGGCGACTATCGCTGCCCTGGAAATCAGTGATCTGATCGTCCTGCTCATAACGCAGGATATCCCCACTGTCGCTCGTGTGCGGAAGTTTTTCGACACCTTGAAATTGCTGAACATCAAAACGGAGCGGGTTCTGGTTGTCCTGAATAAATACGATAAAGAAAGCGATATCAATCCGGAAGTGATTGGCAAGAGCATCCGGCACGAGGTCGATGTGCTGGTCCCCAAAAATGTGCGCGTGGTCATCCCGTCAATCAACCGCGGCCTGCCCTTCATGTTACGGAGTGATTTGAAACCAACGCCCATTTCACGGGCAGTACTCGATCTGGCTGAACAGGTTCGCCAGAGGCTGATCCAGATCACCGAGCAGGGCAGATCTGCGGATGAATCAGCCAGACCTCGCATGCGTTAGCAGAACTCCCCGGTACTCCCCTTCGGCCTGTCCCATAACACGCTGGTATTCCGCCCGTTCAGCGACGAGCTGGGTATTGTAAGCTGCGGCCGACCTGCGCAGGCCCGGCTCATGATAGGCTCTCAATATATTGTCTGCCAGGTCTTGCGGACTGCCAGGGTCAAAGAGCAGCCCGTTCATCTCTGGAATGATCCACTCCCTGACCGATTCGATATTACCGGCAATCGGAAAGCACCCACAGGCAATGCCCTCCAGCAGCGTGTTTGGAGTCCCATCATGTTCGCTGGGAGATACGACAAGATCTGACTGCCGGAACAGCCGCGCCATCTGCATGCGTGACTGCCGGGGCAGCAGCTCGACCTGCGCAGATAGATCCATTGCTGCAACCCATCTTTCTGCCTGCGGTTCGCCGGACATTGCAGGACAGATAAATCTGACATGAGGGTACTGCTGCAGGATGATCTGCACCGCCCGGAAAAATGTGTCATTTCGAATATACGATCGGATGCCGCGCGGATTGATAACCCGGAACTCGGTCTGCTCCCGCGCCGCAATATCATCATCAGACGGCGGGTGAAACACGTCGAGTTGAATGCCACCCCCGCCCGGCAGCACGAAGGCTCTTTTTTCAGGGTTGAAGCCCCACTGGCGCGCCAGACGTACGTCCCTACGACAGTCTGCATGCAGCGCACTGGCGCGCTGCATACACGTACGGGTATATTCAGCCATCATAGGCGTTGATGGGGCGTGCAGCGTGAAATCATTTCCCCACACCGATACAACCAGCGGCATATCAGGCAGGTCCTCCAATGTCTTGGCAGCCAGCATCCCCTCGAATGGAATTCGCATGGCATGCACCAGTTCGGGCTGGATATGGCTGACGACCTGCCAGAGCTTTACAGATGCGCGCGGGATGGTCAATGGACCGAGCCAGCGGCGCAGCGCAGTGCGCAGCCTGACCGGGGCGAGTTTTCCTAAGCTGCGCCGCGCACTCGACCCGTCTCCAGAATCGGCACTTTTGCTCCGCAAACCGCTCATCGCGACCTGCACATTGTGCAGAGAAGCCAGCTTCAGATCGGGGGAGCAGGCGTATGTGGAGGCCAGGTGGACTTCATGCCCGGCTGTAATAAAATACCCGATCCAGTTCAATGCAATGGGTGAGCGCCCATCAGCAACAAATAACAGCTTCACCGGATTCTCAACCTCTCGTCGATAGCCTGGTAATGGCGTCCAGAAAGGCAGCCACCATCACCTCGATATTTGCCTCTTCGCATACAATACGGTAGGATTCCCTGCCCATCCTTCTCAGGCGAGCGGGGTCTGCGAGCGACTCCCGCAGGGCAGACTGGAGAGCAGGCAGATCGTTGGGAGGCACCCTCCAGCCATTGCCGGGACCCACCAGGTCTTCCAGGGTGCCATCTCCTTCAGCAGCGATCACCGGAAGCCCATACCCCATTGCTTGCTGTACAGCCAGCCCGCCTGTCCCCGGCAGGATAAATATATCCGCCGCTCTGAAATACTGTTCAAGGGCCGGGCCGCGCACATCTCCGGGGAACTCCGCTTGCGGGTAGATACCCTCTGCCAATTGGTGCAGCGCACGCCGGGCTGGGCCATCACCGACGATAACAAGCCGCGGGCGCTGCTCCTGCAGAAGAGATGAGCAGGCATACAGCAGGTTATCCAGTCGTTTGCGGGCTTGCAAACGACCGACGTACAGTACGACCGGCTGTGCATCGAAAATATCAGGACGAACTGGTGGTTTACCCTGTGGTCGATGACTCACTGCATTGGGTGCTACAAAGATCCGCTCGGATGGAATGCCCAGCCCAGTGTAGTCGGAGGCTCCACGCTGGCTGTAGGCAATCAGGCCATCGAACATAGGGTAGAATGCCCGGCGAGCTGCTGCAGCCACACCCTCACGCTGGCTGGCGGACTTGGGTGCGCCAAGACCCCACCCAAGGACCGGACGATTTCGGGCGTGCATCCATTGGACCGCCCTCCGAGTGCTGAGGTAGCGTGGGTTGGCTTCAACGATCAAGATATCAGGCTTCGCAGCCTGAAGCCAGGCAGTAATTCCATGCTGCCAGCAGAGATAAAATCGCTGGTTGATCCTCCCGAGGTGCAGGTTGTGGGCAGGTACATATTCGGCAGAGTTGAGCTGGCTGGCGACGGCGATCGATTCGCCAGCCTGGGGCAGCCCGGCAAATACACTCAGCCCTCTCTCGCAGATAGCTGCCAGCGCGTCAAAGAATGCTGCCCGGTATGCCGGTAGCACGCGCTGCTGAATCGCCAGTCGACCGCCAAAATGCTCCGGCGTTCCATTTACAGAGGAGTCGCTGTTAGCGGCTGGATTCATGCTTGACGTCCATGTGGTGGCTGTCGAAGTCAAAACCTGGGGGAAACGCGACCAGATAAGCCTTCCAATCCAGTCCTGCAAATTCTGTGATCTCCCGGTAGCTCGGTTCGAGATAACAGATTCGGTAAGCTGCTCCGGTGAGTGCCTGCCAGGCTGCGCTGGCAGCTTCCGGGCCGTGCAGCTCCAGGAACAACAGCGGTCGAGCCTGCGCCAGCACCTGCCTCATACCGGGCAGGGCGAGCACTTCCCCGCCTTCGATGTCCATCTTGAGTACCTGCGGCTCCGGATTGCCCTGCCGATAGACATAGTCATCCAGCGCCCAGCCCTCGACTGTGATCGACTCGGAGTACCGTACACGGGTACGCCCTTGTGACCCTTCCGCTTTGCCCATACCGCCAGATGGACCAATCCAGAAGTTCACCGGTACAGGACGGTCGACAACCGCCCCGGCCACAACGTTCACCCTGTCCTGTCTCCCATTCAAGACCAGGTTATTCCGCAGCCGGTCAAGGTTTCCCGGCAGGGCTTCGAATGCAATCACTTGACCTCTATCGCCTACAAGCTCTGCCATCATCAATGTAATATAGCCGATGTTCGCCCCGATATCATATACCGTCATCCCCGGATGCATAAATCTCTGGATCCCGGATTGCAGTTCCGGCTCGTAGGTCCCCAGCCAATAATCCTTTTCGCTCTTCATATCCAAAGCAAGCTGGCAACCTTTCAAGATGCCGGAAGCCACGCTGACCAGGGTCAGTCCCGGTGGAGCCGCCCTGTTCAGACCACTGCGCACGAAACCGGACAGCCAGGGTACGCGGTAAATGCCCTGCTTGATGCTCACCGGCAGCCAGCGGGCCGCAAATCCTGCCAGCGACAGCATAAGATTGCTCATACCAAAGCCGTCCGTGAAGGATGGAGAGGGGCGGTCATTCTGGTCACGAACCACAAGCCAGTACATCCAAATAGCTCAGTACCATCTGGTCAAGAGCGAATGCCTGTTCCGCTCGCTGGCGGGCTGCCTTTCGATAAGAATCCTGATCCTGAGTTATCTCAAGGGCGGCCTCAGCTAGTGCCTCATAATCTGG
>JAQBDA010000119.1:0-14111 GCA_032124675.1 Chloroflexota bacterium
CGACTTCAAGGACGAATTCGTAAAGCAGTACGTGCTGGGGGTAGACCTGCACGTAGCCGTCTGGCCGGGCGGCGTGCACAACACCCAGGCTACAACCCGCTCCCTCGCCAAAGAAGGCCGCTCGTATGTGCTGGCTGCCTCCGGTTTGATGCGTAGAGAGGATATCCCACCCGGCATTCTGCAGCAGGATGCAATCCTGTCCGGCAGCCCGGAAGTGCTGGCAAACGGCGGCTCATGCCTGGCGGGTCCGGACTGTGAGTGGCTGATCGAACCGGTTGTTGTCAGGGAGGCACTGTGCCTGGCAACCACTGACCACAAGCGGGTGCGTGAAAAGCGCCAGAACTTCGATCCCGCCGGGCATTACAGCCGCCCGGACGTCACCCGCTTAACGGTGGACCGTCGCCGCCAGAGCACGCTTGAACTCGAGGATTGATCGATGCCGTATCGCCGCTCGTGATAGAGGCGATTAAGAGTCTGACACCCCCGTCCGTGTCCTACCTCCTAACTCGCTTCCCCTACTTCACCACCAGGACAGAGCAATCCGAATAGTGGATGATCTTCCGTGAAACGCTCCCCAACAGCCAGCTTTTTACCTGGCTGAGCCCGCGCGAGCCAAGCACCACCAGACCGATATCGTTTGTCTTTATATAATCGATAATCTCGGTAGCCGCGTCTCCTCTCTGGAGGGAAGTGATCAAAGGCTTGCCGCAATCACTCAGCAGTGCCTCCGCTCGGGAGAGCAATTGCTTGCCGAGCTGCTCTTGCTCTACGAGCATCTGCTTGATCTCATCAGGATCGATTTGCATCGGTGGCTGGATGATCTCAGGAGCCGGCGGCCAGGATTGGAGTGTAAACGTTAGATCAGGGGCAGGCGGCATTACATGGATGATATGGATTTCGGAAGAATCCAGCAGTGGGAACCCTGAAAGATATTCCATAGCACTCTGGCTGTACTCCGATCCATCTACAGCGACGAGAAGACGCTGAGGGGGTTTATACGGTGCCCGTACGACCAATACAGGCCAGTTGGCATACTCAACCACCTGTTGGGCTACTCCCCCAAGCAGAATGCCGAAAGTCGCTCTGAGTCCTTTTGCACCCAGCACGATAAGGTCGGGATCAAGTGTTTCAGCAAACTCGATCAGCCTTTCTGCAGGGTATCCAAGGATCAGCTCGCTCTGCACATGAAGACCGCTATCTAACAGACAGGTTTTCGTATTGGCAAGTGACTGCCTCAGCCACTCATGATCAGAAGACAGCCGCGGCGAGAACACCGAAACCGCAGTTATCCTGGTGTCATGTCTGAGTGGTAAATCACACAACAATTGGATTGCTGCCTGCGAATGCTGTGAGCCATCATCCGCCAGCAAGATATTCAGTGGGTGTTGGTAGTGTTGAGCCGACATCATACACCTCCCCGGGAGAGTTACTGTCCCAATCGCTTTTATAAGAATATAGCAAATTTCAGGTGAGAATTCAAGCGCGGAAGTACATGAAAAGCCTGATATCTAAGGAGCGAGGCTTAAGTAAACGACCGCACGCCCCGCCCCATCGTCTGCGATCACCAGGTCGTCCTTCCCACCCCCGTCGAAATCCGCAGCAGCCAAACCCCACGGGTGCTCACCGCCAGGCAGGTAGCCTGTAAGGATGCCTGCCGCATCGCCCAGCAGCACTAGCACATCAGGGTAGTTATAACTGGCAACCGCCGCGTCCTGAACGCCATCGCCGTTGAAATCCCCCACTACGATATACTTTCCCCCGGGTGCAAAGTCCAGTGGTGAGCCAGCTGCCTCCCGGAAGCCAGCCTGACCATCGCCCAGGTAGATCGACACCAGCGGTAAACCTTCATCCGAGCCTGCGATCAGGTCCAGAAAATCATCGCCGTTGAAGTCGCCCAGTTCGACAGCAAAGGGCGCCGGCACCGCCACCGGGGAAGCTTGAGTAAAGACGATCTGCCCCCGGCTGGTGTTCAACAGCACCCCTACCTCGCCCGGGTTAGGCGTCAGCAGATCCGGCAGCCCATCGTTATTGATATCCCCAACTGCCATACCCCGGTACGGGTCACCCCCAACCTCAACCAGCGTGCCCGGTATATCAAACTCGCCGTCTCCCAGCCCGGACAAGATTAGCAACCCCTCGCCATCCCGGTCATCCACCACCAGGTCCAGGTGTCCATCCAGGTCGAAATCCACCGCCCAGACCACGTGAGGGTGAGGTCTGACATCGACCCTCAGCGGAGAGTTTGGCGCAGCCTGGAATGCTCCCCGCCCGTCACCGAGCAGGATCGTCAGGTGGTCGGTGTCGTGGTTGGCGATGGCGATATCGATGTCACCGTCCTCATCCAGGTCCGCCAGTGCGAAATGGTCGGGCTGCGAGCCTCCCGGGACCTGGCTGAAACTGGTCAGCATTCCAGTCCCGTCGTTCAAGAAGATCGTCAGCCACGGCTCCCCGGCACCCACCAGGTCCATATCTCCATCGTTGTCGAAATCTGCGGCTGCAAGCGCTGCAGACTCCACCGGGAGGCTGTAAAACCTGAAACAGGCATCTCCAACAGAGTATGTGTTGTCCTCACCTTCGGCTACGCTGGCTTGTGGTATGGATGTCTGCATCCCTGCTACCTTAGCGGCAGTAGTGAGTGCAGCGGCAGGAATCGCCGTTCCCGTGGGAAGTATTTCCGTAAGAGATAAATCTGGTGAGATCGGTGCACGAGCACATGCGGTCACCCAGATAAATATCAGGCATACAGCAGCGAATAGGGGTGGAAACTGCTTCAAGAGTGAGGTTCCCTTCTATAGAATTGCGGTCTATTGAATATACACCGCAAATCGGTTGGAGGTTCCCCCTGCTCTTGCAGGAACGCCTATCGGGCGAACGGACTCCCGACGCAATGGTAACCGGTATAATGGGAGTGCGGCGGCGTCTTTGCACTGTCGTAATAAAAGCCACCATCCACGACAGTGCCAGAGTTGCCAGCAATCCGGTTGAGATTCAATTTAACTGTAGATGAAGTTTGTGGATTTGCCTGCACCAGCCGGTCAGGTTGAATTTGCCAGGCTGGCAGCCACCTGCTCTGCCCAGCCGCGGATCTTGTTCCAGTCGCGCCAATCCCCCTCCGGCACTTTTCCTGTATCATCTTTCGGAGCCAGCAGCCTCCACCACATCGTCAGCTCGCCGGTATCCACCTTGCCAGCAAATAGCCCCATCTCCAGCGGCTGGTTAATCTCCTGCAGCAGCGGCTTAAGATAGCGCAGGGTCTTCTCCCGGTTCTCCGGGATATCCAGGCGCATATCTGCGCCGACCGAAAAGACGGCGATGGGGATATACCGCAGAGGTATCCGGAACCGGTTGACGAAATCCAGCGCTTCCGGAAGCGGCTTCTCCCGGCGGATTGCCGTCCCGAGCACTACCGCCCGGTAGCCGTTCATCACCTTCACCCGTGACATCGGACAGACATCCACCGAATATCCGGCTTCGATCAGGCCTACACCGATCTCGTCAGCAATATCCTGGGTGGTGCCTGTATGGCTGGCATAGGTCACCAGCACCTTCCGTTTCAAAACAGCTCCATAGGTTAGTTATACTTGACGACGCATAGGAAGTCAATAAGCAGATATTAAAGACCATAGATAACCTTAATACGATCAACCGGCCTGGTACACCTGGTCCCATTCCGGGTAAACACGCTGCCAGCTGTATTTCTCTTCCGCCCAACGCCTGCCGTTCTCACGCAGACTGTGATTCATGGCGCGGTCTTGCAGAACCTGCACCACAGCCGCAGCGAAGGACTGCGCGTCGTCGGCGATGAGGATATTTTCACCTTCCCGGTATTGGATGCCTTCAGCACCGATGGTCGTCGAGACAATCGGCAGACCCCAGCACCAGCCGTCGATGATCTTGACCCGCATGCCGCCGGCAGAGAACAGTGGCACGATGAATGTTTTCGCTCGCTCCAGATAGGGCTGCGGGTCGGTAACGTAGCCCGTGACGTTAATCCCGGCAGCCTGCCCAACCAGCGCCTTGATCTGCTCCGGCGGGTTCTTGCCCACTACAGTAAATGCTGCCTCGGGGATTTGCTCTCGCACCAGCGGCCACACCTGCCTGGCGAACCACAGCACGCCCTCCACGTTCGGAGGCCAGAACATCGTCCCCAGGTGCAGCACATCGGCAGAGGCTTCCACGGGCACGACCGGCGGCACCGATTCGGTATCGACACAGATCGGGATGGTCGAGAAGCGCGGCGCTGGCTGGCCGGATTGCGCAGCTGCCTCGTTTACCAGGGGCTCTAAGATCTGGCGGTCCTCGCCGGTCACCGTGACCACCCGGTCGAACCGGGAACAGGCCTGTGCCTCGAAGCGCTGCAGTGCCCGCCATTCACGGTCCAATGCCAGGCGCTTCAACGGGCTGTGCTCACCTTCCGCCAGCCGCTGGAAGATCTGGAAGCAGGCGTTATGCTCATCCAGGATCAGCCTGGGGGCGCTCGATCCTGCCCTGCCCGGATAGCCCGGCTGCCAGCAGGGCGTACTGCGCCATCCACAGCTGGTCAGCATGCACCAAGTCATAACCCCCATCCAGAAGCTCCTCCTCCACCAGCGCGGTCATGGCCGGCACTTTATCCCTGCGTATGATAAACGACTCCCCTCTCAGCCAGCTCCCAAGCAGGGCCAGTCCATCCCGCAGCCTGGAGCGTTCCATGGGAACGGTCCTGACATCACGGCAGAACTCCTTCAGATGTGCCAGTGCTTCTGGTGTGTCATCACTTCTGGAAAACGCCACCAGGCTGACCTGGTGGCGCTGGGTAAGGTGGCGCAGGACGTAATACTGGCGCACCTTCGCTCCGGAATCGGGTGGATAAGGCACCAGCTGGGATAAATACAGGATCTTCATCCGTATCCCTGCCCGATTAGGTATCCATATACTGTTTTTCGAACTCGATCACCCGCTGTAAGGTATCTTCCAGCGTGTAGCGCGGCTTGTAGCCGGTCAGGCGGTGAATTTTGTCCAGCGCCGGCACGCGACGGCGCATATCTTCGAACCCCGGGGCGTAAGCTTCGGCGTAAGGTACCATCTCGATCTTGGATTGGCTGCCCACCATCTCGATCACTTTCTCAGCCAGGGCCAGGATGGTGATCTCCCCCGATGCGCCGATATTGAACACCTCTCCGACAGCCTGCGGCAGCTCCGTCAGATTGGCCACTGCCTCGACCACATCGGCCACATCGGCGAAACAGCGCGATTGCAGCCCGTCTCCGTACACCTCGATTGGCTCGCCGCGCAGCGCCCGGCGTACGAAGCGCGGCACTACCATGCCATAGCGCCCGGTCTGCCGCGGCCCCACCGTGTTGAAAAAGCGCATGATCACCACCGGGAGACCGAACTGTTTGTTGTATGCCAGCCCCAGGAACTCGTCCACCGCTTTGGATGTGGCGTACGCCCAGCGACTGTGGGATGTCGAGCCCATCAGGCGGTCATCGTCTTCGCTGAAGGGCACTTTCACGCCTTTGCCGTACACCTCCGAGGTGGAGGCGATCAGCACCTTGCAGCCATAGCGGTTGGCGGTCGTCAGCACAGCTTCGGTGCCCATGATATTAGTCTGGATGGTGTGCACCGGGTCTTCGACGATCAGCTTCACGCCTACCGCAGCCGCCAGGTGGATGACGATATCCGCCTCACTCGTCAGCCTGTCGAGCACCTGTGCATTGTTGATCGTCTCCCGCACGAACTTGAAGCTGGGCAGCGGCAGCATGTGCTGGATGTTGCGCAGCTGTCCGGTGGATAAATCATCGATCGCAACCACATGGTTGCCTTTGTGCACCAGGTATTCACTGAGATGGGAGCCGATGAACCCTGCTCCTCCGGTGATGAGTATATTCGATTTCAATTTGCCTCCATTATTATTGGCTGCGTTCACGGTAAAGCGCCTTATCGACCACATTGACCATCGCCTGGGAGTCCAGGTCCATCCCCAAGAAAGAGAGCAGCGCATCCACCCCTGGCTGCGGGTCGTTCAATATCTCATTATAGCTGGTGTAATGCACTTCAATATTCGGCTGGCGAGATAGCCAGGCCGTGACACTCTCCAGGTGTTTTATGTACAGCGCCTGCATCTTGTCATCGCGCACCTCGTCATCCGGCTTGCCCTCGCGCTCCAGCATCCGTTTTTGTGACGCCAGTACCTCTGCGATCTCACGCTGCATGAATATCACTTTGTACGAGTACCCGGATGGCATCTTATCCAGCAGGTACGATATCACTTTGATAGCCTTGCCTGGGGCGGACTCCATCCAGCCGGTATCGCCATCCGCCATCTCCTTGACCGCCTCGTATTCGTAATAACCCTTTGGGTTGTTTTCGTCCGGGGTGCGCACGTTGTCGGTCATGGCCGGTACGCCGCCGGCAACCAGCATCTTCATCATCATGGAGGTACCCGAGCGCGGCAGTCCGGTTACGACGATGACTGCCTGCCTGCCGGGCACCTTCCTGGGTGTGAGGAATTTCCACATTCTATCTATTTTCCCTTTGTGGTTTGATCGCTACTGCGCACCCTGGGCGTCCTGCGCCTGCTCCAACCAGTATTCTGCTTCACTGTTCTCACCGTCCAGGAGCAGGACGGCTTTCCAGGCGTCTGCAGCGCGCTGGAAATCATCGTGCAGCCAGTAGCGGTACCAGGCCTGAAAATACAGGCGCTCGCCCGCCCAGCCGGTGCCGCTTACGATTTGCGCTGCCTGGGCTGGCTTTCCAAGAGCGACCAGTGCATCCCCGTAAAGCAGGCGCGAGACTTCATCCTGCGTCCCGGCTGCGTGGGCATCCTCTAATAGTTCATTTGCCCGTTCAAAATCACCGCGCCCCAGGGCGATCTCCGCCAGCCGCTGCACCGCGGTGCGGTTGGTCGGCTGGACACGCAGCGCAAGCTGGAAGCCGGTTTCTGCATTCGACAGATCCTGCTGGCGGCGGATTGCATCCAGGGATGGCTCATCATAGAAATTGGGGTTGTAGAACCTCATCTCTGTGCGGGTCTGCGAGAGAGCGCCAAAGTTGGCGAACGCGCTGCCCAGCAGCGGGCGTGCGAACAGTACACCAAATAATACCATCAGCGTCGCCCCAGCGATAGCATACTTCTGGAAGCGATGGAAATCGATCTTCAGGTTCACACGTATGGACACCGGAGAGCGGGATACCAGGTAGGCGAAGGCGATGACCAGCCCCAGCACAGGCATCGTGCGCTTGGTGTAGAAGATCACATCCACCATGCCGTGCACGCCGGCGATCACAAGAGCTGCCATGCCTGCCCAACCGAAGGCGAGCATGGAGCGGCTGGCCTGCGTGGGCACATCCGCCAGAATCGACAGCCCGCGCCATGCCCAAATCGCCACAACTACCAGCCCCCACAGCATTGCCGCTGCACCAAACACCCCTTGTTCGTACCATGTTTCCAGGAAGATATTGTGCATGTGCTCGTGATACGGAACGTGGATCAGCAGCCGGTAGATCGAAAAGACCAGCGGGAAGCTGTGCAGCCCGGCGCCGGTATAGACATAATCTCCGATCAAGTCCAGGCTCTGACGCCAGATCTGCATGCGGCTCTGCAGGCTGCCGGTCGGGTCGTGCACCGAGCCGAGCAGCAGCTCGAGGGTGCCGGTTGCCGCCAGCAGCGAGATGACCAGAACAAATCCCGCACCAACAGCCAGCCAGAAATATGCCTTTCCGGGGCTGCGCGGCTGCCGGCTAATCTGCAGCCATACCAGCGCTGTCAGGCCAGCAGCCGCCGCCAGACCCAGCAGTGCCCCGCGGCTGCTGGTGAGCAGCAGCCCGCCCAGCATGGACAGGCTCATCAACCCCGCAATTGCGGTCTGCCTGCTCCAGCCGCGCCGGTTAGATACCCACAGCAAAGCGATGCCGAATGGCAGCAGGACCGCCAGCGTCCCCCCGACGACATTCGCCGAAAAGCCTGCCCCGGGCACGTTCGGCAGCAGGCGGTTGACCAGCTTACCGATCGCAGTTAAAGGGGGTATTTTACCTGGGTCGGAAGCAAACTCATGCGTCAGCGGCCAGTACACCGCCAGAACACCGCCCGCCAGCACCAGCCCCCAGGCCACCAGGCGTTTGACGCGGTAGCCCGCTTCCACCAGCGCGCAGAAGAGCACAAATGCTGCTGCCAGACGGTTGAACTGCAGTAGAGCTTGCATGGGAAAGATAGAGATGGCAGCAGCAACTGCGGCGCTGCCCAGGAATAGCAGCCATGGGGCTTCCATCCCACTGCGCGGCAAGAACTGCCCGGTGCGGTTGATACGCACTGCAAATGCCAGCAGCAGGATGGTCAGTGATATCTGTGGGAAATACTCCCGGGTGCTGGAGAGCACTGTCAGGATGGTGCCTGCAAGGAGTAAAGCCCATTCCAGCAGCTCCTGCCGGGTGATCCTCAAACTCAAGCCCCCAACCCCCTCTCCATGTCAGCTCGTTGTACCTGCATCCACACTATTTTACCCCCTGCAGAGAGAGATTTGTGGCTTGTTTATTCTTAAAACCGCAAAGGTACAAAGAACGCCAAGTATTTAGCCTGGCTTTGCGCGCTTCGCTCCTTCGCGGTTAAGGAATAAAATCAATTTCGCAGCCAGCCCAACGTCTGCAGGCCGATATCGATCGCGCTCTTGAACCCCTCCCAGGAGTTCATGCCTTTGATGAAGGTCCAGATCGGTCCGGGGCGGAAAGCCCACTCGCGGAAAGCGCGCTTCTGCCAGTACAGCAGGTCTTCAGCTTTCAGGTCCGGGTAATCCAGCACGGTTGCCTGGTCCATATCCACCTCTTCCCAATTGACCCCCTGTCTGAACCAGCCGTTCTCGACCACCTCGAAGAAGAAAGGTGTGCCTGGGTAAGGCGCGGCGACATGGAATAACGCGATATCCAGCGGCAGCTTCTTAGAAAACGCCATCGTCTCTTTGATGGTATCTACAGTTTCACCCGGCAAGCCGACGATGAAATAGCCCCAGTTTTTTATACCTGCTTTATGGGCCCACTCCAGCGCGTTATATGCCTGCTGCATGCGGTAGCCCTTGTGTGCTTTCTTCAGGATCATCTCGTTGCCGCTCTCGATGCCCCAGGAGATCAGTGTACAGCCGGCCTGCCCCATCAAGGTCAGCATCTCCTCATCCACATAATCCACGCGGCTGTTGCAGGTAAAGGTGATTTTGGGTCCCTTCTCGATCAGCAGTTTGCACAGCTCCACTACCTGCTCGCGGTTGACGGTGAACAGGTCGGCGTACATGTGGATGTGGTGTACGCCCAGGTCATATAGCTGCTGGATCTCCTCCTGCAGTTTCTCCGGAGAGCGCAGGCGCACCGAGTACTGGTAGCTGACGTGTTTGATGCAGTATTTGCAGCCCGCCGGGCAGCCGCGGCTGGTGACGATGAATGTGTATGGACCTTTGATCATCGGCATGCGGTATTTTTCCAGCGGCAGCATGCGGTGCAGCGGGATCGGCAGGTCGTCCAGGCTGCGGAAGAATGGCCGGTCCCAGTTGAGCTTGATCTCACCATCCTGCCGCCAGCCCAGGCCTTTGATTGCCGCGTGCTGGGCATTGCTGGGGCGGGGTGCCTCCGGCTCGGACTGCACCACCGGCAGCACCGGTAGTGCCTGCGCATCCTGGCGACCCGAACGATCACCGGGATCGTGCCCGTTGCCGTTGCTCCCCTCCCCGACCTGTCCGGCGAAGGTCCAGGCCGGCTTCCAGGTCGGGTCGGCTTCGGACCACATATTCCAGGTAACCTCATGTCCCCGGGCAGGTTCTTCGCTCTGCGGGTCGATAAGGTGCCCATCGTCGCGGACCAGCCAGCGGCCCTGTACTACCTCGCAGGTATCCACAAGCTCGCGCAGGGTCATCTCTGGCTCGCCGCGCAGCACGTAATCCAGTGCCGGGAAGGCACGCAAGGTTTCGCGCGCCATCGGCGTGACGTGCGTGCCGAAAGCCATCGTCACCGCTTCCACGCTCTTTGCCAGGAAAACGCCGTACATGTCGTTGGTCAGGGTCGGCGCGGTGACCTGGGTCAGGTAATATTTAGGACGCCGGTCGCGCAGCAAAGCCTCGAACTCAGGCCAGCCCATGCGTTCAGCGATCGCATCTACGATCTCCACAGAGTAATCGGGCACCAGCAATGAAGCCATCTGTGCCAGGCTGACCTGCGGCCAGATCATGTTCTCACGGCTGCGCCTGCCAACCCGGTGTTGTGTGCGGATCCATATGCCTCCGTCTGGCGAAGGCGGGTTAACCAGCAGTATATCGACTTTACTCTCGTGCCGGCGGGCAATCGCCCCTTCCCGCACTACCGCATCCGCATCCGGGAAGCGGGGGTCAGGCAGCTTGGGGATGCGTCGTGTCCCCAGGTTATCACGGTTTTTATCAGCAACAGTCATTAATAATACCTCCTATGATTTCCCACTGATGAGTACTAATTTTACCAGATTTTATCAAAATAATCTGAAATATTATAGGTCTATCTCTGGACTATCAGAAATATATCTCCTCGCCACTTACCCGCTGGCTGCCATCGATCTCCCGGATCACTTTAGCCGGCACACCGGCTGCAATGGTGTGCGGGGGCACGTCTTTGGTCACCACCGCCCCGGCTGCCACCACAGCGCCCTTCCCCACCCGCACGCCATCAGTGATCACACAGTTGGAGCCCAGCCAGACGTCGTCTTCGATCACGATGCCCTGGGCTGTAATTCCTTGCTCGACGAATGGGCGCTCAGGGTCATCAAAAACATGGTTCACGGCGATGATCTGCGTGCCTGGCGAGGTGTACACCCGGTCGCCAATCGTCACCCCGCCCTGCCCGCGGATCACCGAGTACTCGCCCACCAGGCTATCGCGCCCTATCTTAATGAAGGCATGCGGCAGGTCACGGAAATTGTAAACATGCAGCACCGCTCCGTGCATCACCAGCGTCCCCGCACCGATCTGAACCCCGTCCGGGCAGGCGTGGATGTACACGTTCTCGTCCAGGTAGACACCCTGCCCCAGGCGGATATGGCTGGCGAAGCGCAGGCGCACGCCGCGCTCGATGGCGGCTTGTCCCGCGATGGGCATCATCAGCCTGTAAAACACCGCCCGCAGACCGATGCCAACCACCGTCGGAATCCAGCCCAGCAGCAGCATCAGGCTTTGCTCCAGCACATAACGCCCTGTGCTGGACGCCTGCCGGGAGAGGTACAACCGGATCTGGGAGATGTCCTTATCTTGCTTGCCGTCTATCTTTGCCTCGCTTGCCTGGGTTTACCGGTAAGGCAGTTTACCACCCTGGTTTGTACACCGCAATAGTGCTGTTGTCTCTTGGTCATTGCGAGGACCGCTCTTCGGTCCGAAGCAACCTCAAAACCACCCGATGCACCATTATAAACGAGAAAAAGGTCGCGAGGTTTCAGCATGGACGAAACATTCAGGAAATTATCAGGAGGTAAAGCAATCCCACCCCAGCCCCTCCCTGAAGGGAGGGGCTGGGGTGGAAAATATCCGCTACGCATAAGAAAACCACAGTCTGCAATAGCAGCCCAATACGCTTGTGAAGAAATTCATTATTGATATTCATCCATTTAATCTATATAATGGATTCAATCAATCAATATCTCACTGAAGCTCGCATAATCTTCGGGGTCAGGGCAGCAACCCTGGCAGACAATGTGTTTTCAACTAAGCCGCTGACTGGTGGTTGGCGGTTTTTCGATTTGGAAGGGAGGTGTCAGGAAATCTGTGGGGTTCGGCTGAACAGAAAGTAAGTCAGCAATATACAGCAATGTGCAAAAAGTATAAAAGGAGGCTACCATGGCACGCAAATTCCTTGTCCTGACCCTTTTATTGCTGGTCATATCGGTGTTCATCTTATCTGGTTGCAGTTCCGGTAGCGCAAACGTGACCCCAACCCGCGACCCTTCTGTCGTCTGGTCGGATGATTTCGAGGACGGCGATTTCGAGGGCTGGGAGGAGGACGACCCTGGGTGGTATGTAAATAACGGGGTGCTCACTTCTGGACCTGACGCAGCCAACCCAATCATCCATGAGAGCAAGGTATCAACCGGAACCTGGAGCTTCGACCTTAACTTCGACAACGCTTCATATTATTCTATCTGCCTGAGCTGTGACCAGGATTTCAAGAACGGGGTTGGTATCCACACTGTGACAACCGACAATACCCTTGTTGCTCTCAATACGATTTCAGATGGCACCTTCCGTTCGCCAGCCGCTGAAGCAGATCTGGCTAAACAATTAACAGGCTGGAACCATTTCGATATCACCCGGGATGCTTCTGGTAATTCGAAAATTTACGTCAACGGAGAACTGGTTATTGAATACAAAGATGATGTAACTCTTTCTCCACAATTGTTCTTTCTTGACGTAGAAGATCTCGGCCTGGCATTTGACAACCTGGTTGTCCGCGATCAGGTCATTGCCATCCAGCCATAAGAAATGTAACAGGTGGAATAAAACATTTAGAGTTGATCCCTACCCTAACCCTATCCTCCAATTGAGATCAGGGGGGGTATCTCCCACTATGCAGTAGAGACGCCCCGGCGGAAAGGCTCTATTTCCGTAAAAAAAATAGCGCTATCCCAGAAGACCGGTATAGACGCTCCAGTACAGGTCTGCGATCCTGCCCGCCAGCAGCCATGCCAGCACAGCCGATGCCACCAGCACACCCACGCCGAGCCACCTGCTCCGCGAGCGCAAATACACCACCGCACCAGCCGCCAATATGCACCCGCATAGCAGTATATACGGGGTTTTATAGGTGACTGCGATCTCGTCAAACACCACCATCACCAGCAGCGGCATCAGCACGTGCACGCTGAGCAAGAACTGCGTCCAGTCGTGCCCGACCGCTGACCAATTCCGGGCTGATCCACGCAGGCAGGTCAGCAGCCCGTAAATGAAGTACAGCAGCAGGGCGACCAATGCGCCGCGCAGAAGCAGCATTCCCAACGCGTTTTCGAACAGCCTGGCGGTCATGATCGAGAGCAGGAGCAGGGCATCCAGCACAACCAGCCCCAGGTACGGGAACGACCAGTCGGGGAAACCCTGCTCCACAGCGCGCAGGATCCCGATTACCGGAAGGATGAACAGCAGCAGGATGTAGCCATAAACCAGGAGCACCGAGGGGAAAACCTGTGTGCTGGTGCCTTCCATTGTCGTAGCCAGTGCCAGGATCAATACCGGCGCCGCTCCAGCGGCAGCACTCGACCAGGTTGCCTCATTCCTTGAAGTGTGCTTTTCTGAGACCGCAGCCATCTTCCCCTCCCTTGCCGGAGTTGTAACCCGGCGGCTTATTGCTATGCTCAGTATAGCGAATATCTCGCGCGCATCAATCAATCCAGCTCTCGGTTTTACAGCAGCGGTATCACTATTTAATAATAATATCTTGGCTATGCGCAGGACACCTGAATCCACACATTCCATATGGCGCCTATATCCCAAAGTAAAAATTATTGACCACATATTCTTTCCTCTATATAATATTTATAGGAGTTACCATTGGGTGTAAACCAAATAACCAAAACGCTGGACTACCACACAATCGACCTGGCGGTAGTGGTGATCGCCAACCTGATCAACCTGGCCCTGGTCGGCTTGTTCCTATCCCGCCCACTTGGACAGCCCAAAATTGAATATTTCTTGGGGCTTTTCCTCTCGGCGATGATCCTGCCACTCGGAGCCCTGGCAGTGCTCAATTATCGCGGCGGGCGCGAGTGGTGGGCTTTCGTCCTGCCGCTGGTCATGGCGGCGTTTTTGCTGCTGGAGTTCATCCTGGAGTACCTGCTGGGTATCAACTGGCGCGGCATCTGGCTGAGAGGCCCTATGCTGCTGTTTTACTACCTGGCGCTGATGTTCATGATCGGCTATGCATTCCTGACCGGGCGTGCCTACGGGGCTGTCACCCTGGTCACCTATTTCATGGGACTCGCCGCCACCTGGTACTCCTACACCCGGGGGGGCTACTGAGGAGAATCAAAGAGCGGCATACTGTAGATGCCGCACTTCAGTACTGAACAATTTTCGCTTAGGCCGTTTGGGCTTCGCCCTTGGGCAGCAGTCCAAGCTGCGCCAGGAGAGCAAAGCGGTCCGGAG
>JAQBDA010000120.1:0-3166 GCA_032124675.1 Chloroflexota bacterium
ATTCCAGGATCGCTGCAATCCCTGGCCGAGATGCGGGACAGCCCATATAAAATTGTTGTAGTCACCAACCAATCTGCTGTTGGGCGGGGCATAATCTCCGCCGAACTTGCAGAACAGATCAACGACCGGGTAGTGGATGAAATTCATCGCACTGGAGGCCGAATCGATGGCAGTTATATGTGCCCGCACTCACCCCAGGAAGCATGCCTGTGCCGGAAACCTGAACCTGGTTTACTGCAGCAGGCTGCCGTGGAGCTCTCCATTGATCTCCGGCGATCTGTCATGATCGGTGATGCTCTCAGCGACTTGCTTGCCGGTCAGGCAGCCGGTCTGCGCCGACTGTATCTTGTCCGGACTGGTCGAGGGACGGCCCAGGAGCAGCTCCCGCGCCCCGACGGTTTAATAACCTACCAGGTTGTCGACGATCTCAGCGGTGCCTGGCATTCAATTTTGGGGCACGTGTAACCCGCACCTTAAGCCTCCGATAATACTAAACCGAAACAAAAGAATATAGCTTGCCATCTCGTATCGATCCTGCATTGCTGGTCTTACGGCACAGGGAACGAGACTTGGTTTTTCCTTTCGACCAGCACAGCATTACCATCGTCTGCATCCATATCTTTTATGGCTTTGCAGATCAGATGCTCAAGCATCAAGTGGATGTCTTCAACATGCTCGATGCAGTCGCTCGGAATGTGGATGTCTACGTCCACCATCTTCCGCAGCCGACCACCATCAAATCCGGTCATCCCGATGGTCCTCGCCCCCATCCTGTTCCCCAATTCTATCGCATTGAGTACATTGGCTGAGTTTCCACTGGCAGAAATCCCAATCACGATATCATCTGCCTCTACAAAGCTGGCTAACTGCTGGGCAAACACATTCTCATAACCCTCATCATTCGCCAGGGCAGAAAATATCGCCATATTATCGGTCAGTCCAATGACACGGAAGTTCGGCAGTTGCGGGTTACGGGTATTTTTCGCCAGATCACACACGAAATGCGAAGCGGTTGAGGCGCTGCCACCATTACCCATAATGAATACCTGGCGGCGTTCCGTTCGAGCTTCAATCAGCAGGTCGATTGCCTCCTGAATCCGCCCTGTAGGCAATAGCTTCAGTGTGTTTTGCAGATCAAGAATATACGTATCAATCGGGTTGCTCATAAATCCTCCGGGATTACCGATAAGCTTCTACCACAGGGACACTCATAAGCGATGTATCAGAGCTGTGTGGCTTGCGAAGCAATGACGCTTGATCCGCACACCTCTGGAGAATATAAACCAGATGTTCCAAGGCAATCCGCTGACATCAATGATAGAGGTAGAATTTCTCTCCGCGTAATGCCCACAAAATCAATATGCGCCGCGTTTCTTGAGTACGGCAGGGATGGTCTGCGAAAGCAGCTGCAAGTCCAGCCAGATCGTCCAGTTGCGGATGTAATGCATATCGAAGCGCACTCGCTGCTCGTAAGAGACATCCGAACGCCCGCTGATCTGCCACAAGCCGGTGATGCCGGGTCGAACGGTCAGCAGGTTGATATCCCACTGGTCGTATTCCAGGATCTCCTCGGGACTGATCATCCGCGGACCCACCAACGACATTTCACCACGCAGAACGTTGATCAGCTGGGGCAGCTCATCCAGGCTGGTTTTTCGCAGCAGGTGACCGAGCCTTGTCACGCGTGGATCATCCATCAGCTTGTGGTTGCGGGTCAGCTCTTCTTGCAGCTCAGGATGGGCTTGCAGGATCGTATCTCCATTTTCGTACATCGTGCGGAATTTGAATGCATCGAACTGTTTGCCATTCACACCCATAACTCGTCTGCGATGGATGACTGATCCTGGCGAACTCAGCTTGACTGCAATTGCGAGGGCAAGCAGAACAGGAGAGAGCAATATCAACATAGGGATCGTAAGACAATAATCCAAAGCCAGCTTCATCACGCTGTCTATGCCAGATAGGCGAACCTGGTTGACTTCTACCAGCGGCACATAGGCGAATTCTTTCACCGTCAGCCCGGTGGTAATGATTTCGTACAATCCGGATGACATGCGCACGCTTACCCCGCTGGCTACCCCATAGTTCTTGAAGATCTCCAGCAGCCCATCCCTGGACGAGAATGCACTAGATGCCAGGATGATATCTTCGACATTATATTTGTTTACGATCGTCCCCAGATCATCCAGCGTCCCAAGGCAGTGCAGATGATCTACCACCTTGTCTCCCTCATTAAACTTCTTATCGATAAACCCCAGGATATTGAAACCGGATGTCTTCCAGCTCGTAAGCTGCCTTGCCAAAGACAGACCCTCGTCATTCGCACCGATGATTACCGCTGGTGAGAGGAAATACCCCTCCTCGCGCAGCATATAGATGACCCGGCGGAGCAGGAATCGGCTTATGGCGATCAACACGAAGGTCAGAGACCAGGAGATCACAAGCCAACCACGTGCCAGCACGAATTCAGGCAGCAAGAACCCGGACACGATGACGATGAATGCCCCTATTGTGGTTCCGTTGAACAGCACTGAATACTCACGCGTACCCCCCAGTAGGTTTTTACGGTTATACAACCCGCTGAGAGCGTAGACGATAATCCATACCGGGATCAGCAGCATCACGATCGCTTGATAGTACCCAACTGATAGGGCTGCATCTTGCTGGAATAACGCGAAGCCGGTCTCGAAACGCACCACATACGCCAGACGGAAAGCTGCAGCGAGCATGACCAGATCGTTCAATATCAAACCGATAACATAAAGTCGCCACTGCACCCTGCGCGGCAGGGTGCGAGATGCCCGCTGCACTTTATTGGTCAGTGGAGTATCGACATAAGAATCAGTCCTATGTATTGTTGATTGCATGCTTCCCCTTATTTTCATTCCTATAACTCTTGAGTGCTTTGTACCTGTCAATTACCACATAATAAGACATTAATGGTTGTTTATCACCAAAGACCGGGTTATTCACTGCGAAGTGACAGATATCCGATAGCATAGAGACATGTTTCGCCCCTTGTCTCACTGATATGCTCATAAATTTACCTAAAGCTGGATGGACAGTGTCGGAAGACTCTCAGCTCCGGACACATATTTTTCCATAATACAAGCAAAGACGCTAGCTAATTGCGACCACCCTGTTGTCCAGCATGTTAAGCTTTCCA
>JAQBDA010000121.1:0-9404 GCA_032124675.1 Chloroflexota bacterium
ATCCGCAAGCATCCGCAGGATGCCGCGGATGCCCAGGATGCCCAGGGCTGCCCAGTCCTTAAACTCCCTCTCCCCTGGATACCATACCCTTTTCCATCCATTCGCCCCCATTCGCACCTGAGAAGTCAGGCAAAATTCGCCGACTCCCCCTACATCGGTTGAGAACAACGCCTGCAGCCCCCTCCCCCTTCAGGGGGAGGTCGGGAGGGGGTCCTGCGGATTCACCCCCACCACCAGCGTAACATCGTCGCTCAGCAGCGCTTCCCCGGTGAACTCTAGCAGCCTCTCGCGCAGCGACTGCACCACCTCCCTGCTCGTCAGCCCCGCGCCCTGCCGCAAGGAATCCGCCAGCCGCGTAGCGCCGAAGGCCTCCTGCTGCACGTTGGTTGCTTCAGTCACCCCGTCGGTGTACAGCAGCAGCATATCGCCTTCTTCAAGTCTGACCTTCCCCAATCCGAGCGGGTTGTCCTCGATCAGGCCGATCGCCGCACCGGTCGGCGCCAGCCACTCGACCTCCTGCTCCTGCTGCCGGTAGAGCGCCGGAGGGTTGTGCCCCGCGTTGCAGTAAGTCAGCGTGCGAGAATCCGGGTCATACCGCCCCAGGAAAACTGTGACGAATGTGGTAAATTGGCTGTTGTGCAGGTAAAAGTGGTTGACCCGATCCAACACCTCGGCCGGCGAGCTGCTTTCGGGTGCCAGCGTGCGTAGCGCAGTTTGCAGGCTGGTCATGATCATGCTGGCAGAAACCCCGTGTCCCATCGCGTCGGCGATCGCCAGTCCGGCAGACTCGTCGCTGAACTGGAAGAAATCGAAATAATCCCCGCTCAGGAACTGCGCCGGGCGGCTGAATACTGCCAGCTTCAGCCCCGCGATATCCGGGATTTGCTGTGGGAGCAGCGCCCGCTGTACATGTTGGCTGAACTCCAATTCATTCTCAAGCTGGCGCCGCTCTGGCTCGGAGAGATGGTCCAGGCAGATGCAGCAGGTGTAATCCATCTGCAGCAGTTCAGAATCAATCGTGGTGTGGCACACTTTGCACAACCCCAGGCTTTGTCCGGCGGCTTGCTCCAGGGCGGCCTCGACCACCTCCAGATGTGCCCGCACGCCCTGCTCACTAGCTGGCCCTAAACGGATCTCTTTTTCAGTGCCAGATGTGCCTATCAGCCATGTGCCGAGATTCTGCCTTTTTTCACCCAGGCTGTGTTGGATGCGCTGGAAAACGTTGGCTTCCATCGGATCACCTCGTCCTTCCTATAAGCGAACATGCTACTGAACAAGTGTTCCAATTATACCCCCTCCAAACCCGCTGTGCAAGCACCTCCCGCGCCCCAATTATCCCCCCTGCGTTTTAATCTCTCAGCTCTTACGATCTAAACTTCCGTCATCTCCCCCCGGGCAGGGTAATAGACCTCCTTCAAACCGCCATCTCCCATTTTTTCTGTCAGGGCAGCCGCCGCGTCGGCCTCCCCGTGCACCAGGAAGATCTGCTTCACACTCCCCCGCACCGCCTCGGCATACTCCAGCAGGAAAGTCTGCCCGGCATGCGCCGACAGCCCGCCGATCGTCGCCACCTCCGCCCTGCGCTCGAAAGTCTCCCCGAAAATGCGCACCTGCTTATCCCGCTCCGCCAGCCGCCTGCCCAGCGTATGCGGCGCTTGCCACGACACGATCAGCACCGTATTGCGTGCGTTCTCGATATTATTGCGCAGGTGGTGCAGGATGCGCCCATTCTCCGCCATCCCCGAAGCCGAGATGATCACCATCGGGTCCTTGCTGTAGTTCAGTGCCTTGGATTCCTCCACCGAGCGCGTATACGTCAGCAGGTCGAAACCCAGCGCCGCATGGTGACGGTCGTTGCGCACGAACTCGTTCGTCTCCTCATCCATACATTCCGGGTGCGCCCGGAAGATATCGGTCACATTCACCGCCAGCGGGCTGTCCACGTACACCGGGATGCGCGGCAGGTCCCCCGCGTCGATCATCTTGTGCAGGCAGTACACCAGCTCCTGCGTGCGCCCCACCGCAAAAGCAGGAATGATCACCTTGCCGCCCCGTTCCACCGTCCTGAGCGTCACCTCCCGCAGCTCATCGAAAGCCACCTGCGGGTCGCGATGCGGCTTATCCCCGTACGTGCATTCCATGATCATCGCATCCGCCCCGCTTGGCAGCACCGGGTCGCGCACCAGCGGCAGGTCCAGCCTGCCGATATCGCCCGAGAACCACAGCCTCTGCTTGCGTCCCTTCTCCTCGATATCCAGTACCACCGCCGCCGAGCCCAGGATATGCCCGGCATCCACCAGCTGCGCCACCACCCCCGGCACCGGCTCGAAAGGCTGCTCGTATGGCACCGGCTCGAAATACTGCGCCACCATCCCCGCGTCTTCCATATCATAGATCGGCTCGATCGGCGCTTCCCCTCGTTTGGCGCGCTTCTTATTCACATACGCTGCATCCATCTCCTGGATATGCCCCGAATCCAGCAGCATGATATTCGAAAGGTGCGCCGTCGCCGGGATCGTGTAGATGCGCCCCCGGTAGCCTTGCTTCACCAGGTTCGGCAGGTTGCCGCTGTGGTCGATATGCGCGTGCGAGAGGATCACCGCATCGATCTTAGTCGGGTCATACGGGAAGCTCTGGTTGATCTCGTAAGATTCCCTGCGTCTTCCCTGGTAGAACCCGCAGTCCAGCAGGATCGTATGCCCGTTCACCTCGATTAAATGTTGAGAGCCGGTCACCGTCTGTGCCGCGCCATGGAATGTGATCTTCATGCTCGCTCCCTGCTAGTTAGATTTTTAACGATGCACGGGATAAGCCGGATGCATTTCCGGCTTATCCCGTGCATCGTGCAATTAATTCTCAGATATCGCGCATGGCCGCCAGGATCTGGAAACCAAAATGCTCGTAGCGCCACGGCACCTCGCTCAGCACGCGTTCCAGCTCCTCCGGTTGCTCCGGGTTGCTGGAAGCCACCGCATACAGCAGCTCGCGCGGCAGGACCACATCCGAGTTCACCCCCATCTTCCGGGCGGTGCCCTTGCGCCAGTTGCGCAGCGATTCCACTCGATCCAGGAATTCCTCGTCCGGGCGTGAGTGGTGCGGCGGGTAGATCGGGGGCGCTTTGCTGCCGCGCCTCACCGCCGACAGGATCGCCTTGCCGTGCCGTTCCACCTGCCTGCTCGTCATACCGTGGATCTGTTCCAGCTCGCCCAGGCTCGCCGGAGCGCGCTCGGCAATCTGCAGCAGCGTCTTGTCACCCATCACCTTGAACAGCGGGCGGTTGATGGCCTGCGCCGTCTGGTCGCGGTAGCGGCACAGCTCTCGCAAGATAGCCGCCTTTTGTGCCGGCAGGTCGGTCGCGCCGTTGATCCGCCAGCAGTCATCCGCTTTGACCTCCGGCATCCGCCCGTCCACCGCGCAGGCGCGTATGAAATCCTCTTCCGCCAGCGCCATCAAATCCTTCCGCTTAAGCTCTTCCAGCAGCCGGTTGCGCAGTGGGACCAGGTAATGCGTGTCGATCTGGGCGTAGCGCAGCAGGTTGCCCGGCAGAGGCCGCTTCCCCCAGTTTGCCCGCTGGTTGCGTTTGTCCACCCGCACGCCAAACCCGTTCGCCAGCATCGCTCCCAGGCCGATCGCCTCCCGCCCCAGCATGCGTGCCGCCAGCATCGTATCGAACAGGTTGGAAAACTCGAAACCGTAGTCGCGCCTCAGGCAGATCAGGTCATACTCCGCCGCATGGAACACCTTCTCGATGCGCGGGCTGCTGAACACCGGCCCCAGCGGGGAGAGGTCATCCAGGCTCAACGGGTCCACCAGGAAATCGTTCTCCGTCGTGGAGAACTGGATCAGGCACACCTGCTCCTGGTATGCGTATAGGCTGTTTGATTCCGTGTCCACTGCCAGGATCGGTTCGTGCAGCAGCGCCTCCGCCAGGCGGTGCAGCGCCCTCTGGCGCGTGATCAAAATCGGGTCGGGTAATTGCTCGTTGCTCATCTGAGCGCCATTATAGCCGATCTCTCCGCTCCCCCGCGGGCTGCCGGCCGCCACCCGGATAAATCTGCTTCTCCAGCACCAGGGCGTCTTCCCCGTTCTGGTAGTACCTGTTCCACACGCTGACCTGCTGGTAGCCCGAACGCTCGTAAAGCTGTATTGCCGGCGCATTCGAGGGGCGCACGCACAGCCGCACCCGGCCGTCAGGCACTGCCAGCGTCTTGCCCAGCTGTTGCTCGCATTCCCGCAGCAGAGCCGCTCCGATCCCCCTGCGGCGGTATTCAGGCAGCACCCCTATCGTCGCGATCCATGCCAGTCTATCGCTTCGGCGGAAATCGCCCGCCGCAAATCCCACCACCTGCTCGTCGATCACCGCCTTGATCCGCACCACCCCCGGCATGCTCAGCACCCCGATGATCTCCAGCAGCGGCCAGAAATCCTGCGGGAAGCAGACCTCCTCCAGCCGGCGCACAGCGAGCAGGTCACGCCAGCTGGCCATCTGGATGGCGGCTGGTCGAGCTGGCTGGGCGGCGAATGTGGTCTCCATAATACTCAGCTGGCAGTGACGAATTTATTCCTTCTTTATCGACTTGACAAAGTCTCCCAGCATGGTCGAGAACTCCAGCGGGAAGATGTACTTTGTCGACGGGCTGGCGCCGATATCCTTCAGCGCCTCGAAATACTGCAATGTCATCGTCTTCGAGTCGACCGTCTGCGCCACACTGAAAATCCGTTCCAGCGCGTTGGCAAAACCTTCCGCCCGCAGCAGCTGGGCTTCACGTTCACCCTGGGCACGCAGGATGGACCCCTGCCGCTCGCCCTCCGCCCTCAGGATGGCGGCCTGCTTCTCGCCATCCGCCACATTGACTGCTGCCTCCCGCTGCCCGGTGGATTCGGTGACCACTGCCCGGCGGTTGCGCTCGGCGGTCATCTGCCGGTTCATGGCGTCCGTGATCTCCCTCGGCGGCACGATCTCGCGGATCTCGACGTTGGTCACCTTAACCCCCCAGCGCTCAGTGACCTCATCCAGCCTCGTGCGCAGCAGGTTGTTGATATGCTCGCGCTCGGAGAGCACATCGTCGAGCAGGATCCCGCCAATGACAGCGCGCAAGGTGGTGGTCGCCATGCCCTGCGCCGCAGATTCGAAGTTGCCGACCTGGAGTACGCTCTCCGTTGCATCGAGAACTTTGTAATACCAGATGAAATCCACCGAGATAGCAGCGTTATCCTTGGTGATCGACGTCTGGTGCGGGATCTCCCGGACCTGCTCGCGCAGGTCCACAATCACTCCCCGGTCGACAACCGGGATCAAGATCACAAGCCCGGGACCTTTTGCGCCCACGCAACGTCCGAGCCGAAATACAACCAGACGCTGGTACTCCGGCACGATGCGGATTGCGGTTGCGATGAGCACAATTGCCAGCAGAATTACTGCACCGATCAGGCATAAGACAGTCAGTTCCGCTCCACTCATGATGTTTTTCTCCTTAATATAAAGAAGGTTGATGATCCTATTAACGACTTTAACGACCCTGCTCAGAGTGCAATTCAACGATCAGGACGAAACCTTCACGACCAACCACGCGCACCTGGCTCCCTTGAGAGATGGGCGCTTCGCTGCGAGCAGTCCAAAGCTCTCCAAAAATCTGCACCGATCCTTCATTGGCGATGGCTGACTTGGCCTCGCCGAGCTCTCCGACCAAAGCGTTCAGGTCGTGGCTGGGGCGTACTGACTCTGCCTCGACGACCTTTGTGGTCACAACCCATAAGAAACCGATTGTCAGTGCAGAGACAATGATGAACAACCACGGGTTGATCGCCGAACGCCACCACGGCACAGTTGGAAATAGGAACCACGATCCGATAACCAGTGCCAGGAACGACAATCCCAGGTAGAAACGGTTCCCTTTCTTCCTGACTGCCAGGGCGAACGGAGGAATGCCTAGCAGCATCACCACCAGCGCCCAAAGGTTCACGCCCAGCACGTACACCTGCCAGCCGGCCAGCAGCAGGGCAAACAGAGCGCCGATCTCCAGCACCCCGGTCCCCGGGCTGACGATCGCCATGCCTGCCATTACAAAACCAATGACCAGCAGCAGGTAGGCCACATTTGGGTTGATTAATATCTCTTCCATTGATTTTCCCCTTCGCGAATTCTGCGCCGGGCTTTCCTGATATAGAACTGTATTGTTGGAGTTGATTATACCCCGGATACTTTCACTTCTTATCTACTATAATGCTCTTTTGGCCGGTATGTCAATGTCCATCACTGGCGGCGATGATATAGGTACCTCTTCCCCTGTGCTGCATGGTATCATTTATTCCGTGATCGCGTTCTACCTGCCGGGTGGTATGCCAGTGTATCTCTTCTCGCTCTTGCTGGGTTTCGGGGCGACCCTTGGTCTGCTGTGGGTTGGGCTGCAAAGCCAAAGCAATGAAAGCCTGCAGGCGGTGAACGCCGGTCTGGTCGCCTTGTTTGGCGGCTTGCTTGTCGGGCGCCTTGCCTATGTGGCAGCCCACTGGCAGTACTTTCAATCTCATCGTGGTGAAATCCCTCAAATATTCCTGGGTGGTCTGGCGTGGCCCGGGGCGCTGGCGGGAGGCGTACTGGCAGTGATCATCTACGCGGTCCTGACCTCGCAGTCCGCGGGCCGATTGCTGGATGCCCTGCTTCCCTTGCTGGGGATGGTTGTATTCAGTGCCTGGCTGGCTTGCTGGGTGAATGGCTGTGCATATGGTCCGGTCGCGCGGGGCTGGTGGGCGCTTCCGGCCCGGAACGAATGGGGCGTCATGGATCAACGAGTCCCCGTTCAGCTCATCGGAGCACTGCTGGCTGTCTTGACCCTGGTGCTGGCAGATCGCATCCGGGAACGTATGCCTGTCCCCGGGCAGATGGGGCTGATTGCATTGTGCGTCCTAGCAGCCCAACTGCTCGGTCTCTCGTTTCTGCGTGCCGATTCAGCCCCATCCTGGCGGGGTCTCCATCTGGAGAGCTGGGCTGCGTTAGGGCTGACAGCCTGCTTCTTGCTGGCCCTGGTGGTGCTTTCACTGAACCAGAAGCTGAACCGCCGAACCTGAGACCCGGCTACATACCGGGTCAGCAGCGGCAACCCGACATAAGTAGAGGTGCTGGTATGAAAGTGAACATTGCTCTAGCCCAGATCAACACTCGCCTTGGAAATGTGCAGGCTAACCTGGAAAAGCACCTCTCCATCATTCAGGAAGCGCAGGGTGCTGATCTTTTGATCTTTCCAGAGCTGTCATTAACCGGCTATGTTCTGCAAGACCTGGTTGCCAGCGTTGCTCACCATCCGGGTCCTGATAACCCGATATTTAAACCCTTGTTGGAAGCCAGCCAGAACCTGGATATCGTAGCCGGTTTTGTGGATGAGGACCGGCGTCACCGCTTCTATATCGCTTCGGCATACCTATCCAAGGGAGAAGTGCTTCACATACACCACAAAGTCTACCTGCCGACCTATGGGTTGTTCGACGAAGGCCGCTTCTTCGCCTGGGGTGATGCAGTGCGCGCTTTCGACACCCGTTTTGGACGGGTGGGGATCCTGATTTGCGAGGATTTCTGGCATGCTTCTCCACCCTACCTGCTGTGGTTGGATGGTGCCGATGTGATGATCCTGACCTCTGCTTCTCCCGGCCGCGGTTTGAATACAGAGTCGCAGCTCGAGTCAGCCCGCTGGGTAGAGCATATCAACCGCGCCTACGCCAGCCTGTTCACCGATTACATCATCCATGTCAACCGGGTAGGTTATGAAGACGGGCTGAATTTCTGGGGCGGTTCGACAGTCTTCGACCCGAGCGGGAAGCTGATGCTCAAAGCGCCATACCACCAGGAAGCTCTGACCCAGGTCGAGATTGACCTCAACCAGCTGCACCGCACGCGCGCCATGCTGCCCCTGCTGCGTGACGAGCGCACCGGGCTGGTGATGCGGGAAATGCACAGGATGCTAGGCGAGGAGAGGAGCTGACCGGCAAAGTGACCATTACATTATCTGCCCGGCAAACCCTGCTCCTGCGTATGAGAGCCCAACGGCTGCACCCGTCTGGTCGGGTATCCACAGCTTCCCCGGCCCGGATATTACGGGACGTGGTTGCATTACAGGCCCAGGAGCTGCCGGCCGCGCTGCTCTCGGTCCGGGTGCGCAGTGCGGGTCTGACCGCCGCCCAGGTGGAGCAGGCAAGACAGTGCGACCGCTCCATCGTCTGGACCTGGAGCCTGCGCGGCACAATGCATTTGATCGATGCCAGAGATGCCGGCTGGCTGATACCATTTCTAGGCCCGCAATTTATAAAAGTCAGTCTGAAGCGCTTCCAGGAGTTAGGCTGGGATGAGCGGAACGCTGATACCGGGCTTCAGCTGCTGCAGAGTGCAATGGCGGAGCGAGGAGCGCTGACACGTCTGGAGATTATTCGCCTGCTGGAAGAGAACGGTCTTCCCAGCCAGGGTCAGGCACCTTTCCACCTGATACGCAGGGCAGCGCTGGAAGGGATCCTGTGCCTGGGCGCCGACCGGCAGAAAGAAACCACCTATGTGCTATATAAATCCTGGCTGGGTGAACTGCAGCCGCTCTCCCCCCAGGATGCTCTGGTTGAGCTAGCAGCCCGGTATCTGAATGCTTACGCTCCAGCTACGCCTGAAGACCTGGCGAGTTGGTCTGGTCTGAAGATCAACCTGGTTCGGGAAGCCTGGCATCTGCTGGCTGATCGGCTGGTTGAAGTGTATGCTGCCGGTGTACCATCCTGGATGTTGGAAGACCAGTTTGCCTGGCTGGATGAGCTTCCTGAGCGCGAAAGTTACGGGCAGATCGACTCCGCGCCGGTCGTCCGGCTTCTACCGGGCTTTGACACATACCTGTTAGGATATGCCAGCCGTCATCTGCTGGTGGATGCAGAACATGCCAGGCGCATACACCCTGGTGGCGGGATCATCTATCCTGTGCTCCTGGTCGACGGGCGAGTGCTGGGTATCTGGAAATCCAGATCTCGCCGCGGTCACCGGGAGATCGTTCTAAAACCTTTCGTTAACCTGGCGGAGGAACTGCTGCCGTATATCGAAGCGGAGGTCGCCGATATGGCTCGCTTCCTGGATGATGAGATCAGTTTCATCATTGAGGACCTGCAGCATACTTGAGGGCTGCTGCCATGCAGCAGCACAAAATGAACCGCCGATAACCAGGTTACCCTTTTGTAAACAAGTTCTGTTATATTTTATGGTGCAGCGATGAATAATTTAACAATCAACACAGACCTGGCTCAAAATATCCTTACCGGGTTTATCCATAGTGAGATCACCCGAGCAGGGTTTGCACGCGCTGTTGTAGGGCTGTCCGGGGGGGTAGATTCAGCTCTCTCATGCTACCTCACTGCCCAGGCGATTGGCCCGCAGAATGTGCTGGCGG
>JAQBDA010000122.1:0-18331 GCA_032124675.1 Chloroflexota bacterium
CGTGAGGGCATCAGAAACGCCAAGAAAACGATTTGCCTGATGTGTTCTGGGTGAAGCTCCAACATCTCTTCAAACGCTTGAAAACCACGAATGATATTTTTGCTTGGCTCAATACGGTCAATACGTAGGAGCAGGCAGCGATCAGCTTTGAATTCATCTATTTCTGTACGGAAAATTAATACCTCGGGCGATGCAGCGGTACTCTTAATCGCATCGATATCGATGGAAATCGGAAAATCCCGAACGTATGTCTTATGGTTCTTGTGCCAGATCCTGCCGCGCTTATAGTGAATGTCTGCTGAGGGAAGGTAATTTTCACAGGTGCGGATAAAGTTCAGTGCGTCATCACGGGTTTGGAAGCCCAATAAATCAACTGCGCACAGACCATCCAGAATCGCCTGGCGCATCGTTGATGGCAGCATCCCCCAATAATCCGGTCCAGGCCAGGGAATGTGGATGAAATGCATCACTGTTGGGCAGGGGGAATGGCAGTATTCGCGTAAATAGCGTGCGGTAAGGTACATGTGGTAATCTTGCAGCATAATTATGGGTTCTTGTGGTCTTCGATCGATTTGATTCACGATTTCTTCTGCGAACATCTTGTTGATCGGTACATATCCACTCTCCCATGCCTGCCAGGTTCTACGATCTATGATTGGAGCACGGGGGAGATCCCACATAGAATGCTGTAGAAACCAGAGTAGTGGATTGGCAATCACATTGTAATAGCCTTCGTAGGTGTCCTTATCTGGTTGAAGAAATTTAATGTATATTTTCTGTTCCTGGTCGTTGAGCGGAATTTCTCCGTGATCGAATTCGGAATCCATCTCCGATAGGGCGCATGCAATCCAGCTTATGTCGATCTGGTGAGCCAGACCGGATAATGCAGTTACCAGACCTCCACTGCCGCGTTGGATTTGTATTTCCCCATTTTCGTCAAGCAGTACCGATACCGGGCCGCGATTGGAGGCGATAATCACCCTTCGTTCTGTATCCAGACGGAACTCGTTTATACGGGTCATTGAATCTCCGATCATTGGAAGACTTCTATCCCTTAGTCAGCTCTCAGCCCACGACTCTCGCTGGCAGATATTGCCAGGTCAATAAACACTGCCGCAGTCCATCCGAAAGCATCGGCGGCTTTGGGGCAAGGAAGACCGGTTTCGGCGTTGTAGTACTCATGCATACCGGGTTGATTTATGATCAGATTCAGTGTATTCGTTCGCAGTGTGTCAGCAAGGTCGTCAAAACCTGCTTGCCGCAGCGCTTCTATGAAGAAGTAATTGATATTTACCCAGATGGGTCCCCGCCACATTGTATCGGGTTCAAAGTGAGGGTCTCTGCGAGAGACAGATGGTATTGCAAGCTCGCCCCAGAATTCTCCCGGATCGGTAAGGTGTGCGACCAGTGCATCACGGATATTTTCGGGGAGCTGTCCAGTCCATAGTGGATATAGGTTAAAAGGTGTAACGACCGGCACAGGTATGTGATCGACAGTCGCACGAAAAATTCCCGACCTTTCATCCCAGAAATCGGTGATCATGCGCCCGACGATGGCTTTGGCACGACGACGCCACATCGCACCTTCAGCTTCCATCCCCAATGCCTCGGCAATCAAGGCTAATGATCCCATTTGGACGCATAAATAGGTGTTGAGATCCGGCGATTCTACCGGCATGCCATAATCCCAAAGTGGATTATCATCCAGTCCAGATGAATAGGGGTGGTTGTACTGGGCCAGACCGTCCACATCATCATCGTTCATGCCGGACCACCAGGCATTCCAGCGAACTAATGGGATATAGATTTCCTTCAAGAAATCTATATCAGGGTCGGTTTCATGCAGTTTCAAGGCGGCCCACGCGAGAATCGGTGGCTTTGTGACCTCGGATTTGAAAGGGTGGTCGATCTCGGAGATCACACCCTCGTCATATACGGCATCCGGCAGCATGCCATCTTCTAGCTGGACGGCGAGCATACTGCGAATCTGGTTGCGTGCTAACTCGGTATCAATGTGGCGAAAGGCAAGCGAGTGCATGGCGCTATCCCAGAGCCATAGTCCAACATATGAGTGCTTGGATGGCATCATAGCCTCGTAGGCGATGCTTCCGGATGGAACAACGAGATTGTTACCCATGATCCACCAGGCATATGCATAGGATCGCAGATACTCATCTGCAACCGGAGGGACTTTGGAGAACCACTCTTTCCATCGCTCTTCAGCAGCAGAATTTAAAACCGAAAAGCGCTGGGGCTCAGCTCCCGAGAGTACATCTTTGCCGACCACTAAACTAATGGTGCAGTCATCACAGGCTTGAACGACAAACCTGACCGTATATCCGCCGCCCTCGGGAATGATATTGTTGGCATAGATTTGACCATTGGTCGTGTAGGTGAGGTTGCGTATAGACTTGAATTCTCCACCATTATCCAATGTTTTCCATATTTGAGGGGTTACATGGAAGCTAATCCCAGCAGTGACATTGGGGGGGATTCCAAAAGAGATGGTATTGTTGTCGGCAAACAATAACCCGAATTCACCCAGGCTGGTATTAAGATACAAGATGTGAGGGTATGATGTAACTTCAAACTCCAGCAGTTCGCCATTTTCGCCGATTAGATGCAGGTTGTGGATGAATGGAGGTCGTTTTAAGTACGTTTCAATGCCCGGATCGATACTGGTAAGACGTTCGGCTAATTTGATATAAAATTGGCTCTGGTACGCCGCCTGGTATACAAGCAGGCGTGAACCACGATCGCTGAAAGGCACTCGGGTGAAATCAAACTGGTTGCGCAGTATATTGAGGTAGGGATTATTAAGATCTTGACGGAGGGGTGTAGGTTTAGATGATCTTAGCGTATGTTTTTCTTGCAAATCAGACATAAAGATGCTTACTCCGACCAGAGCTGCCTGCGCCTTCCTGCGTAGGCTCCTGGGGAGCAGCTTCCTCAGGCGGTTTCGCGGGTTCGGCGACTGGCGTGAACTCGCCTTCCTTGACGAACAGCCCTGCGGCAGCGGGAACATCAATGCATTCTGATACCAGGTAGTAATCTACCGGACCGTCGGCATCGATCACCCCGTTGCCAGGGTCGGAGCTGGTGACCCGGTGCACACTCGAAATCCGGAAGAGAGTGCCCTGCACGAGTTTTACCCCAGCGATATCCATAATCGGTTTCCCAGCTTTATTGGCGCGTTTGATGGTGCGCAGGTTCAGCTTACCCGGCGACTGGACGGCTTTACTGCCTGACCCAGCCGGGATTTCGATCACTTCTTCCTGGCGGATATAAAAACCAACTGCTCCAGGCGCACTTTCGCACTTCTCTACCGGCAGGTATATTTGCGGACCCACCTCGACCGCTGCAGATTTGTCCACAGATACAATCGTGCCGCGGCGCAGCTCCACTTTTGGCTTGTGTACGGCAGCTTTTTTTGCGGCAGGATCTACCTGGTAGCAGACGATGAACTCCTTGTGCCGCTGTTTCTGAAGCATGGGAGCTGCTTCGACCTGGATGATTGGGTGAGTTGGTGTTGAGGACATTTATGGGCACCTTTAGGGGATTGGGTGGGAAGGCTGTACAGCATACCTATCAATTTACCTGATTATACTGCATTGGTTTTTGGGGAATTATTACAAGCTCTTAAAATCCAATTTCCCGGTTCATACGTATCAATGAGTGATATGACAGATAGGTTAGCAGCGAGCATATCTGCGCTTCTCTCAGTACGGGGCACCGTGCCGGGCAGGCCGTACAGCTTCTCCGATTTTATTGAATCGATTTATTCTCGGATGGATTGGCGCAGTCTGCTTTCCTTCAGCATCCCCTTTTCAATCTACCTGCTTACGATTGCTCCGACGATCTACAATTTAGACAGCGCTGAGCTGACCACTGCGGCATATACCGGCGGCCTGGTGCGGGCAACGGGTTATCCACTCTACCTGGCGATCGGGAACATCTGGTCACGGCTGCCATTTGGAGATGTTGGCTTCAGGATGAACCTCTTCTCCGCGGTATGCGGTGCGTTGACCATCCTGCTGGCTGAGCGCATCCTAAGGCGATGGAAGATCGGGAATCTAGCGACCTTTGGTGCCCTCGGCTTGCTGGCAACCTCAACATATTTCTGGGGATTATCGCTGGTTGCAGAGGTGTATACCCTGCATACAGTCCTGATGACGGGTCTCATCCTGGCTCTCCTGCGTTGGAGTGATCGACCAGAACCGGCCCGGATGTTCTTGGTAAGCCTGATCACTGGCCTGGGACTGTCTCACCATGCCGCAATGGTTTTGTTGGCTCCAGCCAGTGTGCTGTTCGTCCTGCTGAGTCACCCGCGCGAATTGATTAAACCCCGCAGTATAGCCGCGGCCATCGCGGGAATTATGCTCGGTCTCAGCGCTTATATCTATCTGCCCCTCCGCTACCTCGCCAACCCGGCATTTAATTATGCAGGCTCATTCGATGCAAATTTGATATTTCATCCAGTCGATCTAACTACTCTGGATGGACTCATCTGGTTGATCACGGGTCGCTCTTTTTCTGGTGTCATGATGGCGTATCAGGGGGTGGAACTGTGGCGTGAGACGCAATCATTCCTGGTCCAACTCGGAAGAGCTTTTCTTGCAGCAGGGATCGGACCTGGGCTGTTCGGCATTGTGCTGTTGTTCAGGCGCAGTTGGAGAGAAGGCTTGATGCTCCTATTGATGTTTATCTTCAATGCTGGTTTTTACATCAACTACCGAGTGCTGGACAAAGACACAATGTATTTGCCCGCCTATCTGGCTTGGGCGCTGTGGGTGGCGATAGGCTACCAGTGGCTGCTGGATTGGCTGAAACAGGCTCAATCTGGCAGAATGTTGCAGTATGCCCAAGCTGGCAGTAAGGCTCTGATCGTTGGATTCGTGCTGCTGGCTTTGGTTTGGAACTGGCGCATCGTCGATTTATCCGACGATTGGACGACCCGTGAGAGGGGAGAGGAAATCTTGCAGCGTGCGGAGGCGGATGCCGTCATTTTCGGATGGTGGGACAACGTACCTGTGGTGCAGTATCTGCAACTCGTTGAAGGCCAGCGCACAGACGTCCAGGCTGTAAACCGATTCTTAATCAGCGAAAAAGATTTCGCTGATGCTCTCCGAAGGGAGGTTACTGATCGCCCAATCTATATCGATGGATTACCCAGGAGCATGTCAGCAAGACTGGTGGCAATACCAGCTGGACCGGTGTATAAGGTTATTCCGCGCCAGATCGTAAATGAAGTTAATGAGAGGTCTGCAAACCCGGTATCAGATCCATAATCGGGAAGATAACAGATTTCTAAAGATTGGGGCGCGGGTGATTGAGATCAACCCAATGTCATACGAAGAGCAATTAGGTAAAATTCAAGGAGAAACTATGAAGAATCTGATTAGGATAACAGTTGTGATGGTGATATTCTTATCTGGCGTCTTGCTTGTGCCGGCTATGGGGTTACCAACACAGGGATTCAACTGGCAGCGCTACGCGAACGTATATGATCAGGCATCATTGGAGATCAACCATGAAAGTGGAGCGCCGGGGAGCTTCTTCAGCATCTCAGGTAGTAATTTTTCCTCTAAAACCATGGTAAACATATATGCGAATGGGGTCTTGCTCGGTAATCTGGAAACAAGTGAATTTGGTGACCTGTTATTCCTGATCGACTCGACGGGTGCTGGTGATGGGTATTACCTTATCCAAGTACAGGGTACTGAGACCGCTGGAACCAAATTGCTTGTAGATACTACTGGCACTCTGTGGTCACAGGAGGATGAAGGTACCGTCTTCAGCCTCAATGCGCCCGGGCTAGTCCCATTTGAATTGCTTTTCATGCCGTTGATTGAGCAGTAAAATCATAGCAGGCAATTCGCAGCACAACTATACCCATCTTACGGGCAGCGGAAACGCTGCCCGTAAGATGGGCTGTTAGGACAGCAGCATGAATAGTGAGAGGGGAAAATTCCAGCTTAATCGGTATCGCTGGCTTTGGGTGCCGCTGGTTGTATTCATCATTACGCGCCTGGGTGTATCGGCGGTTGCATATTTTTCCACGCCGATCATAGCTGATTCGAATGTCCCACCTTACCATATCCGACCTGATAATATATTGTTTGATGTATTTGGGAGCCGGTGGGATACCGGCTTCTATTTGAGCATTGCGGAAGAGGGGTACCAGTTTGAAAATGTACCTCTGCCTTCGGTGGCGTTCTTTCCGCTTTACCCGATGCTGATCCGAGCGGCGAGTGTCTTGACCAGAGATCCGCTTAAAGCTGGTATATTAATCGCTAACCTGGCGCTGTTGGCTGGAGCAATCCTGCTCTACAGGCTGGCTGCGGAGGATTGGGACCAGGGAACAGCAGAGAGAACAATCTGGTACTTGCTGATCTTCCCGGTATCTTTTTTTGGTTCGGCGATATACACTGAATCTTTATTTCTACTGCTGGGAATTGCCGCTCTGTATCTGGCACGCAAAGATCGCTGGTGGGCAGCCGGATTGGTCAGCGTGCTGGCTTCCCTGACTCGCTTTGTAGGCGTTATCCTGGCGCCTGTCCTTGTGATCGAGTGGCTGCAGCAGCGGAAGGATGCGGCAAAGCGCGTATATGATGAAAATGGATCGATGCGCATACCCGGTTGGAGCGACCTGATCGCTGCCCTGCTGGCTCCGCTCGGGACATTATTCTACATGCTCTACTCACAGCTGACATTTGGAGATGCCCTTATTTTCGTACGTGCTTCGCAGGCCTGGGCGCGGCAGCCAGAATCACCCTTATCAACCGTCTCCGAAATCTTAACCCGCCCAGCTCAAGGCTGGATTGATGCATTGGCAGCCGGAGCACTGCCGCTTGATAACTGGGTAGACTTAATATTCGTTTTATTTTTTGTGGGAATTGGAATTGTCTTGCTTGTGCAGAGGCGTTGGAGTGAGGGGGCTTATGTTCTTCTCGGGGCATTAATTCCATTAAGCTCAGGGCTTCTGATGAGTCAACGACGCTATATGTGGGTGTTATTTCCGGCATTCATATTGCTGGGTAGGTGGGGAGAAAATCCCTGGGTGGATAGGACGATATTCGTAATATCATTACTTGCTCTGGGGTTATTCACATCAATGTACGCCAACTGGTACTGGGTAGGATGAGCATATCACTTCTGTTCCACCAATCCAGGGCTGATTACGGTTGTCTGCGGAGCAGCTCGAGATATATATAGCAGCAGCAGTAGCATTACGGCAAGGGCAGGTAGTGCTATGGCATTAAGAAAAGTCCAGGACGTGAGGTAGATCAGCGTACCGGCGCTGAGCGAAGCCAGTGCCTGAACGCCAAAAATGCTGAAATCGTTGAATGCCTGTGCCTTGAACCGCTCGGCAGGCAGGTAGTTCTGCGTGAGCAGTACAGTCCCGCCGACGAAAAGAAAATTCCAGCCGATCCCCAGCAGCACAAGCGCAGTCCAGAAATTGTATACCTGCGTGCCGAGAATATTCAGAAGGACGCATAATACAATCGAGAGCACCCCGATGCCCATCACACGCAATGTACCGATACGGGTAATGATCGAGGCGGTGATGAGCGATGGGAGATACATGGCGACTACATGGCTCTGGATGACCAACCCGGTAGCTGCCAATGTATACCCGTGGATGCTGTGCATGCTGATGGGGGTGGCGGTCATGATCAAGCTCATCACCGAATAAGAGACCACACCCGCCAGGATGGCGACGAGGAAGCCGGGTTGGGTAAGGATAAGGCGCATTGGGCGTTCTTCGCCTTCGGCAGCCTGCTCGGAAACCTGGATTTTTGCCAGGAAGCTCATCAGCAGGATCACCCCAAGGAAGATTATGGATAGAGCGACGTATGAGCCGGTGTACTCGCCATAAGGCAGAAGGTCTTTTGTCCGCCGGGCGATCTCAGGACCGAGAAGCCCTCCGGCTACCCCCCCCAGCAGCACGATTGAGACCGCTCTCCCAGTAAGATGGGGCTCGACACTCTCGACGGCTGCAAAGCGATACTGCTGGACGAATGCATTGTTGCCGCCGATGAAAAACATCGCCGTGCAGTACAGAACGAAGCTATCCAGATAGATCGCATAGGCTGCCAGAAGCGCGGACAGAAAGGCCATCAAGGCAGCGGTCTGAAAACCGCGTTTACGACCGATGCGTTTCATCAGGAAAGAAGCCGGCACGGTAAATATTGCTACCCCGACGATACTGGCGGTGATCGGCAGGGTTGCCAGGACCGGTGTAGGTGCCAATGAGATGCCGATAATGCCGCCGATAAATACGCCCATCACGCCGGCGGTCAAACCGAACATCTGACCCAGGCTGAGGATGGTGACATTTCGTACTGGATTGCGTACATTTATGAGGGGCATTGGATGATTATATCCGATGGAATTCGAGAAGGCGAATCAGGCAAAGTAAACACCGAAAAGGTCAGCACGTGGAACGGACTGACCTTGTGTGCAGCAGTTCGTAATTCTATACCAGCACACGGCTGGCAGATTCAGAACCCTCAGGTGCTGCCAGTATTACACGACTTGGAAGCGTTTGCCCAGGATGAGACTTTGCCCCCGCTGATGACCGGTGCTGCGAATGTAGAGATCTTTTTCTTTACTCCCACCCGCCTACATTCCGGACAGACCAGGTCTTGAGTATCTTCTGAGCTGCGGACAAGCTCTTCGAACTCGTGACCGCATCCCGGGCAGTGAAATTCATAGATCGGCATAATTACTCCTTGTATCGATTTATATATTAACCGCAGCCACCACTGGTGGGACCGCGTTTGTTTTGAAGCTCTACTTTGGGTGTAAATTCGATTTCAAATTCTTCTGGATCTGGATCAGCGAAGGGGTAGCGATTACCCAGGGCTGCAGGGAAGATGTAGCGTAGCTGGTCTTCTCCGGCATATGGGTTAGGGATCAGGCTGCTGTCTTCTGTGGCGTAGGTAGCCAACCAGTTGTTGATGCCGCCGTCCAGGATGTACACGTTGACAATGCTTTCCGCTATGAGATCCTTCCAGGTCTGTGTGGCTGCTTGCTCGTCGTTGCTCATGATGATTAACACAGAGTTGGCTGGCGCCAGGCGCAGCTCGGGGACCAGTTCAGGGAGCTGGTCTATATCGACGCGGCGCGCCCCTGATATATGGAAGATGTTGTAATCGGCTTCACTGCGTACATCTAACATCACAACATTCAGGTGGTGATCGTGAACCAGGCTGAGCAGCTCCGCGGGATGGATCTGGACGGCGCGCTCCTTGATCAGGGGCTCTTTCGTTGATGTGAGCTTCTGCCAGCGGGATTCTGTGGTGGGTTGACCGATAAAGGCTACCAGCAGGGCACCTGCCAGCAATGCGACTGCACCAACAAGAGGTGCTTTCGAAGCTTTCTTGGATTCTTTATTGCCGAAAATCCTCTCCAACTGCTCGGCACCCCAGAACATAACTAGCGCCATGATGATTACGCCAACGATGACCACGCCGTAGGATGTATTGAATAGCTCCGGCAGGGTGAAGCGACCCATGTAAGACGAGTGCCAGAATGCATCGAAGGACTCAACCGTCTCGCCGAAGAGGAAAATACCAAGCAGACCGCCGAGGGTGAAGAACAGACCGTCGATCTTGAAGGTGGACAGGGCTACCAGGGAGGTGCCCGGGCAAAAACCGCCGACGATAAAACCCACACCCATGATCAAGCCACCGACAATGCCCGGCCACAGGTAGGTCGGATTAACCCAGATCACGTTATAGTCCAGCAGACCCAGGGCCGTCGCACCGAAGATCAGCAACATAGCGACCACGATGGCGGTGAACATCACCTTCAAGACGGTCATGTCCTTGAGATAGAATTGGGCAGCCAGTCTGGTAGATATGGCGAACCCCGAGATTTCCAACGCATAACCGAAACCAAATCCGATCAGGGCGTAGACCAGGTAAGCGCCGGGTTTGGTAAGCAGGCTAATTAGGTCAAGAGGAAAAGGTGGCATGGTGGACTCCTTTATCAGTTCCACAACCTGCGGACGAAATATGCCACGGCATAGCCCCCGCCGAAGACGGCAAACATAAAGAACCAGCTCCCTACGGAAAGCACAGCGCCACCGGAGAGTGCCTGCCCGGAGGTGCAGCCACGGGCAAAACGAGCGCCATAGCCCATGATCCCACCGCCGATGAAAGCAAAGAGCCAGCGCGTCTTTGTGCTGATGTGTGGACCTTTGTTGGTTTCCACCTTCAGGCGACCGTTTCTCCAGCCGGAGAAGAAGCCTCCCAGCATGGTGCCGATAATCATCGGGATGATCCAGTTGTCGAGCGGGTTGAGATCTCCGCCGGCCATGGTGATCAGGTAGGGTGTGGTATCCACGTGCGCGGGGGCGATCAGGTCTTCAAAGAAGACAGTGAAGCGATTGAGACCGCCGGAGGCGCCCAGACCGTTGCCGGTGAGGAAAAAGGCCAGGAAGAGGACCACGCCCAGGAAAGCACCACCCAGGTATGGGTTGACATACGGTAGTGTGGGGCGGCTGGTCAGGATCTTAGGCAGCGTAATGCCACGACTTTGTTCTTGGGTATCGGTTACGGTTGTCATGCAGGTGTTTCCTCCTGGGCTGGAGGTTGGTGGACTTCCACTTCATCCCAGCCCATCATCATTGATTTAATCCCAGCCGTTGGCTCATACCCGGTCGTGGTGAGATAGACATGCATTACGATAAAAGCTGCAAATGCCCAGGAAATCAGGGTGTGGAGAGGTGCCAGGAAGGGCAGACCTCCCAGGTTGGCAGCCAGCACAGGCCAGCGCTGGGCACCCCAAATCAGTAAGCCGGTGACAATCTGCAGTGGCAAGAGTACGTTCAATATGGCGAAATAGGTGATCTGTTGTAACGGGTTAAGCTTGTGCTGAGGTGTCTTTTCAAAAGGATGCGGTTCGTGTTTGAATATGCCGCGCAGGTAGTAGATCCCCTGGGCGATGGTGTCATCGATCAGCCCGTAAGGACGGGGGATATACTGCTTGATCTCGCCGCTTGCCACGTGGTAGAAAAACGAGAGGAATGCGTTGATCAGCAAGATAGCTGCCAGAACGTTGTGGACGACCACCACACCACTGAAGCTGAAGATACCAAACACTTCCGGGTTGTGGATGATCAGTCCGGTGAAGAGTAAGCCGAGGATGGTGAAGGTCTGCAGCCAGTGCCAGAAGCGCTCATACACGGAGTACATGTACACCGACTGGATTTCTGTTTCTTTTTGCGGGTGGCGCTTCATGGATCGGTAGCGTAATGTGCCGTGCGCCCCTACCCCTGCCAGCACACCAGCGAACATGAGAAATCCAAGGATATCCACCCACTTGATATTGTTATGACCCAGGATGTACATGTCGTTGTTTTCGGGCAATGGCTGATAGTACAGAGCGCCATCCTCATCCTGGTAGACTTCTCCAGTGGTGTTGGTGTTGCTATCCAGGACGAACTCTGGCATGACACCTGCGGGCAAGTAAGAGGCCAGTTGGAAGGGTTGGGAGAGGCGTGAAGCTTCGCTGTGGCAGGTCTCGCAATCTTTGATCGCCCACTCCCCGCCGGCAACATTGTGGTTAATGCTGTAGGGCTGTATCTCACCGACGATATGGGGGTTCTCCAGACCCAGATTTGCAAGACGTGAAGCGACCAGTTCTTCTTTTTCGGGGGTGTCGATCCTCAGTTCGGTGCTGTCCAGCGTGCCATCGCCATCCTGGTCAAAAGCAGCGATGATCTCAGCGTTATAAGAATCACCTTCCAGGAAAGCGGATGCCAGGTCTTTCTGGCGCACCGGGCGCTTGGGGTCCCCGTAGACCCAGTACCAGGCAGTAACCAGGTTGTAGGGGGCGACTTTTTGCGCCCCATCCACCTCAGAGCGCTGGATCAGGACTGGCTCGAATCCGGTGATGAGTGAATTGATCGACCCGGCGGGGCCGATAATGCCGCGGCAGGCGTTTTGACCGGCAGCTTCCAGGTTGACCACGGTCCAATCGGTCTGCCGGACGGCAGACGAGTACAGCTCGGGGATATGGCAGCTCTCGCAGCTCAGGTTATCAAAGTGAGCCTGGGCATAGGGAAGCCAGCTGTGGGTATCTTCGGCGTTGTGGCAGGATTCACAGCGTCGCATGGTATCACGCAGATCGGAAGCAAGGTTATCCTGGGCGCTCTGCCCGCGGGCGAACTGGTGCTCTGGCCGTATCAGGTATTCGCCAAAATCCAGGCGGCGAGGGTCAAACACCAGGTGCTCGGGGCGGGTCTCGTCAGCTTCCTGGTAATACACAGGGTTGTTGAGCGAGTAGTGGCAGTCGATGCATTTGACTTCCCGCTCGGCGTGGATGTCCCAGGGGCGCTGCAAATCTGTTTTACCGGACAGGTTCATGCCTGAATCGGAGATATTTTCGGGGGCGACAATCTGCCCGCTGGTATTGGTGCGGTATGTACCAGGGTTGCAGCCGACTAAAATGACCGGTTCTTCGATGGTGTCATGCACCAGACCATGGCACACACCACAGTTTTCGTTGGCAGGGTCCTGGATGTTGATGAGCTCAGAGCGAAGCTCGCCGTTGTCTTGAAATGCCTCAGGGTTCCAGACAAACTGGTCTCCTTGCTGCTGGACGATGCCCTTGCCCAGCAGAGTGGCGGTACTCGCCCATTGAAATTTGCCGGACTTGATCAGCTCGAATCTAGCGTCGTTATTGGGCGTAGGAATATGGCACAAGAAGCAATTCATCTCCACCGTGCCGGATTCGTTCCAATCCCAAGCGATGGGTTCGCCGGTCTGCGGGTCCAGAACACTGGTCTCCGGGCTGTCGGTGTTCGGCTCCAGGTCAGTGAGCAGCTCCCCGAACCGGCTGGTGACCGCTGGTCCGCCGCCAACATGGCGCAGACCAATGGTGCGTAGCCAGTCGGCGGTGCCCAGATCGAGGAGTGTATCGTTGAGCGGGGAGAGGTAGCGGTAGGTGAGCGGGTTCCACCTGCCAAAGATTCCGGGGCTGGTATCCCATGGATGCGCAAGGTCGGATTGACCCGGAGTTCTATATTCTCTCAGCCCGACATCGGCGTGAAAGCTGTGGCTGGCGATGAAGTCGGTATCGTGACAGCTCCCACAGGTTTGCATGGTGGAAATGGGATTGTCGCTTTCCAGGACGGAGACCCCCTCGCTATCCAACAGTGGAAAGGTGGGGTGCAAGGGAGAATTCTGGCTGACAGGTTTGGCCTCCGAGCTGGCAAAGACAGTCTGATTGAGGACAGCCAGGGCGATCAACGTCGAGCCAAGCAGGAGCGTGCCGATCAGCAGGTGTTTCTTGTGAAGGGATGATGCGCGATGCATTGCAGTGCTAATCCTGTTTTTTGTTTGCAAAGATAATTTATTGGTCACTGAAGCGACCGCCCCAGGTCATCGGGTCGCCTTGATAGCCTAATGATTGCCAATCGAGGCGACCTTCGTCGCCGTGGCAGTCGGCGCATTGCAGGGCATTTTCCTTGGACTGAACCATGTGGGTTGAAGGCCAGTACATCCAGGTCTCAGCAAAACTGTATTCGCCACTGTAGGGTAGCCCCATTCTCTCTTCAGCGAGCTGGAAAGCCTGGTCCCAGTCGAAGTTGGTCCAGTAGCCATCCTTGCCGGCAGTAATCGGTTGTAACATGTAATTGTAGTTAACATCATAAGGCTGGTTGGCAATATGAACTTTGAAGGGGAAGATCTTGGCATCCGGGTCGTTGATGTCGCCTGCCGGCTTGTCGATCATCGTGGGTTTGGTAGGGTCAATCTCGTCTCCTAAGATGTAGCGGTACTCCAGATTGCCATTGAACCATGCGTACGTAGGCTGAATGTTCTTATCGTAGATGAAAGAGCCTTTGATCTTGAGATACGTGTAGTGATCATCGGGGGTATCATCCTGTCCGGCTGTAGACCAGTCCCAGTACACTTTCGTGGGATCCTTGACCGCCAGGGATGGGATGTGGCAGGTCTGGCAGGCGACCGAAGTGCTGTGGCTGTTGATGCGGGCGTCATTATGCGCTTCTTCGGAGTGGCAATCGGTGCAGGCGACCTGCTCGGCAGGGTCGATCTCGTAATTGTCAGCAATCAGGCGGCCTTTGATCTGGTGGTCCTCGGTGCGGTGGCAGGTGATGCACTGGAAGTCCAGCGCGCCCATGTGGACATCTAAATCGGCGCTAGGGAAATAAAGGCTTTCGTCCAGATCACCGTGCTTTACACCGTTGCCGCCCCCGCCGTCGAAGTGGCATTGACCGCAGTTCTCACGGGAGGGGAGGCGCACGCTTCGCGCAGCAGCCAGCAAGTCCACGCCTTCAGCCGGGTTGCCGTACTCACCCTTGGCGTAGACGGCTGTGTCGGCATGACAGACCAGGCAATCCACATTGGATGTGTCGCTGAAATTATACGGCTCGAATTCCTGCCAGTCGTAACCGGTATGGCAGGTCATGCATTTCTTGGTGTTGCCCTGGGTGCCGATACAGAAGTTGTTTATCTGGTTGATCTTACCGATGGTCGTCGGTTCATCCCGCCAGGGCAGATCAAATGGTTCACTTTCCCAGGTCCAGTGGGTGGTCGCCATCACGGCGTGCGCTGAATCTGGGTGGCAGCGCTGGCAGTCTTCGGTGACCTGCTGACCTGTCTCGAAAGTGCCCCGGATTATATCTTTGTGATCGGTATGGGTGGGAAAGGTGGGGATATTTTCATGGGGATCTTGCGGAGCGCTGGAGGCGCGCGGGAGGAAGATGAAGATCGGGATGATAATCACCAGGAGGGTGACCCCTAACCCGATGATCCAGACATGCTTATTCGATTTCATTGGGATGTATCCTCTTCAAGGAGGCTGGCACGGTAGCTCAGGTGGTTGTGCAGCACGCTGCGCAGAAGGTCGAGCGCATCGATCAGGCGCACATCTGCCAAGCTGTATTCAACACTGGCGCCCTGTCTGGCAGCAGTCACCAATCCCTGCGCACGCAGTGTTTTCAAGTGCCTCGAAGCTGCCGGCTGGCTGATACTAACTACCTGGGCCAGATCTGTGACATTGAGATTTCGTTCTCCCAGGGCATATAGAATCAGTATGCGCCGGGGGTCTGCCAGCGCGGAGCAGATTCCTGCATGAAGTTCAGTGATCTCAGAAGTGAGAGAATTGAAGTTTTCCATCTTTTGATCTTTATATGTATTCACATTCATGCATACATGAATGTGTGACAATTTTAACAATTACCCCCGGTGTACTATTAGTGATACGTATCACAAATAAGCTGGATGGATGTCACATCTGTGATGGAACAATAAGTGACAAAACATTGAGGCAGAGATGTAAAAAAATCCCCTCCCCTTTGATTGATGGGGAGGGGCAGCGATGATATGACAACTCGTGGACGTCCCAGATGTTGGGATTTCAGTGTAGGCGATGTTGTCCGGAGTGAGCAGCGTTGTGCGTCGATGCTTCAGGGACTGCCCGAGGAGTTGATAAGTTGGGTGGGGGCAGGAGGGGAGGCCTGCCCCAGTCGAGGATATGAGGAGCTCAGATAAAAATTACCTGGGCACCTTCGGTCATATCCATGAAATCGCCGGCGGTGACGATATCCTGGACACCTTCGACGAAGTCATCCATAGAGAGCTCCATCATATCGACGGACATCTTGCATGCATATAGCTTTGCACCGCCGTCGACCAGCATCTGCAGGTATTCGCGGACCGGCGGCACTTCAATCTTGTCCATTTTATCTTTCATCAGCTTGGTAGCGAAGGCAGTCATTCCCGGCAGAACGCCCATCAGGTTGGGGATTCCCAGGTTGCCGGTATCGATGCCCATCATGGTCATCTTCATGCTAGTGTTGGCTACCGGCGCGATCTCGAGATGATCAACTCGTTTGTCGTTGATCAAATCCAGCCCCCAGAAGGTGAAGAAAATGGTCACGTCGATGCCGTTACCAAGTGCTGCCCAGCCCATTACCAGAGCGGGATAAGCCATGTCGAGGTTGCCTTTCGAGCAGATGAATGCTATGTGGCGGTTATCTTCAGTCATTTTATTTACTCCTGCACCCGAATCGGGTGCCAGAATGGTAGGGGTGGTTTGCTAGACACAGCCTTCGGGTTTACCCAGGCCGGATACCTTGGCGACTTTCTTCGCCGGCCCTTTCGGGAACAGAGCGAAGAGCTCTTTTGTGGTGATGCCAGAGCCGGTTGTGATCTGGCGCAGGGTAGGTGCGCTGCCGGTCTCTGTTGCCTGCTGGCGGCAGAATTCGATCACTTTCCAGTGCGCATCGGTCAGCTCTTCAATGCCTTCCTGCCTGGCGATGTCGACGGCAATCTCCTTGCTCCAATCACCCGGGTTCACCAGGAACCCTTCTTCGTTTACTTCAACTGATTGTCCTGCGAACACTAGCGTTTCCATTTTGTCTCTCCTGATATGTTGATTTTCGTAATCGATTCTTCAATAGCCAATTTGGTTGTGACTTAGTTTTGAGATTTGATCCCATTACCTTCTGCCTGTGCGCCAACGACATGCAGCACCCGCATGGTGAGCGCCAGACCACGGCGCACGGAGGGATCCTGCATCTGGCGAAGGAGACCAAGGTAAGACATATCCACCGGTTTCTCGACTTCCTGTTCTGCGATCAGTAAAGTATTCCTGACAAAATTCAAGATCTCCGGTTGGGTCATATCCTTAATCGTATTCAAGATCAAGACGATATTATCTCCCAGGGCATTCACGTCCTCTTCAGAAAATTCGCTGACGATATGCTCTACGATCTTCCAGCTAGAGCGGGCGAATGAGAAATATCCCTGTCTTTCAAGGTGGTCCAGCAGCTCTACGCCCTGGTTGAAAGCCTGGTTGCCGATTGGTACGACCTCATCGAACAGGTCTGCCATGCTCTCGACCCGAGTCAGCAAGTCGACCAGCAGGGGCGTATCACGCAGCAGGCGTTTGAGCAGGAAGAGCAGATCTTCGAGCTGAAATTCAGAGCCAATCTCTGCAAGCTCATCGATGGAGAGCTTGATCATGTGGTTGGCAACAGGGATCAAGTCATTTTTCAGCTCCTCGAGTCCTTCTTGCCGCTGCCAGTAATCCTCCATCTTGACGACAAGATAGTCCAGCTTCTCGTGGATTTGCCGGTTGCCATTCCCTTCGAGCTCCATCAACCGCTGCTGCTGGGCGGTGACAATGGTCGTCAGCTTGTCAATCTTGTGGTTTAACTGCGCCAGCTCGTTATCCATGCCGCCTCCTATGCCCATTTGCCTGCCATACTCATCTGAGACTCGAACGGCATCTCACCGCCCTTTAGCAGAACGTTCCAGTAGACCCAACGAAACATCATCTTGCCCCAGTGGTTTGCGGGAGACTCTTTCAACAGGGAGAAGGGACCAAAACCAGGCAGAGGGAACTTACCCGGCAGCGGCTCGACATCGTAATTGAAATCGATCAGGATGCCTTTCTCGAAGCCCGACTCGATAAAGCAGTTGGCGTGCCCGTCGAACTTGGGCAGCAGCGGTAGGTCTTCCATGTGGCGAAAGATATTATCAACGACGACATCCAACATATAATGCGCAACCGAGCCAGCCTTGGAGGTTGGGGCGTTGCTGGCATCGCCGATCAGGAAAATATTCTCCCATTTCGAAGACTGCATGGTGTGCTTGTCTACCGGGACGAAGTTAAGCTCATCTCCCATGCCTGATCTCTGGATAACGTCCGAGCCCATATTCAGCGGGATGGTGACGAGCAGATCGTATTCCACTTCCTGCTCGTCGTATGAGCGTATCACGTTCTTCGAGGCATCGACTTCCATGATCATAAATTCTGGAACGAGGTCGATGTGTTTCTGGTCCAGCATGTTGCCTAATATGGAGGAGGCGCGGGGTTTGGTGAAGGCTCCCGGAAGGGGGGTTGCGAAAACCAGCTCTACCTTATCTCTTATGCCGCGTTCGTGGAAGAACCAGTCTGCCAGGAACAGGAACTCGAGCGGTGCAACCGGGCATTTGATAGGCATTTCCACAATATTTAATACCAGCCGCCCGCCTTTCCAGTACTTCAAGAAACGCGCTAATGCAGCTGCACCGTCGACCGAGTAAAAGTCGAAAATATTCTTGCGCCATCCGCCATCTACCATACCGGGCGTTTCCTCGGGGTGGAGGTGGCTTCCGGTGGCGACAACCAGGTAGTCGTAATTAATCACCCGGTTCTCTCTGGCCAGGGTAACACGGTTCTGGTCCGGCTCGATGATTTCGATGTCGGAAAAGACCATCTCGACATTGGAGGGGAGGAAATTGCGTTTGGGTTTGACGACATCGTTCGGGTTATATATTCCGAAGGGAATGAACAAGAAACCGGGCTG
>JAQBDA010000123.1:0-3080 GCA_032124675.1 Chloroflexota bacterium
TGGACAGAAGTGTAAACTTCTCACAGAGATCAAGTTCAAGAGACACACTTAATTGGAGCGCTTATTCAAGGAACTCTCCCGTGATGTAGCAAGCTTCATCGCTTCTACCGATTCGCTACAAGAATGGCCAGAATGCCGGCAATTACTGTTGGACATGCTGGGCGATGATGAGTCATGGATACACGCGCTGCCAATTCTTTCGTGCCAGGCCGCGGGAGGGAACAGTCACGATGCGTTACCGGTGGCTGGGCGTGGGTAACACTCCTCCATGCAGGAAACCTGATCGACGATGTTCAGGACGGTGATTTAGCGCGTTTATCTCAATTTGGAAGACCAGAGACGGCGATTGCGTTCTCGCTTGCCTGGATATTCTCCGCATTACGGATGCTCGATAGTTCTTCAATTACCACTGAGCGCAGGAGCAGCATAACCGATATTTTCACCCGGGCTGGTATTAACTCGTCGAGAGGACAGTATCAAGACTTAACCTCAGGTGGGGAACAATCCAATAGCAGGGATATGCTTGCCGTATATTGGGAGATGGTGATCAATAAATCCGGCAGCATTTTCATGGCAGGTACGTCTGGTGGAGCCGCTACCGGTACAGACCAAATACCATTGATTGAGGCGCTCGGTGACTACGGTACTGCCCTTGGAGTCATCCGGCAAGTGTTGGACGACTGCCGGGATGTATGGATAGATGCCACGGTCGACAACAAACAAGCAACGCTGCCGTTAATCCTGCAAGAACTGGCAGCTGGAGAGAAGCAGAGTAAGAAGTCCAGGCTAGCAAAAGATAAGGCCAACCCCTTATTGACTGAATCCGGGATCCCAGAGGTCATCGCTGACATTTTATTGGAGTGGCGTCGGCGTGCATTGGCGAGCCTTCAGATCCTGGAACCTTCGGAAGCTCGAGATGCCCTGGTGTATATCTTCGAGTACGTTATGAAACCAAAGCCCCACAGAAAATATCTATAGCGCTCTTAGCCAGAGTATTAAGACAGAAATGGTTCCCACAACTATAGATCAGCCTCATTTTTTCAAATACATCACCAACCCCAGGGTGCAGGTGTTCCTGGCTGTATTGATCCTGTGTGGAATCCTGCTGTTCAACTCTTTTTTCTATGTTTACCAGCCTTATGATGGTATGGAAGTTTACCAGGAAGATCCATTAGGTGGAGTGTATGTGGTATATAACGGTGGACCTGCTGAGATGGCGGGAGTGGAGATTGGCGACACGATCCTGGCAATTGCTAACGAGCCTGTTGATCCATCGCGCAGTGAACCTCGCTACCCTCCAGGATTGAAACCGGGGGATTCGGTCGATTATGAATTCCAACGAGGAGAAGAGCGGACCAACCTCGTGATCACCATAGGGAGCTATCTCGATAACCTTCAGGTCCTGGGCTCAATTCTTGGGATTCAATTACTGTCGATCGCTTTATGGATTATTGGATTGGTGCTGGCACTATTCGTTCTCCCTGATGACATGCGCGCCCGGTTGCTCAGCCTTGGTTTCCTGCTGGCTGGTCTGACTGCCGCAGTTGGAGGCGCCAGCGGTTGGAACAGTTTCTGGGGAGCAAACACAATCCAGCAGGTGCTATTGTGCTTTCTGGGAGCTCTTCTCGTAGCTGCCCATCTTACATTCCCGGGGATCAGTTTTCCCAGGAACCGGAAACGAATTATATACGCTGTCTTTGCACTGGCTGGCATCCTGACGTTTTTGGTCATGATTGAAGACTGGCTGCTGTTACCTTCGGGGTTCTCCATCTCGGAATATATAAATATTGACTTGCGCCAGTGGGTACTTTTGTTTTTTGTGATTTCCTGGCTCTGTGCAGTAGCCTTACTTATCCGCAATCGATACCTGTCTATCGATCCTGATATTCGCCGGCAGACAGGCATCATCATATGGGGCATGCTGCTGGGGATCGGTCCATTTTTCGTATTTACATTATTGCCGTATCTGCTGTTTGGTGAAGAATACCTATCGGGATTCTATACGATCTTATTTCTCATCCTTCTTCCTTTGGCATACACCTATGTGATCTTCCAGCGCAAGCTGCTGAAAGTGGATTTCATCATCAACCGCATCCTGGTATGGTTTATATTGATCTTGCTGATCCTGACGGCATCAATACTGGTATTTGGTGTTTTTGTACTTCTATTCGAGCTGCCCACGAGGATCACGCTGTATGGCGGTCTGGTCGCGGTATTGATCGCGTTGCCGTTTACCGGTCTGTCAAAAGTGGTGCAGAAAAAAGTGGATCAAGTCCTGTACGGTGGACACTACGACTTTGCTACCGTGACTTCCAGCATGGCCAGCCAGCTGGCTCAAACACTGGATCGAGACAGGCTGGATGAGCTGCTGACAGTGTACCTGCCAGAACAAATGGGTATCCAACAGGCCGGTCTTCTGCTGATCGAGGGTAGCAAGTTGGTGTCGACAGCGCGAGATAGGAACCCAGATAGCTTTCCGGTAGGAGATCCACTCTGCCGTGAATTTCAGAGATCGCGCTATCCGGTACGATCTGAAGTGGTGTGGACTGTACTTAACCCCAACATACGGAATGATTGGGGAGGATACGGCTGGGGTCAGATCTTTTCTCCTTTGATCTTCGAAAATAAGCTGCTCGGGCTGCTCATCCTGGGACAGCGAGTTGCCGGAGATGTGTACAGCGATGAGGATTTGCGCATTATCGCCACGGTAGCAGAGCAGGGCGCATTGGCAGCCGCTAATGTCCTGATGGTTGAAACTCAGCGGGCTCTGGCGCAACAACTGGTGCGCTCTGATGAAGAACAACGCAGGCAGCTTGTCAGTGAGCTGCATGACTCACTGCTGCAGCAGCTCTTCTATATCAAGCAAGGGCTGCACATGAATTCCAGCAATCCGGCGTTGTTGAACTCTATAGAGAACAGCATAAAAGACCTGCGGCGGATCATCAAAGCCCAGCGCCCACCCCTTCTCAACCAGGGATTGTTAATGGCCATGGAGGGGTTAATCGATGATATGCAGGAAGTCGCCGGCAATTTAACATCCATATCCTGGCAAAACGACATTCATGACACGCTCTCGATCA
>JAQBDA010000124.1:0-5550 GCA_032124675.1 Chloroflexota bacterium
CCCGAGAAGCTGCATCCGTCAATACTGATCAAGCTGAAGTCACAATCCAGAATCTTGCTGTTGACAAATTTGCAGTCGCGCAGAACGGATCCACCTAGCGAACAGCGGCGAAAAATACAATCAATGAATTCACTGGAAATTATCTCGCTTCCCGGTGCAACCAGGGAATTAAATATCTCTCCATGATAGATCGTGTTCGAATATACTGCTCCCGCCAGGTTTATATACTCCTTTCCCCGCTCTGGAAAACGACCTCTCCTTCTACAACCGTCAGGTGCACATTGTAATCATCATCCAACAGCAGCAGGTCGGCATCTTTTCCCTCCTCCAGGCTGCCCTTCGAAGCCGACACTCCTATCTGGCGGGCGGCATTGAGGCTGGTCAGCGACCACAGCTCCACCAACGGTTTACCAGCGGCCTTCTGGATATTTTTCAGCGCACGCTCCATGGTCAGGGTGCTGCCCGCCAGGGTGCCGTCCGGCAGGCGGACGGCTCCATCTCGGATATCCACACTGCGCCCATCGAGGTCGTATTCCCCATCCGGCAGACCGGCGGCACGTATGGCATCGGTGACCAGCACCACCTTCTCGACACCCTTGACTTCCAGCAGAATCTTTTGCGCGGCCGGGTGAACGTGGATATTATCAGCGATCAGCTCGCAGCACAGCGTAGAGGTCACCATTGCCGCGCCTACCGTGCCCGGCTGGCGCTGTCCCAGACCGGTCATGGCATTGTAGCAGTGGGTCACCTGGCTCGCCCCGCGGGCTGCTGCCGCCAGCACGTCCTCGTACCCTGCCATGGTGTGACCGATCGATACGGTTATGCCGCGCCGGGCGCACTCCTCTACCAGCCATAGATTCTCCTCGAACTCAGGCGCTAACGTCAGGATGCGCACCAGCCCTGTATCGAGGAACTCCAGCGCTTCGGCTGATTTGGCTCGGCGGATGTAGCGGGGATCCTGTGCGCCGCATTTTTCCGGGTTGAGATAAGGCCCTTCCATATGAACGCCCAGTATGGTGGCACCTCCCGGGACGTGCCCGAGGCTCTGGCCTACCGCACTTAACGCTGCCAGGATCGCCCCACTGGGTGCCGTCCAGGTAGTGGGCAGGAAAGCTGTGACCCCATGGATGGCGTAAAAACGCGCCATCGCCTGCAAGCCATCTTGGCTGGCATCCATGACATCGTAACCGACCGCTCCATGGACATGCAGATCGATGAAACCGGGCAGGAGCAGCTTCCCTCCGGCATCGATCTGGACTGCCGCCTGGGAGGCTTCAAAAAGCGGCGGCTCTCCCGGACCCATCATGGCTATCCGCCTGCCGGCAGTCATCAGCCAGCCCGGCTGCCACTCACCTGCCGGGGTAAAAAGGGTCGCATTGTGTACCAGGAGCGTGTTCAACGGTTATGGCTCCTTTTTCTCGACTCCACCCTGGTAGCTGAAGCCAAAACTGGCGACTGTCACCGGGTGGTAATCAAAACCTATACTTTCCACGCGGATCGAATGCCCACCGGGTTCGAAGCCGGAGATCTCGATATATCCTCCGTGGCGGCCCTTCTCCATCCCAATCTCTGATGTGTCACCCTGCCAGACCACCTGCCCATCAAAGAGCAGGCGCGCCCAGCCCATTTGAGGCTCACCCAAGAACTGCACGCCTACTGCGGTAAAAGGCAGCCCGGTGAACGCCTCGATCCACTCCCCCTGCCACCACAGGACCCGGTTCAGACCAAAAGAGACGCTCTTCTGACTGTACGTCACCTGAATACCGTCGGGCGGGGAGACTTCCTCAGCGTTTGCCAGGGCGAACACTTCCGGTGGTTTGAGGTAGAAGCGGCTGTCACCCCCAAAGACTGCCACTTTCAGCGCCAACCTGGGAGCAGCCAATGCCTGAGGGGCAGCCAGGTTCTCCGCACAGCCGGCGGGCATCCCCTCTCCCGGCGTGCTGCCAGGCCGCGGGCAGGTCAGCCAGGTCTGCTGGCTGAAATTCTCGCCTCGCAAGCGAAAAGCGCACGCGTCTTCGATGACGGCCATTTCGAGATTTCCACCCACCAGCTGCCAGCGGTAAAGACCAATATCCTGTGGGCAATACGGGTCGTTGAAGATGTATAGGCGATCATCAGCAACTGTAAACGATGCCAGGTTGTGCCAGCCGGTGACATCATAGAGGACACGCATGATCCCCTTATCGAACTGCAGCTTCCAAATGCCGCCGGAGAGGCGGTAATCCGCACAGCGCCGGCAGGACCACCACTGCGGCGGCGATTGGACGAGCCTGGCATAGCTTCCGTCAATCGAGCTGCTGATTGGGTCGGGCAGCGGGGTTGTATATGCCTCAGGTGTAGCTTGCAGGAGATCACTCCAGGCGCTGGAGCCGACTGAAGGTGTTGCAGGTGCCAGCCGCGGAGGCGCATATAACGATAGCGGTCCATACAGCAAGTAAATGACCGAAAATACCGCCAGGCAGAATGCTGTGACAGCGGAAAGAGGAATGATCCACTTGCGATTATTCGGATTCACGACGCAATTTGCTTTTTTTATAATTGCCCGTAAGACACAAATTTAGAAGTTACGCAGTTCAGGGGAAATCGCGTCATTCCACCACTGCGTAAGGCTTAAAAATATTATCATAAAAACCCGCTGGGGTGTATGGCACCGGATTTATGTTTATTGCCTGATGTATAATATCACCTTGACAGTGTGTTTACCAGCCTCCGGTGTGGACGGTCGTGCGGGCGACCGTGCGGACGGTCGTACAGTAATGTACCCGTTCCATAATTATATTCATCCAATCAACATTCTGTCAGAAATTGCAGTTATGTCACTTATTCAGGCAGAAAATCTTACAAAAAAATTCGGCAAAGGCGAGACCCTGGTCGTCGCCCTGGACCATGTCTCGCTCAGCGTGGACGAAGGTGAATTCCTGGCCGTTATGGGTCCCAGCGGCTGTGGAAAGTCTACCCTGCTTTACCTCTTGGGTGGGTTGGACCGCCCTACGGAAGGGTGGGTGGTTATCAACGGTCAGGTGCTGAATGACCTCTCTGATGATGCACTGACGAAGCTGCGCCGCCAGAAAATCGGCTTCATTTTCCAGTTCTACAACCTGATCCCAGTGCTGGATGCCACCGAGAATGCAGCTTTGCCGATCACGCTCAATGGCACAAACCGGGGCAAGGCAAAAGCGAAAGCCAGCGAGTGGCTGCAGAAGGTGGGGCTGGGAGACCGGCTGAACAGCCGTCCAGACCAGCTCTCCGGAGGCCAGCAGCAGCGTGTGGCGGTCGCCCGCGCCCTGGTGGCAGAACCAAAACTTATCCTGGCAGATGAGCCAACCGGCAACCTGGACACTCGCTCTTCAGAAGAGATCGCCGAACTCTTACGCCAGGTCGCCAATGAGTGGGGGCGATCGGTAGTTATGGTCACCCATGATCCGTTCATAGCCTCTTTTGCAGATCGAATCCTATTCCTGAAAGATGGGGTCATCGTCGGCGAGACCAGGCCTGAACCCGCCAACTCCAATAATGCGGAGCTGGTAGCCGATATCATGCGGCAGATCGCCTGATGTGGCCCCGGATAATCTGGCCTAAAGGTACTATTCCATGAATGGACTACAAATATCACTGGCTGCCCGCTATCTCTCGGGGCGCAAGCTGCGCACCTTCCTCACCACCCTGGCGATCATGCTCGGAACGCTGCTGATCTTTGCCATGAACCTCGTGCTGCCCTCCATGGTCAAGGCATTTGAATCCAATATGTTGGCTGCTTCCGGGCAGGTCGACATTACCATCACCCACGAGAGCGGCGAGGCGTTTTCAGAGCGGGTCCTGAACAAGGTCCGCACGATCGCCGGCGTGCGCGCTATCACCGGGTCACTCAGCCGCACGGTCAACATCCCAGATGATTTCTTCGGCAATGCCCAGGTTACGGCATTGACGCTGACCGGCATCGACCCACGCTCTGCTCAGACACTGCGCAATTACCCGGTCAAGGAGGGTCGCTTCCTGCGCAGCAAAGACGACCTGGTTGCGGTGATTACCACCAGCCTGGCGGACAGCTTGCAGCTCAGACTTGGTGATGAGCTTCCCTTGCCCACCACGGAAGGAGTGGTGGCGCTGGAGATTGTTGGCCTGCTCCCAGAGCGGGCGCTGCCCGGAAATGAAGAGGTGCTCATCTCGCTGTACGAAGCAGGGAAACTGCTCGATCTGCCCGACCGCATCAACACGATTGATATAAACCTCGATACGATGGACAGCACACAACGGGAAGCTATCCAGTCCCAGATCGAAGCTGCCCTGGGGGATGACTATACCATCGGGGCATTATCCAGCGGATCGGAGATTATCGGCAGCATTCAGATGGGGCAGATGATCTTCAGCCTGTTCGGATTCCTGGCACTGCTGATGGGCGGCTTCATCATCTTCAACACTTTCCGGACGATCGTAGCCGAGCGCCGTCACGATATCGGTATGCTGCGGGCTGTTGGAGCCAGCCGAAGAACGATCATCGGGGTGATCCTGACCGAAGGCTTCATCCAGGGATTAATCGGCTCGCTGGTCGGGATCTCATTGGGCTACCTGTTGGGATCGGGCTTGATCATGGCCATGTCTCCTATGCTCGAGGGGTTCATGCACATCCAAATAAAAGCCCCGGTCGTACAACCCGGTCTGGTGATAACAACCATCGTTTTAGGCGTCGGTGTGACTCTGGCTGCCGGGCTGCTGCCGGCCTTCAGCGCCGGACGGGTGACCCCGCTGGAGGCACTGCGTCCCTCGATCGGCGAGTCTGTGCAGCGCGCCACTTTAATCGGCACAATCATCGGTGTGATCCTGATCGTGCTGGCAGTGCTCGGGCTGATTTCAGGGGATATCGGGCTGACGGCTCTGGGCAGCTTTATGTTCTTAGCCGGACTGGTGCTCGTCGGTCCAGCGCTGGTCAAGCCAATCGCGTCGGTCTTCAGTGCCATCGTGGCCATCGTATTTGCCCGGGATGGGACCGGCACGCTGGCGGAGGGCAACGTTACCCGCCAGCCGACCAGAGCTGCTATCACCGCCAGTGCAACCATGATCGGGCTGGCTATCATCGTCGCTATGGGAGGATTGATCTGGAGCATCTCGGGAGGCTTTTTGGATATCCTGCAAAGGAGCCTGGGAAGCGATTACCTGATCATGCCGCCTTCGGTAGGTGTGTGGAGCAGCAACGTGGGTGCCCGCAGCGATCTGGCTGAAGAGCTGCGCAGAGTGCCCGGGGTGGAATATGTCAGCAGCCTGCGCTATGCTGCCACCAGCACCAACGGGAAGCCGCTCTCCCTACTGGCGATCGATCCAGCCGTATATCCTAAGATTGCCAGCCTGAGTTTTCAAGACGGTGATGCCGGAACGGCATACGCCACCCTGGCCGGTGAACGGGCGATCATCGCCAACGGTATCTTAGCTTCACAGGCCGGTCTGAAGGTCGGTAATATGGTAAACCTTTCGACTCCCACTGGGGTTAAACCCTACCGCCTGATAGCTATAGCTGGAGACTACCTCAACGCCAAAATTTTGACCGCTTATATCTCA